>JBEBXE010000080.1:0-11308 GCA_040391705.1 Aerobium aerolatum
GCAGCGGTCCGCTCGACGCCCTGCTTTACTTCTGCATATGTGCTGGTTGCGTTTTCGCTTTCCTCGAAGAAAGTCCACATCGGCTGCGGGCCATTGGCAGCTGCCGCGTCGCGGACCAGTGCCCAGATATTGTCGGCAAGCGGTGTCGCCTCGATGTTCTGGATCAGGCGATCGACGTCGGCTGCCAGAACCGGCCAGTTGCTGTCGGAAACGGATGGGCTTGCATTCATGTCACGCCTCGGGAGGTGTTGCGGATTGGTAGCGCTGCTCGTTGCGGCGCCGGATCAGTTCGCCGATGCCCATGCCGACAATGCTGAGCGCCGTCAGCATCACCGCCACGGCCGGCACGGTCGGGTCCAGTTTGAAGCCAAGATCGTTCCAGATCCGGACTGGCAGCGTCTGCGCGCCACCGGAGACGAAGAGTGTGATGATCAGCTCGTCGAACGAGGCGAAGAAGGCCAGAATACCGGCGGCAAACATCGACGGCACCAGATAGGGAAGCGTGACCAGCAGGAAGGCCTTGATCGGACCAGCACCCAGAACACGCGCCGCCCGTTCGATCGTCGTATCGAAGCGGCGAAGGCTGGAGGACACGATCATCACCACATAGGGCAGTGCGACGATGGCGTGCGCCAGCGTCAAAGCCAGCACGTTGTCCACCAGCTGCCAGCGCAGGAAGACGATGTAGAGCGCCAGCGCGAGGACGACGGTCGGCAGGATCAGCGGCGCGATGAACAATGCCGTCAGCAGGCCCTTACCCGGAAAATGGCCGCGCACCAGCGCGATCGAGGCCAGCGTCCCGAACACGAGACTGATGATCGTGGCGCCGATCCCGACGCGAAAGCTCAGAATTGCCGCCGACACCCAGGATTGATCCGAAAAGAACGCCGCGTACCAACGAAGTGACAGCGAGGTTGGCGGAAATTCGAGGAACTGGCTCGCCGAGAGTGAAATCGGCACGAGAAAGATCAGGGGCAGGATGAGGAATCCCACCAGCAAGACGAAATATGCTGCCAGTGCGTGTCTCATCGTCCAAGCCCCGCGCCGGTGAATTCGACCCGCTTGCGCATCACGAGCCAGAACAGCCCGAGGCAAGACAGCGTCACAACAAGAAGCGCCGTGGCCAGGACAGCGGCAAAGCCCCAGTTGAGCGTCTGGTGAACCTGAAGGTCGATCAGATTTGCAATGATGATACTGCGCCGCCCGCCGAGCAGAGCCGGCGTGACGAAGAAGCCAAGCGAGAGGATGAAGCAGATCAGGCCGCCGGTGGCAGCGCCACTGACGCTCAGCGGGAAGAACACTTTCCAGAATACCTGGGTGCGCGACGCCCCAAGCGAACGTGCCGCCTTCAGCAGGTCTTTCTCGATATCGAGCATCGATGCCAGGCAGGTGATGATCACGATCGGCAACAGGATCTGGATCATCCCGATATGCACCGCTGTGTCGGTGTAGAGCACCTGCACCGGCGCCAGCCCCAATGCAGCAAGCCCCTTGTTGACGATCCCCTCCCGTCCCAGGATCACGATCCAGGTATAGGTGCGGATGAGGATGCTGACCCAGAACGGCAGCAGGATCAGGTAGGTCACGAACGCGCGCACCTTGGGTCGCAGGCCGCTCATGAAATAGGCTGCCGGATATCCCAGCAACAGGCACATCGCGGTCACCGAGGCGGCGAGCAGGAACGTCCGCTCCAACACCACCAGAGCGACCCGGGAATTGAACAGTTCGAGGATAGGACTGACCGAAAATCCGGTCCCGTCATGGATGCTCAGGCGCATCACGCCGAACAACGGCAGAACGAAGAGAAGGCCGATCAGCACGACAGCCGGCGCAAGCAGCAGCAGAATGATCGGCCTTTTCATATTCATCGTTCACGTACCCGCCAGGCTAGAGCCGCCGTGCGCCCTTTCGGACGCACAAACGACGCTCTGTCTCGTTGATTGGATCAGACTGATCCGAAACCGGATGCCGGTTTCGGTCCGACGCCTAGATCAGCAGCCACTCGTTCCAACGGTTCTGAACCTCTTCGAGGTTCTTCGCCCACCAGTCGGAGTTGAACGCGAACTGCACTTCGGAGTTTTGCGGCGCGGTCGGCAGCGTGGCGACGAATGCCGGCTCCAACAGTTCCATCATGCCCGGCACGAAGCCCGGATAGGGCATGATCTTCACAAACTCGGCCGAGGCGACCGGATCCATGCGGAAACGCATGAACTGCATCGCTTCCTTCGGATGCTTGGCGCCCTTTGGAATTCCGAGATAGGACAGCAGCAATGCGCCACCGTCCCAGCTGATGTCGACGGGACGGCCTTCGTCCTTCAGCGGCGTGATCCGGCCATTCCAGCACGAGACCATGTTGACTTCGCCGTCGACCAGCAACTGGACGTGCTGCGCGCCGTTGTCCCACCAGACCGGAATGTGATCCTTGATCTCGTCAAGCTTGGCAAAGGCGCGATCGACGTCCAGCGGATAGAGTTCTGCGAGCGGAACGCCGTCGGCGAGAAGCGCGAACTCGAGATTGCACTTGGGAGAGTTCTGCAGCGAGCGCGGTCCGGGGAAGTTCGCCACGTCCCAGAAATCTGCCCAGGTCTTTGGCTGCTTGTCTGCAGGGAAACGATCCGAACGGAAGCCAATCACCGTCGAATAGGAAGCGCGCACCACCGCCATCGGCTCCTTCGCCATGGCGGGAAGCTCGTTTTGTGGATCCACGATCGAATAGTCGATCTCTTCAAGCCAACCCGCCTCGGAGGCGAGTGACACGTCGTCGCCGTTGAGTTCCGTCAGGTCCCATTCGACATTGCCCGACTCCACCATCGCCTTGAGCTTGGGCAGGCTGACCGGAGCAGTCGATCGCACCTTGATGCCGGTCTGCGCGGTGAACGGATCTTCGAACAGCGTCTTGATGACCTCCGCCAGCGATCCGCCTGAACCGTTGACAACGATTGTCACGCCTTCCGCCGCAGCCATGCGTGCGCTCAACGCGCCCAACGCGACCGTGGCAGCACCGATATTGAAAGCACGTCTCGTCAGATTTACCATGTCATCCTCCTTAAATCTCAGTCCCACGCTCTCCGGCTTACTCCGGCAGATAGGTCATGTTGCTGTCGTCGAAATCGAAGCGCATCTCGTCACCGACAGACGGCGCCACAGCTGCGGGATCGCGCTGTTCGATCAAGGAAATTTCGCTGCCGTCCGCCCCCCTGAGCACGTAACGGATGGAATCTCCGAAGAAGACGGCTTGCTCGAGCCGGGCAGCAACCCGACCCTTGGGCGCGCGTTTGATCTGCTCCGGACGCAGGGCGACGTAGCCACCAGACGGCGGCGCACGCGAGGTAATATCGATCGGGCCCAGGCCTTCGACATTGACCGTCGAACCGCTCGACCCCACAACTTTCAGGATGTTGTTCGAGCCGATGAACTCCGCCACGAAGCGCGAGGCCGGCCGGTCATAAAGTTCATGCGGCGTACCAAGCTGCTGGATGACGCCCTTGTCCATCACCGCCAACCGGTCGGAAAGCGTCAGCGCCTCGCCCTGGTCGTGCGTCACATAGATGACCGTGCAGCCGATCTGGCGCTGGTATTGCTTGATCTCGAGCTGGAGCGTCTCGCGCAGCTTGAGGTCAAGCGCGCCAAGCGGCTCGTCCATCAGGAGCACGCGTGGCTCAAACACCACCGCGCGGGCAAAGGCGACACGTTGCTTTTGTCCGCCCGACAATTCATGCGGCATGCGCTCGGCAAGACCGTCGAGGCGCACCATTTCGAGCGCCTTGAGCGAGCGTCGCCGGACTTCGTCCCGCGCCATGCCGCGCATCTCCAGCGGGAAGGCGACATTGCCGATCACCGAGCGGTGGGGAAACAGGGAATAGTTCTGAAACACCATGCCGATACCGCGTTTTTCGGTCGGCACGCGGGCGATCGAAACGCCATCGATAAGGATGTCGCCAGCGCCGATATCGATGAAGCCAGCCAGGCAATTGAGCGCCGTCGTCTTGCCGGACCCGCTTGGTCCAAGCAGCGTCATGAACTCGCCCGGCGCCACGCTCATCGAGAAACTCTCGAGGGCTACGAAATCGCCATAGGTCTTGCGGACCTTCTCGAACGCGATCGATGAACCTCTGTCAGCCATAATCGTCACAGGCAACTCCATCCCTTGACGTGAAAAATGACAAGGTCGTCATTTTTTGTCAAGCGGCTTTGTTGGCAGCGTCGTCATTGCTATGAAGAGACAAAGAATGGGGGGGTGCGCGATGTACGATTACGTCGAGTTTCTCGAGCAGAAGCTTGCCAATGCCAAAAATGAAAGAAAGACCGTGAGGACTGAGCTCCAGATCGAGATCGCGACCGCGACCCTCCTGCGCTCAAAGGCCTATCATTCGATTTCGGTGGATATGATCGCTGAACAGGCCGTGCTGGCCCACGGTACCTTCTATCGCTACTTCGCCGGCAAACGAGAAGTAGTCGCCAAGACGCTCAAGGACTATTTCGAATTCGTTCGCGTCTCACGTCCACCCGTCCCAGGCGGCGTCTCCGACCTTCAGGCGATCGAAATCGGCAATCGTCACTATGTGCGGTGTTTCAGGCAAAATGTCGGCCTGATGAAGTGCCATTTTCACCTCAAGGACGAGGACGAGATGATCGCTGAAGTCGGTCGTGAAGCGGACAAACACCTGTCCGACCGCATGATCAAGCGCCTGCGCCAGCGCATCTCCATCACGGATGAACAACTACCGGAACAGCGTTTGCGTACCTACTGCCTTATCAGCATGGTCGACGAGCTTCTTCTCAAGATCTACGGACAGACCAATCCGCCACTCATCGAATTTGCCGACGACCCGGATATGGTGGCGGCAACCGTGTCGCGGCTTTGGTACGCGGCGCTCTATTGCGAGTGACGTCGCGCGACTTCAGGTATTCCGTTGCTCGATGATTGACTGCGGCGAAGAAGGTTTGGTCAGCCGTCCGCTGCGAAGCACCTCGAGTTGCTCATTGAGGCGGTTGCGGCTGGCATCGATGTGGTTCCACATTGCCTTTCGTGCCGCCTCGGGCTCACGCGCCTCGATCAGCTCGAACACGCGCAAATGTTCCTGGATGAATTCAGCGCCACGCCGGAGCGGATGAAAATAGGCGATGTGGCGTATCAGCAGACTCTGGCCATCCTTCGGGAATTCCACCGCACGCGCTGCGTCGATGAAGCGGCCGTTTGTCGTGGCCAGAGCAATGGCTTCATGAAACAGATAGTCGAAATGATGCGTAATGCGCCCGGTCGTGTGAGCTTCCTCGAACTGATCGAGCGCGGCGCGCATCCGGTTGAGATCAGCTCGCGTTCGCCGGCGCGCGGCGAGATAGGCGGCTTCAGGTTCGACGAGCAGGCGAAACTCCAGATCGTCCAGCATGGTCTTGGCGAGCTTGGTCCAATCGAAGCCCAACTCGTGCATACTGTTGACCAGATGGTCGAGGCTGGCCACGTAATTGCCTGACCCGCGCAGCGATTCAATAACGCCTTCAGCGCGCAGTTTTTCCAGAGCCTGGCGGACAACGGGACGGGATACGGCGAAAGTCGCCGCCAGATCCCCTTCCGAAGGAAGTTTGTCCCCCTTGGCAAAGCGGCCGGAGATGATCGCGTGAACAAGACTCTTGTAGACCCGCTCGTGCAGTCCTCCCGGCCTCTCGGTATCGAACAGACCGCCATCCATCGCACTAACCGGCTGCGACGGTCTTGCCGCCTGATCCTTGGGCATCTCTAGGCGTTCCTTCAATCTGCAGCGCGTCGAGGATACGTCCGAGATGGCCCCGTGTCATCTGCGCGGCCGTGATTTGCTCCGGTAGACTTGGATGGCCTCAAGCCAGCGCGTCCATGGCCGCCTTGATGAAATCGAGACGCATGTTCGAGCCGCAATGCGACGAGTTGCGATGCAGCGCCAACTCCTCCGGCGTCATGTAGACATGGCGCGGTACTGCGCCGAGAACCACCGCCACCGTGTTGTTTGCGGGGCTGGCATAAATCCACTGCCCATAGCTGCCGAGCGCCTGATAGTCACCGTCGGGACGGACCCACCAGAGATAGCCATAGCCGTCGAAAGCCGTATCCGCGCCACCGGCCACGCCACGCTCGCCGCCAAAGTCGAAGGCGAAATTAGGCGCAGTCGGGCTGGTGCAGGCCTTGACCCAACCTTCCGGAACGATGCGCTTGCCATCGATAACGCCGTCCGCGAGCATGAACAGGCCCCACCGCGCATAGTCGCGCGTCGACGCCCCGCAGCAGCTTCCGACCACTTCGTGACCGTCGTCGGAATCAAGGATGAAGTAGCCATCCTGCTCAAACCCCATCGGCTTCCAGAGCTTTTCGGAGCAATATTCGGCCACAGTCTTGCCGGTGGCCCGGCTGAGAATATGGCTCAGGATGAAGGTGTCGCCGGTGTTGTAGTAGTACTGGGTTCCGCTGGGGTTGGCGCGAGGCCGCGTCTTCAGGTAGTTCAGGATGTAATCCGGTGTGCGCGCAGCGATGACCTTGATGTAGTGCTCGGCCACATCGGTGTTCAGGTCGTCGGTATTTTCGACCCAGTCCACCCCGGATGCCATGTGAAGCAGGTCCTTGATGGTGACGCCATCATAGGCTGTGCCGGCAAAGTCGGGGAGATAGTCGGTGATCGGCTGCTCGATGCTGCGGATCGCGCCATCGTGGACCGCCGCGCCGATGAGGATCGCAGCCAGAGACTTCACCATCGAAGACGACTGCCAGCAGCGGTCGGCGGTGAGGCCCTTGGCATAGCGCTCCAGCTTGATTTCACCATCCTTGATGATGAGCAAACCGCTGACGAACTCCCAGCGCATCAGATCGTCGATCGTGTAGGTCTTGCCCTCGCTGTCGAAGGTGATGTCGAGCGGCTTGGCAGCAACCGGGAACGGCTGCGGCGTGCCACGCGCAATGGTTCGCGTCGCCCAGATGCGGTCCCAGTTCAGGAATGCTTCGGCTTGGATGTTCGGTGACCAGAGCAGGAAATCCCCGGCCATATGACGCCGGATGAACTGGTCAACGGATTCGCCATCAACTGTTTTCTGCATGTCTTCCCTCCACTTGCAGCATGTCGGCCCAGACATGCATGAGCACAAAAAACTAAAGCGCTTCGATCGCTGATCCGCTTGCCGAGACCAATCCATAACGCCGGGGCTGGTCGATACGAGGCTCCGCGGCAATGAGCGTCTGGGTATAGGAATGGCTCGGATTGCCAAACACGTCGCGCGCCTTGCCGGTTTCCACGAACGCGCCCCGATGCATGACGCCGATCTCATCCGAAATCGATTCCACCACCGCCAGACTATGACTGATGAACAGGAAGGCGATCCCCTGAGTGTCGCGCAATTCGCGGATCAGTTCCAGCACTTGCGCCTGCACGGACAGATCGAGCGCCGAGACCGGCTCATCCGCGATAACGAGTTTCGGACGGCAGATGAGCGCGCGCGCGATGGCGATGCGCTGCCGCTGTCCACCCGAGAACTGATGCGGATATTTTCTGGCATCGTCCGGCGTCAGCCCGACGCTGGTCAGCGCCTCGGCGATCATGTCCTCGCGCGCGCTGCCTTTCGGCGCATGCGGGTCCAGATACAACGGTTCTGCGATGATGCGCGACACCCGCTGCCGCGGATCAAGCGACCCACGCGGGTCCTGAAACACCATCTGAAATCCGCGCCTGGCAAGCCGAAGTTCTCTCGGCGACTGCGTGAACAGGTCGGTGCCGTCGAACAGGACCTTGCCGGCCGTCGGGCGATCCAGGCCCATGACGATCCGTGACAACGTCGACTTTCCGCAACCGCTTTCGCCGACGATACCGAAGATCGTCCCGCGCTTGACCGAGAAGCTGAGATCGTTGACCGCCTTGCTCAACACCTGCCCGGATAGAGAGCGATATTCACGCGAGAGGTTTTGCACCTCCAGCACTGGGGTTTCGCTTGGGTGGGCGGCGAGCGGCCGGGCTTTATCCTCATCGTCCCGGCGCGGAATTGCCGAGATCAGGCGGCGTGTATAGGGCTGCTGGGGATTGCGCAGAACCAGCTGCGTGTCGCCACTTTCGACGTGCTGCCCGGACTTCATCACCAGCGTACGCTCGCAGATGCTGGCGATAACCCCGAGATCGTGGCTGACCATCAGCAACGACATCTGCAAGTCGCTGATCAGCTCTCCGAGAAGCGCCAGCACCTCCGCCTGAACGGTGACGTCAAGCGCCGTCGTCGGCTCGTCTGCAATCAGCAACGACGGTCCCGGCGCAAGCGCGATGGCGATGCCGACGCGCTGGCGCTGCCCACCGGACATCTCATGCGGGTAGCTGTCGATGCGCCGCCTGGCGTCAGGGATGCGAACCCGCTCGAGCAGTCGAAGCGCCTCGGCGCGTGCCTGCGCATGCGTCATCGGCTTATGCGCCAACAGGCCCTCGGTGATCTGATCGCCGATGCGCATCGCCGGATTGAGCGCGGTCATCGGCTCCTGGAAGATCATGCCGACCCGTGCGCCGCGCATCTTGCGCATTGCCGGAGGTGACAGCTGCAAAAGATCGGTCCCGTCGAGCTCGATACGGCCATTCGCCTTCATGCCGGGCGGCAGCAGACCCATGATCGCCAGTGAGGTCAGCGACTTGCCGGAGCCGGATTCACCCACGATGCCCATCGTGGTTCCCTGCGGAACCTCGAACGCGATCTTCTCGACCAGGGTGCGGCTGGTACCGTCCCATTGCGAATGTACGATCGACTCGAGCGCAACAGAGAGTTTCATGCGCCGCCCTCCGTGCGCGGATCGAACTTGTCGCGCAATCCGTCGCCAAGCAGGTTGAAGCCGAGAACCGCAATCGCCACGGCAAGTCCGGGGGCAATTGCCATCCATGGCGCCTGGCTCAGATAGGTTTGCGCGTCGCCCAGCATACGGCCCCATGACGGCGACGGCGGTGCCAGACTCAGCCCAAGGAAGCTCAGGCCCGCTTCGACGAGAATGGCGAGGCCGATCTGGATCGTTGCCTGAATCGCGATGCCGCCGGCGATGTTGGGCAGGACGTGATCGGTGGTGATGCGGAACGCACCTTTTCCGGCAGCCTGCGCCGCGAGGCAGAAATCGTTCGACCACACGCGCTGCGCCAGCGCGCGCGAGATGCGGATGAAGACGGGAATATTGAACAGGCCGATCGCGATGATCGGCGTCGTCGCACCCGACCCGATCAGCGCCGCAATCATGATCGCCGAAATCACCGCCGGAAATGCAAACACCACGTCGGCAAACCGCATGATGATTTCCTCGATGAAACCACGTTTGGCTGCCGCTGTCGTGCCCAGCGCGACGCCGGCAACGACGCCGATGCCGATTGCCACCACCGCGATGGAGAGCGAATTCCACGCCCCGCTCATCAGCAGCGAGAAGATATCGCGACCGAACTGGTCCGTTCCCGCCAGACCGCTTTCCAACGGTGGCTTGAGCTTCATGGCGATGCGCATCTTGGTGGGCGGCGCCGGCGTCCACACCAGCGACAGCAAGGCCATGCCGACGACGACACCGGTGATGCTCATGCCCAGATGGAGCCGGAAATGCGGCCCGAACCATGGGCGGCGAGGTTTGGCGACGATTGCAGTCATCGGCGGGCCCTCAGTCTTGGATCAAGCCAGAGATAGGACAGGTCGACCAGGAAATTCACCAGAATGACGAGGCCGGCAAAGAACATGGCGACGTTCCGGATGACCACGAGATCGCGCTGCGACAGCGCCTGAAACGCGAGGCGGCCGATCCCCGGCAGATTGAAGACGTTCTCCACCAGAACCGCCCCGGCAATCAGGAATGAAAACTGCAGGCCGATGATCGTGACGATGGGGACGAGCGCGTTGCGCACGGCATGCCGCCACAGAATGCGGCCTTCTGTCAGGCCCTTGGCTTGCGCAGTACGGATGAAGTCGTCACCGGAGACATCGAGAACGGCGGAACGGGTGACGCGTATCAGGATCGCGGCTTGAGGCAGCGCCAATGCGACCGCCGGCAGGATCAAGGATTTCAACGCGCCGAGCGGCGTTTGCCAGCCGGGAAAACCGCCTGCAGAAAACCACTGAAGCGTCGTGGAAAACGTCAGGATCAGCAACAATCCGAACCAGAAGTCAGGAATGGCAATGCCAACCTGGGCAAAGCCGGAGGCGATACGATCAGGTGCCTTGCGCCACCGTGCCGCCGCCCACACGCCCATCGGCACCCCAATCGCGACTGCGATAAACAGGGCCATCGCTGCCAGCGGCAGAGTAACCGCCAGCCGCTCGGCGATCAGGCCACCAACGGGAACACCATAGGATGCGGACTCGCCGAGGTTCCCGATAAACGCGCCGGCGATCCAGGTCAGGTACCGGATATAGGCCGGTTGATCGAGGCCGAGCTGCTGTTCCAGAGCCGCAATCGTGTCCGGGCGCGCTGCCGTGCCCAGCAGGATCGCCGCGGCGTTGCCGGGCAGAAGATCCATGCAGACGAAGATGAGCAGCGACGCGATCAACAGCGTCAGCGTGAACGAGCCCAGACGACGCAGGAGAATGCCCGCCATCGCGAATTACCTTTCGAGATCATCAGTCCAGAGAGACGAATGGCGAACGAAAGCTCCCGCCCAGCGGCTGGGCGGGAGCTTCAATGGTTTAGTCAGCCCAATAGGCGTCGCGGACATAGACCTGAGAGATCGGCTCATTGGCCCAGAGGCCTTCGATCTTCTTGGCCCAGATGTTCAGACGCGGAAGGTCAAACAGATAGACGGCAGGAACCTCGTTGGCGAGAATCTTCTGCGCCTCACCGTACAGCTGGTTACGCTCGTCCTCGTTCGCGTTCACCGTAGCCTTCTCGATCAACTCATTGAACGCCGCGTTCTGGTAGCGGAAGTAGTAGTCGGGACGCGCGTAGATATCGATGTCCAGGGGCTCGGCATGATCGACGATCGACATGTCGTAATCGTGCTTGATGAAGACTTCATCGATCCACTTGGCCGGAAATTCGCTCGCCTCGATGTTCATGGTGATGCCGACTTCCGACAGCATCGCCTGCATCACTTCGCAGCTGCGGGTGGTGTAGGTTATCTGCGGGCATTTCATCGAGAAGGCGAAGCCGTCAGGATAACCCGCCTCCTTGAGCAACTCCATCGCCTTGTCGACGTCATACGGGATCACCCCGGTGAGGTCGATATAGCCGCTGTCGGTCGGCGCGTAGTGGCTGCCGATCGCAATGCCGTAGCCCGAATAGGCGCCCTCGATCACGGTCTCCCGGTCGATGGCCGACATCACGGCCTGACGCACCTTGATGTTGTCGAAGGGAGCT
>JBEBXE010000081.1:0-11259 GCA_040391705.1 Aerobium aerolatum
TCGGCAAACGGCATCGCGTCGTTGCCGCCATAGACCGACGAGGTCGAGGCCAGCAGCAGATGCTGCGGCTTCTGTTTCCGCGCTGCCTCCAGCAGGTTGAACGTGCCGACGATGTTGGTCGCCACATAGGCGTCCGGCTGCGCCAGACTGTGCCGCACCCCGGCCTGCGCCGCCAGATGCACGATGATGTCGGGCGCAAACCGCGCAACCGCGTCGTCCAGCCCCTGCTTGTTCTCCAGCAGTACCTGCACAAACCGATAGCGCTCATAGCCAAGCAGCAGCGAATTGCGCCGGCGCTTCAGCGCCACGTCGTAATAAGCCGTCATGCCGTCGAGGCCGAAGACATCATGGCCGTCGTCGAGCAGCCGCCGCGCGAGGTGAAACCCGATAAACCCTGCCGCACCGGTGATGAAAAACCTCATTCCGCCGCGTCCAGTTGGTCCCACTGGCTCAGCACCGCACCGCGTCCGACACTGGTGTAGGCCAGGCCGGCGCGCGCAACCTTGTCGGGGCGGTAGACGTTTCGCAGGTCTACCAGCAGCGGGGCGCGCATCGAGGCGCAGATGCGCGCCAGATCAAGCGCGCGAAACTGACTCCACGCAGTGACGATCACCAGACAGTCGGCGTCCTTCGCCACCGCATAGGCGTCGCTGCCATAGTCGATCCCGTCGATCAGTGAGCGCGTAGCCGCCATGCCTTCCGGATCGTAGGCGCGGATGCGCGCACCATGATCGAGCAGCGTCTGCAGGATCGCCAGCGACGGCGCATCGCGCATGTCGTCGGTGTCGGGCTTGAACGTCAGGCCCAGCACGCCAACAGTCTTGCCGCGCACCGAGCCGCCGCACGCCGCAATCACCTTGCGGCCCATGGCGCGTTTACGCGCCTCATTGGCCGCCACCGTCGCCTCGATCAGCCGCAGCTTCACGTCGTGGTCCTGCGCCGTCTTCAGCAGCGCCAGCGTGTCCTTTGGAAAACAGCTGCCGCCATAGCCCGGCCCAGCATTGAGGAACTTGTCGCCGATGCGCGTGTCGAGCCCGATGCCGCGCGCCACCTCCTGAACGTCGCCGCCGACTTTTTCGCACAGATCAGCGATCTCGTTGATGAAGGTGATCTTCATCGCCAGAAAGGCGTTCGCGGCATATTTGATCAGCTCCGCCGTGCGCCGTCCGGTAAACACCAGCTGCTCCTGATGGAGCTGCAGCGGGCGGTACACCTCCTCCATCACCTGCCGCGCGCGGTCGTCTTCGACGCCGACGACGATCCGATCCGGCCGCCGAAAATCCTCGATCGCCGCGCCTTCGCGCAAGAATTCCGGGTTGGAGACGACAGCAAAATCCGCCAGCGGGTTGACGCGGGCAAGGGTGCGGGCGACGTCATCGCTGGTTCCGACCGGCACCGTCGATTTGGTGACGACGACCGTAAATCCACGGATCGCCCGGCCGATCATTTCGGCGGCGTTGGTGACATAGACGAGATCGGCGTGGCCGTCGCCGCGCCGCGATGGCGTTCCCACCGCAATGAACACCACATCGGCGTCCGCCACCGCCGCCGTCACATCGGTCGAAAACACCAGCCGCCCAGTGGCCATGGTGTGGGCGACAAGGTCTTTCAGGCCGGGCTCGTAAATCGGCACCACGCCGCGTTTCAGCGCCGCGATCTTCGGCGCATCGAGGTCGGCGCAGGTGACGACATGGCCGAAATCAGCAAGGCACGCGCCGCTGACCAGACCGACATAACCTGAACCGATAATTGCAACGCGCATGCGCAATTGCTCCCCCGAGTTCGATGCGCCTATTCGCCCGATCCGCAGAAAATCTCCTGCCGTAGCGTGCGCAGCAGAATCCGGAGATCCAGCCACAGCGAGAAATTCTGGATGTAGGCAAGGTCGTGGTCGATGCGCAGGCGCGCCAGATGCGGGTCGTCGGTGGTGCCGCGCAAACCGTTGACCTGCGCCCATCCGGTCATGCCCGGCTTCATCTGCCGATGCCGCGCCGCGTAATACGGCACGAGCTGGTCGTAGCGCATGCCGCCCGCCAGCATCCCGAATGCGTGCGGGCGCGGGCCAACCAGCGACATCTCGCCTTTGAGCACGCCGATCAGTTGCGGCAGTTCATCGATGCTCTTGCGCCGAAGGCCACGCCCGACCGATGTGATGCGCGGATCGTTATGCGTTGCCTGCGCCCGCCCCGACAGATCGGCAAAACAGCTGTACATCGAGCGAAACTTGACGATCTCGATCGCCTGCCCTTCGAGCCCTTCGCGCGTCTGCCGGAACAATGCCGGACCGGGACTGTCCCAGCGAATACGCACCGCGACCAGCAGCAGGAACGGCGCCAGCACCAGCAGGGCAACGACACTGAGAACAATGTCGAGCAGGCGCTTGACGATCAGTTGCAGCCGCAACCCGCGATGATCGACCGGCAGCGCCGGCTCGGCGTCCCGCAACACCAGCGGAAGGCCCGACTGAAACGAAACCCTGCGCGAACCTTCCGGCAAACGAAGTTTAAGCTGCCTCGCGAAACCGTCTTCGCAAGCTTTGCCGTCCGGGAAAACAGGATTCGTAAAATAACTCACCCCGCGCATAACCATGATAAGCCGGTTTACTACCGCCCCACAAACAAATGCGACCCCTGACCTTAGGTAAACACTCTATTAACCATTTGTCATCAGAGAAATTTCGACGCGCACGACCAGGTTGCCACCCTTTTCAAGATGGCAACTTGGCGTTGTAGAACGAAAAACCGACTGGGGTGTCAGGTAACGGCGGTGCGGACAGAGAGGCGGCTGTCTTTCCAGACCTCTGTGCGCAGAACCTCTTCGAGGATCGAAGCCGCCTCCCACACTTCACGATAGCCGATATAGAGCGGCGTGAAGCCGAAGCGCAGCGTTGCGGGGGCACGGAAATCGCCGATGACGTTGCGCTCGATCAGCGCCTGCATCACCGCGTAGGCATTGTCGTGGTGAAACGCCACCTGGCTGCCGCGCCTGACGCTGTCGCGCGGGCTTTCCAGCGTCAGGCCGAGACCGGCGCATTTGCCCTCGACCAGCTCAATGAACAACTCCGTCAGCGCCACGCTCTTGGTGCGCACGGCGTGGAGGTCGACGTCGTCCCAGATGTCGAGCGCGCCCTTCAGCGCCCGCATCGACAGCATGCATTGCGTGCCGCACTGGAACTGGCGGATGCCGGCGTCCGGGGCAAAGCCGGGCTCCATCGCAAACGGCCGCGCATGCGCCCACCAGCCGCTCAGCGGCTGGGTCGCTTTGCCAAGATGCCGCGCGGCGACGTAGATGAATGCCGGCGCGCCGGGGCCGCCATTGAGATATTTGTAGGTGCAGCCGACGGCAAAGTCGGCATTGGCCGCGTCGAGTTCGATCGGCAGCGCGCCGACCGTGTGACAGAGGTCCCAGACCACCACCGCGCCGGCGTCGTGCGCCCGTTTGGTCACCGCCGCCATGTCGCGCAGTTCGCCGGTCTTGTAGTTGACGTGGTTGACCAGCACGACGGCGACGCTGTCGTCGATCAGGTCGTCCAGACGTGGTCCGTCGACGCCTTCCAGCCGCAGCGACGCGCCGGGGATCGTCGAGACCACGCCTTCGGCCATGTAGAGGTCGGTCGGAAAGCTGCCGCCTTCGGCAACGATGACCTTGCGGTCCGGCCGCAGGCTCATGGCGGCATGCAGCGCCTTGTAAATATTGATCGACGTCGAGTCGGCCACGACGATCTGCCCGGCAGCGGCCCCAACCAGTCTGCCGAGACGGTCGCCCAGCACCACCGGCAGGTCGAACCAGCCGGCCGTGTTCCAGCTGCGGATCAGGTCCTCGCCCCACTCGATGCGCGCCGCATGCTCGAGTTCGACGAACGCGCCCGGCGAGGCTGCGCCCAGCGAATTGCCGTCGAGATAGATCAGGCCCTCCGGCAGCACGAAGCGGTCGCGAAAATGGCCCAACGGGTCGGCAGCGTCACGGGCTTCGATGGCGGCGAGATCAGGTAGCGCAGTCATGGTCAGGCATTCCTCGAGCAGAGCATGGCAAGTGCAGGTACAACCTTTCTAGCCATGACACGCACGATTAGTCTACACGTCCCGTCAACGCGCAACATCTTTCACCCTGAAAAGCAGAGCTGCAGCTATTGCGCCCGTTGCAGCGCCCGTGCCGCAAATTTCTCCGCCAGCGGCCCGACCCTTTCCGCGTCGGCCGACGCCGCGTTGCCTGCCCGGGCGCGATCGGCGATGCCGACGAAGATGACGGCAAAGCGGAACAGCGCAAACACCTCGTGAAACGCCAGCAGCGGCGCCGTCGGAATCGCGGCGCGATAATACGCCTCGAGAAACTCCGCCTTCTCCGGCAGCTGAAGTGCGGCCCGGTCCAGCCCGAGAATGCCGCCATACTCGTCCGGCGCACTGTTCCACGGCATGCAGCAGAAGCCGAGATCGGCCAGCGGATGCCCGAGCGTCGACAGCTCCCAGTCGAGGATTGCCACCACCTCCGGTTTCGTCGGGTGGAACAGCATGTTGCCGAGCCGGAAATCGCCATGCGCGATCGACACCCGGCCGTCATCGGCCGGCTGGTTTTCGTGCAGCCAGACGATCACCTCGTCCAGCGCGGCGATGCGTTTGCCGGGCGATTCCGCATATTGGCGCGTCCAGCGCTTGATCTGGCGCTCGAAGTAATTACCGGGCCTGCCGTAGTCGCCGAGGCCAATCGTTTCAGGCGCAACCGCGTGCATCTTCGCCATTGCGTCCGCCATGGCGACGTAGAGCGCCTTGCGTTCCTCCGGTGCGGCCTCTGCCAGCGAACAGTCATGAAACACCCGGCCTTCGACCCGCTCCATCAGGTAGAACGGCGTCCCGACGACGTCATCGGCCTCATGCAGCAGCAAGGCTTCGGGTACCGGAACGTCGGTGCCTTCCAGCGCCTTCAGCACGCGAAACTCGCGCTCGATGGCGTGCGCGCCGGGCAGGATTTCGCCCGCCGGCTTCTTGCGCAGCACCATCCGGCGCTCGCCATGATCGACAAAGAAGGTGGGGTTCGACTGCCCACCTCCGATGCGCTGGACATCGAGCGCGCCCTTGCCAAACGCAGCGTCGAGAAACGCATGCAAGCGCTCGACCGAAAACTCCGCAATGGCGGCGGGCGCCGATATCTCAGCCATTCTTCGCTACCTGCCACTGCCAGAAATCGTTCTCTTCAGCGTTCAGATGGTTGTTGAGCACCATCTTGTGCACCTCGTCAGCGCCGTCGACGAGACGCGCCTGGCGGGCATAGCGGTAGATCCACTCGATCACCGTGTCCTTCGAATAGCCGCGCGCGCCGTTGATCTGCAACGCCGTGTCGGCTGCCTGATGCAGCAGATTGGCGACATGCACCTTGGCCATCGACACTTCCTTGCGCGCGAACGAGCCCTGGTCGAGCGCCCATGCCGCCTTCATCACCAGCAACCGGCCGATCTCGATCTTCAGCGCCAGATCGCCCAGCATCATCTGGATCGACTCGCGGTCGGCCAGACGCACGCCGAAGCCGGTGCGCCCGGCAGCATAGATGCGCGCAATCTCGACGCAGCGCTTCGACAGGCCGAGCCAGCGCATGCAGTGGGTCAGCCGTGCAGGCCCGAGCCGGATTTGCGTGGCCTTCAGGCCGTCGCCGACATTCATCAGCACGTTGTCTTCGTGGACTTCGAGGCCGTCAAAGATCAGTTCGCAATGGCCGCCATGTTCCTCGGGACCCATGATCTCGATGCGGCGTTCGATGCGCCAGCCCGGCTGGTCGCGGTCAAACAGGAACGCGGTCAGCCCCTTGCGCGGATCGTCAGAGGTCTTCGCCATCAGGATGAAATGCTTGGCTTCTTCCGCCCCGGTGATGAACCATTTGCGGCCGGTGATGACGTATGTGTCGCCACGCTTTTCGGCCTTGGTCTGGATCATCGACGGGTCCGACCCGCCGCCGGGCGCAGGCTCGGTCATCGCGAACGCCGAGCGCACCGAACCGTCGACGATCGGCTTGAGCCAGCGCTCTTTCTGCGCCTCGGTGCCGACCTTCTCCAGCAGCATCATGTTGCCGTCGTCGGGGGCTGCCGAGTTGAAGATCACCGGCCCGAAGATCGAGCGGTTCATCGCTTCGTAGCAGACCGCCATACCGGCCTTGTCCAGGCCCTGCCCGCCGGTTTCCTGCTTCAGCTGCAGGCACCACAAGCCTTCGGCGCGCGCCTGCGCGCGCAGATCGTCGGCGATATCCAGCCGGATGTTTTCATGCGCGTCGTAGTTCGACCGGTCGCTTTCCAGCGGAATGATCTTGTCCTCGACGAAGGCGGCGATGCGCGCGCGATACTCTTCGAGGCGCGGCGAAATGGTGAAATCCATGGTTTTCTCCCTGAAATCGTCTTGATGTGCGGCGCTTAAAGGCTCGACACGAGATGGCCGCCGTCGACGGCCAGCGATGCGCCGGTGATGTAACGTCCTGCATCCGAGGCCAGCAGCAGCAGCGCGCCGTCGAGGTCTTCGGCCTGGCCGAGACGCCGCTGCGGGATGCGCCGGATCAGCGCCTGCCCCGGTTCGGTGTCGAAAAATTCGCGATTGATATCGGTTTCGATATAGCCGGGGCACAGCGCGTTGACGCGAATGCCGAACCGCGCCCACTCCAGCGCCAGCGCTTCGGTCATGCGCACCACGCCGGCCTTGCTGGCGGCGTAGCTGACGAGATTGCCCGCAACGCGATGGCCGAGGATCGAGGCGACGTTGACGATCGCACCGCCGCGCTTGTCCTGCCGCATCCGCCGCGCCGCCGCCTGCGCCACCAGAAACACGCCGCGCAGATTGGTGTCGACGACACGGTCCCAGTCGTCGGCCGAGGTTTCCAGCGCCGGCTT
Organism: Aerobium aerolatum; assembly: GCA_040391705.1. Lineage (GTDB taxonomy): Bacteria > Pseudomonadota > Alphaproteobacteria > Rhizobiales > Rhizobiaceae > Aerobium > Aerobium aerolatum_A. Next base: position 6,863 of record JBEBXE010000081.1, read on the forward strand.
GGAATCGGAAATGCCGGCATTGTTGATGACGACGTCGATCCGCTGTCCGAGCCCGTCCAGTTCCGCGAACGCGGCATCGACGGAACCGGCGTCGGAGACATCCATGCGCACCGCGACAGCAACGCCGCCGGCGGCTTCGATCTCGGCTTTCAGCGCTTCCAGCGCCTCGAGACGGCGTGCCGCGACCACGACGGCAAAGCCCTGCTTGGCCATCATCCGAGCGAAATGCGCCCCCAATCCCGACGAAGCCCCGGTCACAAGGCAGGTGCGAGTCGTCATGGGCATTTCCTCCAAAAAAACGAGCGAATGCTCGCTATATATATGGTATCCTGAATTGTGCAAGCATGCCGTTGAACGGCAGCCCTCACCCCTGTAGGAACTCACCCATGTGGGAACACTGGGCACGCATGGAGAAACATCGTGACGGCAAGCGCTCGGGGACGGTTGGTCACTCGCTACACTTCAGAGTTCCTCTGCGCGCGCATCTTCGAGCGCCGCGCTGAGCAGATCCGCGTCAAGAAACCCCAAATCGCCATCGGCAACCTCGTCAAGATCGTCGAGGCGTTCCTGACGCTGTCCACCCAGCAGGGCTTCCACGCCACCTCGCTGCGCGATCTGGCCGAGGCGTCCGGGCTCAGCATGGGCGGGCTGTATTCCTACTTCGACAGCAAGGAAACCTTGCTGGTGATGGTGCTGGACGAAGTCGACGCCGTGGTGCGCGACGTGATGGCGCAAGCGCCCGACGAGGTCGTCGCCGATCCGCTGGCCCATCTGCTGTGGGTCGTCGACACCCATATCCGCCTCACCGAAGTGATGCAGCCATGGTTCGTCTTCGCCTATATGGAGGCCAAGTCGTTCCCGAAGGCCGCGCGAAAAGCAGCGGTGGAAAGCGAACGCCTGATCGAGGGCATCATCGAAGACATCCTCGAACAGGGCAACCGGTCAGCGCAGTTCGACGTTACCGACACCGCGCTGCTGGCGTCTCTGGTCAAGCCGTTGCTGCAGGACTGGTACATCAAGCGGTCGAAATACCGCCGGCGCGGCATCGGCATCGACCGCTACATCACCGGCGTCAGCGACATGCTGCGGGCAACCATCCTGCCGTGACGATCAGCGCCAGTGGCGCTTGATCATCTCCGCACCCTTCCAGCCGATCATCATCGTCGCCGCATTGGTATTGCCCGAAATGATCGACGGAAACACCGAGGCGTCGATCACCCGCAGCCGCGCCACGCCGTGCACCGCCAGCTCCGGCGAGACGACACCGCCCGTCAGGTCCGGTGCCATCCGGCAGGTCGAGACGGGATGAAAGACCGTGCCGGAACGCTGGCGAATATCGGCGATCAGCGCATCGTCGGACGTCACCGCCGGACCGGGCCGCATTTCCTCCGCCGCATAGGGCGCAAGCGCCTTGGTCGCCGCCATCTTGCGCAGGAAACGGACCCCGTCGAGCATGTCGGCGACGTCGTCGTCATGCGACAGCGCGTTGACGGTGATGCGCGGCCGTTGCGCCGCGTCCGGCGTGGTGATGACGATCTCGCCTTTGCTGCGCGGACGGCAATTGGAGATGCCCATGGCAAAGCCGTGCCAGGGATCGATCTGCCGCACCGCCGTGCCACCGGGACGCGGCGGCACGGCCGAGCTGGCCTGGAAATAGATCTGCATGTTGGGCCGCGCCAGCGCCGGATCGGTCTTCAGGAACCCGCCGGCCTGATTGACGCTCATCGACAGCGGCCCGGTATGGGTCAGCAGATAGCGTGCGCCGATCAGCCCCTTGCCCCACCAGGTTCCCAGCAGATGGTTGAGCGTCGGCACGGTCGAGCGCCAGGCATAATTGAGGCTCTGGTGGTCCTGCAGATTGGCGCCGACATTGCCGTTGTCGACCACCACCGGGATGCCGAGGCTATTGAGATGCGCGCCCGCGCCGATGCCCGACAATTGCAGCAGCTGCGGCGAGGCAATCGACCCGGCGCACACGATCACTTCGCGGCGCGCGCGCAGCACGGTGCGCTGTTCGCCCGTCCCGCCCCGGACGACCTCGATGCCCGTCGCCTCGCCGTTTTCAACGACGATCCGCGTCACCGTGGTGTCGGTCATGATCGACAAATTCGGCCGCTGCATCGCCGGGCGCAGAAACGCATCGGCGGCAGAGACGCGCCGGCCATGCGACACGTTCTGCTGGAAAATGCCGACGCCTTCCTGATCCGCGCCATTGAAATCGCGATTATGCGGCAGGCCGAGTTCGACGCCCGCCTCGATAAAGCGCTGCGTCAGCGGATGCACCTTGCGGCTGACATCGGCGATGTGCACGGGTCCGCCGGTCGAACGCCAGTCGTCAGCGCCAGCCTCGTTGTCTTCCAGCGCGCGGAAAGCCGGCAGCACGTCGGCGTAGCCCCAGCCGACATTGCCGGCGTCGCGCCAATCATCGAAATCGCCGGCATGGCCACGCATCCACACCAGCGCGTTGATCGAGCTCGACCCGCCCAGCACCTTGCCGCGCGGCCAGTGGTTGACCCGCCCCGCCAGCCCCGGATCGGGCTCCGGCTGATAGTTCCAGTTGACGGTCGGATCGGTGAAACACTTGGCATAGCCCAGCGGCATCCGGATCGAAAACCGTTGGTCGCTGCCGCCGGCCTCGACCACCAGCACCGTGGCACCGCCGTCTTCCGACAGGCGCTCCGCCACCACGCAGCCAGCCGATCCGGCCCCGATAATGATGTAGTCGAACTCACCCATGTGCGTCACAACCCGTGCCAGCTTCCCTGCGGACCAGATGCTTTCGCGTCATCTCGGAAAGCCTCTGGATGCCCATCAATGCCATGTCGCGGTCGATCTCTTCCGCCAGCAACCGGCTTGCATGCAGCACGCCGGCCTGTCCCGCGACTGCCGCTGCATAGATGAAAGGGCGGCCGAGGAATACAAAATCCGCGCCCAGTGCGAAAGCCTTCAGCACATCGGTGCCGCGCCGGATGCCGCTGTCGAACATCACCGGGATCGCACCATCGATGGCACGCGCTATCGCCGGCAGCACCCGCAGCGGTGACGGCACGCAGTCGAGCTGGCGTCCGCCATGGTTAGACACGATGATGCCATCAACGCCGACATCGCGCGCGGCCAGCGCATCAGCGACCGTCAGGATGCCCTTCAGCACCAGCCGGCCTTTCCAGCGCGCCCGGATATGGCGGATATGGTCCCAGTTCAGCCGGTCCCGCGCCGGCAAAGCGTGCGCGACGTTGCGGGCGACAATGGGAAGACCACGCTGCACCGTCGAATTTTCGAAATGCGGCATGCCGTGTTGGAAAATCGTGCGCAGGAACGTCCCCACCGTCCAGCGCGGCCGCATCAATCCGTCCCACGCCAATCTCAAGTTGGGCTTCAACGGCGCGGAAAAGCCGTTGCGGACGTTGTTTTCACGGTTCGACACCACCGGCATGTCCACGGTGACCACCAATGTCTCGAACCCTGCCCGCTCGATGCGCTCGATCATGCCGTCGATGAACGCGGTGTCGCCGGGCAGATAGGCCTGAAACCAGGTGCCGGGCGCAGCCTTGTGCACCGCCTCCATCGGGATCAGCGACGCCCCGCTCATGATCATCGGAATGCCGGCCTGCGCCGCAGCCCCGGCCATCACCAGATCGCCGCGATAGGCCGACAAAGCGCTGAACCCGACCGGCGAAATGCCGAACGGCGAGGCATATTCGGTGCCGAACAGAACCCGTTTCTGGCTGCGGGCGGAGACGTCCACCAGCGTATCCGGCAACAGCGCCCACTCGGAAAATGCCGTCCGGTTGTCGCGCAGCGACGTCTCGGTTTCCGATCCGCCTGAGATATAGCCGAAGATCGGACGCGGCAGGTAGCCGCGCGCCATCGCCTCGAAATCATCCAGCGCCAGCGCGCGTTTCAGCCTGCGTTCGGTACTGCGTGTCTGCGCCATGCTGGCCACTTGCTCATGTGCGTGAAATGTTGGCGCTCTGCAGCGGAAAGCCCGCGACCTCGTGACAAACCGCCGCCAGTTCGGCAACACCGTCGCGAATTTCCGCCTCGCTCGGCAGCGAGAAGCACAGGCGCATCAGGTTCTTTGCCCCGTCCGCATCGCACGCCCAATCCGGCCCGGCGTTGAACACCACGCCACGTTTTTCGGCCGGCGCGGTCAGGCGGCGCACGTCAAAATCGTCGGGAAAGCGGAGCCAGACGAAGATGCCGCCTTGCGGCCTCACTACCTCGACCGACGCGCCGAATTCGCGCTCGATTGCGTCGATCATCACGCCCAGCTTGTGCTGCAAACCGCTGACGAGGCCGCGTACATGCGCATCGTAGTGCGACGTCATGAATTCGGCCGCCACCATCTGATCGATCGCCCCGGTGCCGCCGTCAGTCTTGAGCGCCACCAGCTGGCG
>JBEBXE010000082.1:0-11225 GCA_040391705.1 Aerobium aerolatum
TCGCCGCTGCTGTTTGCCTGCGACGATCCCGACAGCGCCGAGCACGTCCACGCGGTCGAGGCCTTCGGCCCGGTGTCGACGGTCATGGGCTATCGCGACCTCGCGCATGCGGCAAACCTTGCCAATCGCGGTGGCGGCTCGCTGGTGGCGTCGGTGTTCACGCATGATCCCGCGGTCGCGCGCCAGATGGTCGAAGCGTCGGGCGCCTATCATGGACGGCTGTATTTCGCCAACCGCGACACCGGCAAGGAAGCGACCGGCCACGGCTCGCCCCTGCCCCACATGATCCATGGCGGACCGGGTCGCGCCGGTGGCGGCGAGGAAATGGGCGGCATTCGCGGCGTCCTGCACTACATGCAGCGCACCGCGATTCAGGCCAGCCCGGATTTGATGAGTGGCATCACCAAGAGCTGGGTCGCAGGTTCACACATTGCAGAGAAGGAACGTCACCCGTTCCGCATGCGATTTTCAGAGCTCGACCTCGGCCACACGTTGTGGACCGCGAGCCGCGAAGTGACACTCGCCGACATCGAGCATTTCGCCAATTTTACCGGCGACACCTTCTATGCCCACATGGACGAGGAAGCCGCCAAGGCCAACCCGTTCTTCCCCGGCCGCGTCGCGCATGGCTATCTGATCCTGTCGTTTGCGGCAGGGTTGTTCGTCGATCCGGCCCCCGGCCCGGTGCTGGCCAATTACGGCCTCGACAATCTGCGCTTCATGAAGCCGGTTTCGCCCGGCGACAGCCTGAAAGTGCGGTTGACCGCCAAGCACAAGACCCGTCGCAATGACGAGTATGGCGAAGTGCGCTGGGATGTCGGCGTCTACAACCAGAACGACGAACAGGTCGCCGCCTACGAGCTGCTGACGATGAACGCGATCTAACCCCACCCCCAGATGCAGAAAGGGCGGCCGCATTGCGACCGCCCTTTCCAATTCATCACCCCCGCGAAGGCTCAGCTGGCGTTGCGGAACGCGGTGGCAACGCGCTCATTGAGCGCGCGTGCCGGGGACTGGACCGGCGCGCTGCGCTGGCCGCGGCCGTTCTCAACCTTGAACTGCGAAATCAGCTGGGTGAGGTTGGACGATTCGTTCGACAGGCGATGCGTCGCTGCCGTCGTCTCCTCAACCATCGCCGCGTTGCGCTGCGTGACCTGATCCATCTGGTTCATCGCGGTGTTGATCTCGGTCAGGCCGGTCGACTGCTCGTCAGCGGCGCGCGCGATCGAATGGACGTGCTCGTTGATGTGCACGACGTGGTTCTGGATCGTGTCCAGCGCCTGCCCGGTCGCGGTGACCAGACGCACGCCGGTCGACACTTCCTGGCCCGACTTGGTGATCAGTTCCTTGATGTCCTTGGCAGCGGCGGCGGAACGCTGGGCGAGCTCGCGCACTTCCTGGGCCACGACGGCAAACCCGCGTCCGGCATCGCCCGCACGTGCGGCTTCGACACCGGCATTGAGCGCCAGCAGGTTGGTCTGGAACGCGATTTCGTCGATCAGGCTGATGATCTGGCTGATCTCGCCCGACGCCTGCTCGATCCGGCTCATCGCACTGACAGCTTCCGCCACAACTCGCGTCGATTCCTCGGTGGAGCGACGTGCCTCGTCGACCATGCGGCTTGCTTCCAGCGCGCGGTCGGTCGATTCCTTGACCGTCGCGGTGATCTGGTCGAGGGCAGCCGACGTTTCCTCGAGCGAGGCAGCCTGCTGCTCGGTGCGGCGCGACAGGTCGTCGGCAGCCGAGCGCAGTTCGACCGTGTTGGAGCCGATCGTGTCCGACGTGATGCGCACGTCGTTCATGGCGTTGCGCAAGGTCGTCATCGTCATGTTCATGTTGCGCTGCAGCTCGCCGAACGCACCCTGGAACGAACCTTCCATGGTCTGCGTCAGGTCGCCGTCCGCAAGGCTGGCGATGACGCGGCGAACCTCGGCGATGCCGCCATCAACGCTGGCAACCAGTTCGTTGACGCTTGCCGCGAAGCGGTCGAGGTCGGGATCCTGGTATTCCTTGGTGATGCGGCGCTCGAAATTGCCCTGCACGGCGCTGGCGACGACTTCGGCAATGCTGGTCTGAAGATCGGCGCTCTTGGCATGCAGCACGGCTTCGTGCGCATTCAGCTCGCGCACCTTGATGCCGTTGGTCTTGAACACCTCGACAGCCGCTGCCATCTCGCCGATTTCGTCCTTGCGGTCGGCAAAGGGAATGTCGGTGTCGAGCTTGCCGTCGGCCAGCAGCTTCATCGCGTCGGTCAGCTGGCGGATCGGCCGGCTCAGCTGCGTCGTTGCGATATAGGCGGCGGAACCGACGCCCAGAGCCAGGCCGATCAGCACCACAGCGCTGACCACCAGGGTGACGCGCGTATCGAAGGCGTCGACGCCGGCCTTGACGTCTTGCAAAATCTTCTGGTTGTTCGTCACAACCGTATCGATATCTTCCTGCAGGCTCTTGCGGTTGGCGCGGTTGGCCTCGGTATTGCCCTGTTCATTGGCAGCCGCTGGGCTCACTTCAAGCCCGAGACGCACGGTTTCGGTACGGAACTTCCTGAATTCGGCCGCACGTGTCACCAAAGCGTCGAACGTGCGCGCACCGTCGGCGCGAACCAGAGGTCGCCACTCGGCGAACAAGGTGTCAATGTCGTCGAGATGACGGATGACGCCGTCGGCAAACTGCTTTGCGTCTTGCGTATTCTTGGCCCCGTAGATGCCGCGCGAATCCATCACCACCGCGGTGACGAGACGGTTGAGACGCTCGCCGAGACGGGCGCGGTAGGATGCACTGTCCAGCGTGTGCAGCTGGCTGTTATATTGCGACTTCGTGTAGGCGTTCATGCCGGCGATCGCGACAGCGACAAGCCCCATCAGGGCGACGATCGCGTAGATCTTAGTGCCAATTTTCATCGAGTTTACCCTCAGTTGCCGGCGGCCTGAATCGTTCAGCAACCTGTCTCCAGAGGAATCGACGAGTCCGTCGACAGCCCGCCAACGAGCGGACTGAACACTGGGATAGAAAAGCCTTGGAAGAGATCGCCCCCTGTGCCCGGACTAGTGAATCCGCAGTTAAACGCGGGTTAACGCCGCGTCAGCAGGCACTGATTTTCGGGTTTGGTCACGATGACGCAACGGCACAGGACGGCTGGTGTCAGCGCCGGACGAACGACAGCGAGCGCAGCACTGCGTCGGCAGTTTTCAACGCGGTGCCTGCAGCGACGATCATTTGCGGCAGCAACAGCCATTCGAGCGTCCAGGCGGCACCCGAACGTTCGTTTTCGTGCACCAGAGACTGGTGCATGCCGGACACCAGCGTCGCGTTGAAGCGCGCCAGCGTCACCAGCGTTTCGGCCCCCACCGGGTTGACCTTGTGCGGCATGGCCGAGGAACCGCCGCCCGAGGCGAGCTTGACCTCGCCGACCTCGTTTTGCGCCAGAAGGGCGACGTCCTGCCCCATCTTGCCGAGGCTGCCGGTGACCAGCGACAGGAACGAGGCAAATGCCACGATGCCGTCGCGTTCGCTGTGGCGCGGGCGCGGCACGGCGCGCAGCGACAATCGCCGGGCCAGCGCTGCCGTCACGGCGTCAGCGTTGGCGCCCAGCTTTTCCAATGTTCCGGCAGCACCCCCGAAGCTAAGCACGACCACCTCGTCGCGCACTGCGGCCAAGCGCTGGCGATGGCGCTCCAGCGGCTCGCGCCAACTGGCGATCTTGCGCGACGCAGGCACCGGGATCGCCGCCTGCATGCGGGTGTGCGCCATGGTTTCGATGTCGCCATCGCGTGCGTCGAGTTCGCCAAGCAGACCGACAACGGCGGCAAGACGGGCGTCGAGGGTGTCCAGCACCGCGCCAAGCCGCAGCGCCAGCCCGGTGTCGACGACATCCTGGCTGGTCGCGCCGAAATGCACATACGGTGCGTGTGCCTCGCCGACCGCGCGGCGCAATTGCTTGACCAGTTCCGGCACCAGCACGCCGTCCTGCGCGACGCCCTGCCGCAAGCCGGCAATGTCGGGCGCAAATGTCCGCAACCGCTCTGCAATCCCCGCCCCCGCCTCGCGTGGGATCACCCCGACCTCGGCTTCCGCTTCGGCCAGCGCGATCTCGAAGGCAAGCATCGCGTCGAGCTCCGCCTTGGCAGTGAACGACGCAGCGACCTCCTCGTCTCCGAGAAGGCCGCCAAGCACGGGATGGTCAAACGGGGATACGGTCACGGGTTTCTCGGCTCAGATGTCGAAGAAAACGGTCTCTTTGTCACCCTGAAGATGGATGTCAAAGCTGTAGCCGCCCTCGACCTTCTGCGCAATCAACGTCGCCACGCGCACACGGTGCTCGACGCGTCCGAGGATCGGGTCTTCCGCGTTGGCCGCTTCCTCGTCCGGGAAGTACAGCCGCGTCTGCAGGCCGATATTGATGCCGCGCGCCACGATCCACAAGGTGACGTGCGGCGCTTGCCTGCGGCCATCCGGGTACGGCACCCGGCCCGGCTTGATGGTGTCGAAACGGAAGACGCCGTCGTCCATGCCGGAGGGGCAACGACCCCAGCCGGTGAAGTTGGCATCGGCGGAGCCACGCACTTCCGACGGCGAATTGTAGAGACCGTCGGCGTCCGCCTGCCAGATTTCGACCAGCGCGTCCTTCAGCGGCGTGCCGGTGCCGTCGAGCACACGGCCGGTGATGGTGATGCGCTCACCCTTAGTCTTGTCGTTGACCATCGAGGTGCCGAGGTCGTCCGGATAGACGCCGGTGATCTCGGCGAAATTCGGCGTCAGGCCGATATGGACGTAGGGACCAGCGGTCTGCGACGGGCTTTCCTTGAGACGGTTGAGAGACTGGGACATGGATCAGTTTCCTTCGCGACGGTTCTCGAAGAAGGTGGAACGACGGCCACGCAGCACGATGTCGAACTTGTAGGCGCGGCTGTCCATCGGCGTGGTGGCCTGCATGTCGAGCGTTGCGGTGAGTGCGGCGGCAGCCTGCGGATCGGCAAGCGTGCGCACGATCGGGCACAGCGGGATCATCGGGTCGCCATCGAAATACATCTGGGTGATCAGACGCTGCGCAAAACCGCTGCCGAACACCGAGAAGTGGATATGCGCCGGACGCCAGTCGTTGGGACCGTTCGGCCACGGATACGGTCCGGGCTGAATGGTGCGGAAGAAGTAATTGCCGTCCTCGTCGGTGATCGAGCGGCCGCAACCGCCGAAATTCGGGTCGAGTGCTGCCTGATAGCCTTCCTTGCGGTGGCGGTAGCGACCGCCGGCATTGGCCTGCCAGTATTCGAGCAGCGCGCCGGGAACGCCCTTGCCACGCTCGTCAACGACACGGCCGTAGACGATGATGCGCGGACCGATGGCGCTTTCGCCGGGACGGGCGAAATTGTGAATCAGGTCGTTGTCGAGTTCGCCGATGATGTTGTGGCCGAAGCGCGGCCCGGTGATCTCGGAAATGGTGCCGTCCAGCGACAGCAGCGCCTTCTGCGGCGAGCGCAAGACGGAGGTCTTGTAGCCCGGCGTGTAGGCTTTCGGATGCCATTCGAGGTCGCGCTGGAAGAACGCGCCCGTCTCCGGCCTGCGGTTGGAGAGGTTACCCTCGCTCATTGACCCTTCTCCTTGTCCATTTCGTCGAGCGTCTGCTTGACGATCTTGATTGCATGATTGGCGCGCGGCACGCCGGCGTAGATCGCCACGTGCAGCATCGCTTCCATGATGTCATCGCGCGACGCGCCGGTGTTGGCGGTCGCGCGGGTGTGCATTGCCACTTCCTCGTAATTGCCCAGTGCCGCCAGCAGCGCCAGCGTAATCATCGAGCGCTCGCGCTTGCTGATGGTGTCGCGCGACCACACATGGGCCCAGGCGGATTCGGTGATCAGGTCCTGGTACGGTTCGTCAAAGGCGGTCTTGGCCGCCTCGGCGCGGTCGACATGGGCATCGCCCAGCACCGTGCGGCGCGTCGCCATGCCCTGTTCGTAACGTTTGGTCTTTTCGGTCATCACTCTCTCCGGTTTGCCGCGTCAGTACGGCAGGCCGACATAATTTTCCGCCAGCGAGGTCTGCGCCGCCACCGAGCCCGACAGATAGTCGAGTTCAGCTTCCTGCATCCGCTGCCCGAACGGTCCCGCATCCGGGAAACGGTGCATCGTGTTGGTCATCCACCACGAAAACCGCTCGGCTTTCCACACCCGCCGCAAGGCGCGCTCGGAATAGCCGTCGATCCCGGCTTCGGATTTTTCGCCATAGTACTCGCGCAAGCCATCAAACAGATAGCGCACGTCGCTGGCGGCAAGGTTGAGCCCCTTGGCGCCGGTCGGCGGCACGATATGGGCGGCATCGCCAACCAGGAACAGGCGACCGAACCGCATCGGCTCGGCAACGAAGGAGCGCAGCGGTGCAATCGACTTCTCGATCGACGGCCCGGCCGTGATCGCCTCCGCCGTTTCCGCTGGCAGGCGACGACGCAGCTCGTCCCAGAACCGGTCGTCCGACCATTCCTCGACCTTTTCGTCGAGCGCGCACTGGACGTAGTAGCGGCTGCGGGTGTTGGAGCGCATCGAGCACAGCGCAAAACCGCGCGGATGGTTGCAATAGACCAGCTCGTGGCTCACCGGCGGCACCTCGGCGACGATGCCGAGCCAGCCGAACGGATAGACGCGCTCGAACGTTTCCAGTCCCTTGCCTTCGACCGCCTTGCGCGATGGGCCGTGAAATCCGTCGCAACCAGCGATGAAATCGCAGTCGATGCGATGCGTGACGCCGTCCTTGTCATAGGTGACATAGGGCGATGCGCCGTCGAAATCATGTGGCTGGACGTTCTGCGCTTCGTAAACGGTGACCCCGCCGGTGGCCTCGCGGCGATCCATCAGGTCGCGCGTCACCTCGGTCTGGCCGTAGACGACGACGCGTTTGCCGGTGAGCGCATGGAGGTCGATGCGGTGGTGGCGGCCGGAAAAGGCAAGGTCGAACCCGTCATGCGGCAGGCCTTCCCTGCGCATGCGCGCGCCGGCACCGGCTTCGTCGAGCAGGTCGGCCATGCCTTCTTCCAGCACGCCGGCGCGAATGCGGCCCAGAACGTAGTCTTTCGTCGCCCGCTCGAGAATGACCGTATCGATGCCGGCATCGGCCAGGAGTTGGCCCAAAAGCAGTCCCGAGGGACCCGAGCCAATAATGGCCACCTGCGTTCGCATCTTGCTTCTCCTCCTCGAGATCGCTGGATATGGAAATTGTATACTAGAGCCGCCGCCGACCGCGAAACAATGGACATTTCGCGCATAAACTTGCACAATCCGAACATTCCCCAACGGACTCCCAGATGATCAAACCTGTCCCGACATACCGGCTTTATCGTGAAAAATCAGGCGAGTCCGGCGACTTCTGGATTCACAGCGAGACGATCCCGGTGCGCACGCACCTGCACAATTGGCATATTGCGCAACATCGCCACGATGCGTTCTTCCAGATTTTCTATCTCACCGCCGGCAGCGGCGAGATCGTCCAGCCGCATGGGACGACGCCGATGCGCGCGCCATGCGCCGTGTTCATCCCGTCCGGCGCCATTCACGGCTTCTCCTATGAGTTCGATGTCGACGGGCTGGTGATCACGGCGCTGGGCGACCGGCTGCGCTCGCTCGCCGCCGCCGACCGGCATATCGCCAGCTTCACCGCGCAAACCCGCGTCGTGCCGCTGGCTGACGACGATGACGATGCCATCTATGCGGTGGAGTGCATCAAGCGCCTGCACGGCGAACTGCACGGCAGGGCGTCCAGCCGGCTGCTGCTGCTCGAACCGCTGGTGACCGGCGCGATCGTCGGGCTGGCGCGCGCCGACAACACCGATTCGGAGAGCCATCTGTCGGGGCCGGAGCGCCATCGCCTCGACCTGCTGACGACGCTGATCGCCGCCAACTTCCGCACCCTCAAGCCGGCCGAGTTCTATGCCGAAGCGCTCGGCGTTTCGACGACGCACCTCAACCGGCTGACGCGCGAGGCGACCGGCCTGTCGCTGCTGGGGCTGATCGCCATGCATGTGATCGAGGCCGCGCGGCGCGACCTCGTGTTCACGCCGACGCCGGTGCAGGGCATCGCCTATTCGCTCGGCTTTTCCGATCCGGCCTATTTCAGCCGGTTCTTCCGCAAGCATGCCGGCATGTCGCCCGCCGCATTTCGCGAAGACGAGCGACGCCGGCTGGCGCTGAGCGGCAGCTGAGCACCAATCAGGCCGCCGAGAGCGCCTGCGCGAGATCGGCGAGCAGATCGTCGGGATGCTCGACGCCGATCGACAGACGGATGGTGGTGTCGAGCACGCCGATGCGATTGCGCACCGCCACCGGAACGCCGGAATGCGTGGTCGACGCCGGGTGGCTCGCCAGCGATTCCGTCCCGCCGAGGCTGACCGCCAGCTTGAGGATCTGCAGCGCGTTGAGGAAACGGAACGCTGCCGGCTCGCCGCCGGCGATGTCGAACGAGAACGTCGAACCCGCGCCGCTGCATTGCTTTGCAAACACCTTGCCGGCTGCGGAAGCCGGATCGAGGAACGGCAGATAGTGCACCTTCGTCACCTTGGCGTGGTCGTCAAGGAATTGCGCCACCAGCGCGGCGTTGGCGTTGGCTTTTTCCATGCGCAACGTCAGCGTTTCGAGCGAGCGGCCCAGCATCCAGCAGGAATGCGGGTCGAGCTGGGTGCCGATGGCGCCACGCAGCGCCTTGACCGGGCGCGTCATCGCCTTGGTGCCGAGGGCAGCACCAGCGATCAGGTCGGAGTGGCCGCCGACATATTTGGTCAGCGAGTAGACGGAAATATCCGCGCCATGCTCGGTCGCGCGCTGAAACACCGGGCCGAGCAGCGTGTTGTCGCAGACGACGACCGGGCGGTGGCCCTGCCTGGCCTCGATCTCGGACGCCACCTGCGCCATCAAGGCGATGTCGACCAGCGTGTTGGTCGGGTTGGACGGGGTTTCGATCAGGATGACGGCAACGCGGCCCTTGGCGGTTGCCTCGTCTGCGGCCTTGCGGACCGCCTCGCCGTCGACGCCGTCGGAGAAGGCAGCGGTCTGGATGCCGAATTTCGACAGCGTCCCGACCAGCAGCGTTTCGGTGCCGCCATAGAGCGGCTGCGAATGCAGCACCACGTCGCCGGGGCGCGCATAGGCAAGCAGGGTGGTCGCGATGGCCGACATGCCGGACGAAAACAGGATGCACGCCTCGGTGCCTTCGTGGATCGCCAGGCGATCCTCGACGATCTCGCTGTTGGGATGATTGAAGCGCGAATAGACCAGGCCGGCGGCAGTGCCTTCCGGCGGCTCCTTGCGCCCGGCGGTGTAGTCGAAGAAATCGCGTCCCTCCTCAGCCGAGCGGAAGACGAAGGTCGAGGTCAGGAACACCGGCGGCTTGACCGCGCCTTCCGACAGCTCCGGATCGTAGCCGTAGCTGAGCATCAGCGTTTCAGGATGAAGGCGGTGATTGCCGATATGGGTCTTGGACGGGCGCGGGACAGCCATGGTGAACTCCGATTGTCGCTTTTTTGCATTCTATCGCATCGACTGCGGCAGGTCTGCGGTGTGATGCAGGTCAAAACAGAAAAAGGGGCGGATCCCGCCCCTTCGCTTTTCTGATAGTCTCGCGCGCAATTACATCGCGTCGGTGATCTCGGTGGTGTAGGCGCCTTCCGGTGCCTTCTCGATGATCTTCTGGTCGAGCAGCGCCTTGGCGGTGCGCTCGTAGGCAGCCGGGATCAGCTTGGCATCCGGCGTGTCGATGAGCTTGGCGACTTCGCTCATCATCCGCACCTGATGGTTTTCATCCTGTCCGCCATTGTCGATGATGATCGCGCCGGCTTCGTCCGGGTGCTCCATCGCATAGGCCCAGCCCTTCATCGAGGCGCGCACGAAGCGGACCATCTTGTCCTTGAACGCCGGGTCGGACAGCTTGTCGCCCATGACGTAGAGACCGTCTTCCAGAAGGTCGTTGCCCATCTCGGTATAGTTGAAGACGATCAGGTCTTCCGGCTTGAAGCCGGCGTCGATGACCTGCCAGTACTCGTTATACGTCATCACCGAGATGCAATCCGCCTGCTTCTGGATCAGCGGCTGCACGTCGAACGACTGCTTCAGCACGGTGACGCCGTCAGCGCCGCCTTCGGTCGGCAGGCCGAGCTTGTGCATCCAGGCGTAGAACGGATATTCGTTGCCGAAGAACCAGACGCCGAGCGTGTGACCCTTGAAGTCGGCTTCGGTCTTGACCGGCCCGTCAGCCGGGCAGACGAGCTGCATGCCGGCCTTCTTGTACGGCTGGGCGATGTTGACCAGCGGCACGCCCTTGTCGCGCGCAGCCAGAGCGGCTGCCATCCACGTCACCACCACGTCGGCACCGCCGCCGGCAATCACCTGCTCCGGAGCAATGTCGGGACCGCCCGGCTTGATCGTGACGTCGAGGTCTTCAGCTTCGTAGAAACCCTTGTCGAGCGCGACGTAGTAGCCAGCGAACTGGGACTGCGCCACCCACTTGAGCTGCAGCGTCACGGCGTCTGCCGCCCATGCCTGCATGGTCGCCAGGGACATGGCCCCGGCCAATGCGGAAACGATGTATTTTTTCATCTTGTTACCCTCTGGTTGCGTCTATCCCCCACGGATAGACGGATGCCAAAATGTGACTGCTCTTTCTGCGAGAGCTATCACGCCATAGAAGACGGAGCCTGCGAGTGCTGCCACCGCAATTTCCGCCCAAACCATGTCGACATTCATGCGCCCAACCTCGGTGGAGATACGGAAGCCCATGCCCACGACAGGTGTTCCGAAAAACTCGGCCACGATGGCACCAATCAGTGCCAAGGTCGAATTGATCTTGAGTGCGTTGAAGATGAACGGCATCGCCGCCGGCAGCCGCAGCTTGGCCAGCGTCTGCCAGTAGCCCGACGCATAGGTGCGCATCAGGTCGCGCTCCATGTGCCCCGACGTCGCCAGCCCGGCCCCGGTATTCACCAGCATCGGGAAGAAGGTCATCACCACGACGACCGCCGCCTTCGAATGCCAGTCGAAGCCGAACCACATCACCATCACCGGCGCGATGCCGATGATCGGCAGGGCCGAGACCATGTTGCCGACCGGCAAAAGCCCGCGGCGCACGAACTCGAAGCGATCGGCGACGATGGCGGCAAGGAAGCCGGTGCCGCAGCCGATGACATAGCCGATCAGCACCGACTTGAAGATCGTCTGGTTGACGTCGGCGGCCAGGATCGGCAGGGAAAT
>JBEBXE010000083.1:0-11130 GCA_040391705.1 Aerobium aerolatum
TGAAGGCGCAGACGGCGACCACCGTGGAAGCTGGATGGCGTGGCGGCCAGGGCATGTTCGGCTGGGACGCGGTGACTTATTATTCGTGGGTGGACAATGAACTGCTCAGCCTGCGCGACGTGACCGGCGCGGAGGCAGCGATTGCCACGTCGCCGTTGGGTGCTTCCTACGGAGCCATCGCCCGATGCGCTCCCACAGCCACCAGTCCGACCGGAGGCTGTTCCTGGCTCTGCGCCTCGCAGCCGTGGAGCAGTCAGTCGCAGCCGGCGTAAGGCTACCCTTCCTGGCTGACGACCTCTTCGTCAACTTTGACGACGAGCGGTCAGAGGCGGCCTTCGGGTGTTGGCCGAGCTCGCGCGCTCGACACAGGTCCTGTTCTTCACCCACCATTCCCACCTTGCCGCCATCGCACGCTCGGTCGTAGGGACAGGAGTGAATTCGGAGTGCTCCCTGGCATAAATTGGTCGGAAAATCCCGGTTGCACGCCACCGTGATTGGATCTCGCGGTACTAGCCTCTGCAAACACGCGGGCTCTACAACGTGATTAAGATGCTGAACCGCGATCAGCTTGGTAGCGGGAAGGGAGGCTCCTTAGGAGCCACAAGTTAAAGGCAGCTTTCAGGATCGCACGGAGGTACGCTCAAGGACCGGAACGGTGAAGGGTTTCGGGTGCCGGCAGGCGTACGAAAGCATGCAGGAACCCGAGGGCCACGGTCGACAGTTATGGGGATTTCGATCTGCAGCCGATGTCGGCGTGGGCGCAACCGGTGCCGAGAGGCGTGGTGATGGATACAGAGAGGCTGCTTCTGTGTGCCTCCACGCGGTCCAGCCGATCCCGCACGAGACTCTTTGTGAGCCTGTCGGCGGCGAAAGTCACCATCGGCACGCGCGAATCTGTCGCCGGAGCTAGGGCGCCTACGGCTTGAAGCTGGATCATGCCATGTCGGGTCATGGAGCGTTCTCCCGGTTCGTCACGGTGGCGTGCGGCGGTCCGCGCGGCTGCCTCCATCGCTCGAACACTTCGATGACGACCATGCGTCCGCCGCAGCAGGGGCATGGAGGGCGGAAGTCTTTCGGTTCGCTTGGCGTGTCGTCATCGGACGGCATGACGGCTCCCAGGAGTTCACGGGCAAGTGCGATGCTGGCCTTGCGGGTGGAGCCGGCAAGCAGGCCGTAATGCCGGATGCGATGAAAGCCGCGTGGCAGGACATGGACCAGGAAGCGGCGGATGGCCACCTCATCGAGCGCGATGCCCCTGCCACGCAGGATCCACGCCGAGCCCGGGTCAGTTTAATGTCGCAAAGCAGAACGCCCTTTGGCAAATCGATCATACCGTCGTCGACGTCATTGTTGTCGATGAACAGGGCGATACTGGATCGATTTCACTATCGCAATGCGAATTTCAAAACCGACTCTCTGTTCAAAGCGCTGTTTCGACGAGGCGCTCGGCAACCACTTCGTCCGTTATCAGCACATGGGGGCGCAGCATCCGGATCGAAGCCTGGATCACCTGATATTTGTGCCAGCCACCTGAGGCCAGCACGATCTTGCGCGCATTGACAAGATCGCGCGGATCGACCGCCACCACCCTGTCGTTGACCTGATGATCGATCACCTCACCCTGGGCGTTGATGAAGCGGCAAAGAATGTCGCCTACCGCGCCTGCCCGATGCAGCGAGGCAAGTTCGTCCCGCTCCAGCAGGCCGTACTCGGCGAAGGTCGATTGCGGCGACAGATCGCCGACGCTCAATATCGCCATATCGAGCTGGGTGGCGCGATGAAATATCTCGCGGATGCCCGGATGCGTCATCAACGCCTCCCGGGTACGCACATCAGGCGCGAAGACCGGCGCGGCAAGCATGTAGCAGCTCGCCGCAAGACGATCGGCGAAGCGCCAGGCAAATTCGCTCGGATTCACCGTGCTGACCTTGGTGAGCCCGCCGAGCAACGAGACGACGGTCATTTCCGCATGGCCGCTGCTGGCGATCGCGGGAAGGCTCGAACTCAGCGTCCGACCCCAGCCGAGGCCAATCGTCATGCGATCCGCCAGATTGTCAGCGATATAAGCACCCAGCACCGCGCCTATGATCTGCTGCACTTGCTGCGCCTCGCGGGGATCGGGGATGACGATGGCGCGCTCGATGCCGTGCGTGGCTTCGATCTGGCGCTCCAGTTCCACGCAGCGGCTGAGCCTCGCCGTGACTCTGATTTGGACGGTGCCGTCCTGACGCGAGGCCGAAAGCATTCGCAGGACCCGCGTGCGGTGGATGCCAACCTCCTGCGCGATCTGATCCTGCGTCATACCCTCCATGTAGTAGAGCCAGGCCACCCGCGCCTTGATGTCTTCCGTCAGTTCCGCCTCGCCCTGTTTCATCGACCTTCCGCAATAGCGCCGTGCCGCCACGACCTCATCACCTTCTTACCCGTTTGGCGACGGTGATAAAGCCACGCAGTTTCAGTTTCGCACAGGCACGGCTCAACTGCGCCGGCGGAAGAGATCGACAAGAACCGCGATCAGAACCACGCCGCCGACGATGACACGTTGCCAGAATCCCGAAACGTTGAGCAAAACCGTGCCATTGGCGAGAATCGCCAGCAGGAGCGCGCCCAGCATCGTGCCGACGATGGAGCCCTGCCCGCCCCGAAGGCTCGTGCCACCGAGGATGGCGGCGGTGATGGCGCCCATCAGCCAGCCCTCGCCCACCGAAGGCTGGCCGGCGTCCATGCGGCTGGCGAACAGGATGCCGGCCAGCGCGGCGAACATGCCGGCAAGGCCGAAGGCGGCCAGCTCGACATATTTGACGCGGATGCCGGCCAGCACCGCGGCATCGCGATTACCGCCCACGGCGAAGATGTTGCGGCCGAAACGCGTCTGCGTGAGCATCCAGATGAGGATGAGGCCAGCGGCGATGAAGATCAGGACCGGCACCGGCACGCCGAATATCTCACCCTTTCCGAAGACCGCAAATGTCTCGCCGAGAGGGCGAATTGGGTAACCTTTGGTGATGACCAGCGTCATGCCGGCGAATATTTCCCATGTGGCCAGCGTCACGATAAACGGATTGAGCCGCAGCCCGGCGACAAATGCGCCGTTGATCAGGCCGAGCATCAGGCCGAAGGTCATGGTGAGGGGAATGACGAGGTAAGGATGCACGCCGAACATCGTCAGCAGCAAAGAGCCGACAATGGCCGAAAGCCCCGCCGCCGCGCCCACAGAGAGATCTATGCCGCCGACCAGCAACACCAGAGTCTGGCCGAGCGCGACCAACCCCACGAAGGCGGCCTGACGAGCGACGACCGAAATGTTGTAGTTCGACAGGAAAATGTCGGTAGCGAGAGAAAGGACTACGATCAGAACGATCAGCGCGACCAGAATGCCGCTCGCTTCCCATCGCCAGAATCGTGCAAGCAAGCCGGCACGCTTACGAAGCTGGGGCACCGATGCTGCGCTGTGGCTGTCAGCAGTCATTGCAATTTCCTCGTTCAACTCATGGCTGCCTGAAGCAGCGTTTCCGGCGTAGCATCCCGCGCGGGGAAGATTCCCTTCATCCGGCCCTCATGCATCACCAGAATGCGATCCGACACGTCGAGCACCTCCTCCATCTCCGAGGAGATGAAGATGACCGAAAGGCCAGCTTTCTCCGTGAACATGCGCAACTGGCGCTGTATTTCGAACTTGGCGGCCACATCGATACCCCGCGTGGGCTCATCCATGATAAGGATGCGAGAATTTTTCATCAGCCAGCGCCCGATGATCACCTTCTGCTGGTTGCCGCCCGACAGCGACGTGATGGGATCCTTCGGGTCGCCGATCTTGATCTTCAGGTCGGTGACGAAACGCTGCACCTCGGCGAACATGTCGGCGCTGCGCATGCGCGCCAGTCCGCGGAACCTGTCCAGATTAGGCAAAGCCATGTTCTCGGCGATGCTGAGAAGCGGGAATATGCCCTCCTGCTTGCGCTCCTCCGGCAGGTAGACAAGTCCCTGCCGTATGGCGTCGGCGGGCGAATTTATCTCGGTCGGCCGGCCGCCGATCTCAATGCTTCCCGCATCGCGGCGTGTCAGACCGAAAATACACTTGGCAATTTCGGTGCGGCCGGAGCCAACGAGCCCGGAGACGCCGAGGATTTCTCCTTGCCTGAGCGTGAAGCTGATATCCTCGAACTCGCCCTGCCGGGTCAGCCCGGAAACTTTCAGCGCGGCTCCGGCATCTTCGGGCACGATACGGGAATCCGCATTGCCCTTGCCGACGGCCCTCCCGGCCATCATGCGCACCATCTCATCCTTGAAGGTGGACTTCGGGTCAAGCTCCCCGACATAGCGGCCGTCGCGCAACACGGTTATGCGGTCGGACAGATCCAGGATCTCGTCCAGCCGGTGCGAGATATAGAAGGCCGAGCCGCCGGCGGCGCGGTATGCGTTCAGATAGGCGTAGAGCTTTTCCGTCTCGCGGTAGGTCAACGCTGCCGTGGGCTCGTCAAAGATGAGAACCTTGGCATCAGTCGCCGCCGCCCGGGCGATCTGCACCAGTTGCTGATGGGCCTTCGACAGTGCGGATACGGGCATGCGCGGATCGATCGTATCGTCCACGGTGTGCAGATGTTCGATCGCTGCCTTGCGGGTGGCACGCCAGTCGATGGTCAGACCGCGCGTGATGTGCGCGCCGAGCATGATGTTTTCCGAAACCGACAGGTTCGGGACGAGATTGACCTCCTGAGGGGCGATGGCGACTCCTGCCCGTTGCGCGTCGATGGGCGAGTGGAACACCACATGTTCGCCGTTGCGCAAAAGCTTTCCTTCCGAGGCATGCAGCTTGCCGCAGAAGATGTTCATCAGCGTCGACTTGCCAGCGCCGTTCTCGCCGATGATGGCGTGAATCTCGCCGGGCCGGATGCCCACCGAGACGTCCTTCAACGCCTGCACGACGCCGAAGGAGCGCGATATGTTACGGGCTTCGAAGGCAAACGGATCCATGGGCTCACTCAAGAAGGGGCGGAACGCGCACCGCGCGCCCGCCGACCAGAGGCTATTTGCAGTCTTCCTTGGTGATGAAGCGCGACCCGGTGTTATGGTCCCACGGATAGGTATGATTCTGGTTCATCGCCAGCATGTAGCGCACCGCCCAGTAGCCGATGTCCCACTGGCGCTGCGCCTTGAGCGCGGTGATCGTGCCTTCGCAGACGAAATCGACCGCTTCAGGCAGATCGTCCATGCCGACCACCGCGACCTTGCCGCTCAGGCCCGCATTCTTGATGGCGCGCGCCGCGCCGATGGGGTTGGACGCATTGGAACCGAAGAAGCCGGCGATGTCGGGATGCGCCTGCAGGGCGTTCTCGGTCAGCGTCACCGCCTCTTCGAGTACGTCGTTGTCGGGCTGCTCGAACACAATCTGCATGTCGGGGTGGCTTTCCAACGCCTTCTTGAAGCCCTGAATGCGCTCGACGTGGTCGGTCGCCGTCAGGCTGCCCGAGAGGATGCCGACCTTGCCCTTGCCGTCCAGATGCCTGGCCAGATATTCGCCGAGGTCGTAGCCGTCCTGATAGCTGTTCTTCTGGCCGACGAAGGGAAATTTCTCGTCGCAGAAGGAGTTGAAGGTGTAGACGTTGAGGCCAGCTTCCTTGGCCTCGGTCAGCATCTGCACATTGGTGGCCTGGTCGAGGCAGGCGACGGCGAGACCGTCCGGCTTCCTGCCGATATTGGCCTCGATGCGCTGGTTCTGATCGGTCACGTCGGCCTGCGGGGGCTGGTCCCAGATCACATTGATCTTGATGCCTTCCCTGGCGATTTCCTCGGCCGCGAACCTGCTGCCCTCGGCAACCACGTCGTACCAGGGGTGGATCACCTTCGGAATGAAGACGAAGGTGAGTTCCTTGTCGATAGGCTTGATCAGGTCGGCTTGGCTCTGCGCTACGGCGCTTCCGGCAAGGCAGGCCGTGGCGACGCCGCACATGGCGGCAAGGGTCTTCAATTTCATGGTTTTCTCCTCACTCATCAAAACCGTCCCGCGCACCGGCGCGGCGCTCCCTGCCAACCCGGACGTCGGGCCGCTATAATATTTCCTTGCGTGGATGCCTGTTGTCCCACCACCGCGAGACAGTGTTATCCCACCGCCGCGAGGCGCTGTTTCACCGGTGTCTTGCGCATGAATTCAAGAGTATGCTCGAAGGAGCGCACGCCTGCCTGCGAACCGAGCCCGGAGGCGTTCAGCGCCGATGTCGCCTGCGCGAAGCGCACTGCGGTCTCGGAATCAAAGTCCCGACAAAGCGCCACGGCAAAACCCGCGTCGAATGCGTCACCACAACCGCAGGTGCACTTCACCTCGATGTCGAACGCTGGGATACTGAAGGAATTGCCTCTGGCGTCGCCATAGTAGGCTCCATTCTCGCCAAGCGTGAAGACACAGGCACCGGCGCCCCGGTCGAGGAAGAACTTCACGCAATCCTCCATGGCGTCCAGACCGCTTAGCGCCTGCGCTTCCTCGATGGAGGGCATGAAGTAGTCGGTGTAGGGCAGAACCGCGTCGATGTCGGGCAAATCCGCTGGCGAGCCGGCGAAGACATCCACAGTCGTCATGCAGCCGCGCGCCTTTGCATGCCGCATCAGGGCGGCGTTGGGCTCTCCATCCATGCGATCCATGAGCCCGACGCCGCCAAGATGGAACACGTGCGCGTCGGTCACCTTGTCGTAATCGGACGGTTCGACGAAGAAATCGCCTGTCGCGCCTTTCATGTGCAACGCGGGCCTTGAGCCGTCCTGCCGCGTCAGCACTATGGAAGAGGAAGTGCGGGAACCTTCGATACGCTGAAGCGTGCTGATGTCGACGCCGAACTGGGCGATCCGATCCAGAACCCAGTCGCCCATAAGGTCGTTGCCGACCCCGCCCACTGCAAGCGTCGTCAGACCCATCTTGGCGGCGGCGATGGCGGCCACGCCGGCTGCCCCGGAAACCGCCATGGCGATTTCGTCAAGCAGCACCGTGCCGCCGCCCTCAGGCACGACCGAAAAAGGCCATCCCAGGCAAT
The DNA here is from genome assembly GCA_040391705.1 of Aerobium aerolatum. Lineage (GTDB taxonomy): Bacteria > Pseudomonadota > Alphaproteobacteria > Rhizobiales > Rhizobiaceae > Aerobium > Aerobium aerolatum_A. The sequence goes on from JBEBXE010000083.1 coordinate 7,023, forward strand.
CGAACGTATAAAAGCCCATCGACGCGTAATCGTAACGCCACTCAGCCACGCCTCACCTCCCAGATAAGTGAACTTTTGTATGGCTCATATCTTAACTGTGCATCCAGTGACCAGAATCGTCAAGCGATTAATGCATATCTGTCCTGCTAAAATCACATAAATGCAGATTTTATGCTGTTCTTTTGGGACATATGCGCGAAGATCGAAGTTTGGCACCCAAACCCTGCCTCTGAAATATGAATATCTTGACATTTAAAATAACAAATGTGCATCTGGGAAAAACCGAACGGGAGTGAATGGCGATGAAGGCCGGAGTTCTGACAGGCCCGAACGAACTGGCGCTTGATGATGTGCCCGATCCAAAGCTGGAAACCGGCGACCTGCTCATAAGGGTCAAGGCCGCGACCGTGTGTGGAACCGATATTCGCATATTTCGCGGTCGTAAGACGATGGGCGTGCGCTACCCCTCGATACTCGGGCACGAGTTCGCCGGCGAGGTCGTGGAGGGCGGAAACGGCAAATGGCGGCCGGGGCAGGCCGTATGCGTGTGCCCGGCGATCTCATGCGGCCATTGCCAGCACTGCATTCGCGGCTACGAAAACCTGTGCCAGAACCTGCAAGCCGTGGGCTACGAGATCGACGGCGCTTTCGCGGAATATATCCGCATCCCCGCCATGGGGGTGGAGCGCGGCAATGTGTTTGCGATGCCGGAGGGCCTTTCCTTCGACAAGGCCTCGCTGGCCGAGCCGCTGGCCTGTGTCATAAACGGCCAGGAACGGGTGGGTGTGGAGCGCGGCGACACCGTCGTCATCCTGGGTGCGGGACCGATCGGCATCCTGCACATCAAGCTTGCCCGCCATTCCGGCGCGCACAGGATCATCGTCAGCGAGCCGAATCCGATGCGCCGCTCCGCCGCGGAAGCGGCTGGCGCGGATTTCTTGGTCGACCCCACCGCCGCGAATCTGAAAGAGTTTGTCTGCGCGCATACCCACGGGCTGGGCGCCGATGTCGTCATCGTGGCGATAGGCGTTCCGGCGCTTTCCAACGAGGCGCTAGGGCTTGCGCGCCATCGCGGCAGGGTTAGCCTGTTCGCCGGCTTCTCAGCCGGCGACAAGGCGGAACTGGACGTTAACGCCATCCACTACAATGAAATTCTCGTCACCGGCGCATTCGGTCTCAGCAGGCTGCAGTATGAAAACGCCCTCAAACTGATCGGCGGCGGTCGGTTCGAGGTCGATTCCATGTTGACGCATCGCTTCGGCCTCGCCGAAATTTCGGCCGCGCTGACAACGGCGGAACAAGGCACTGCGATCAAGGTGGCGGTGATCGATGAATAAAGCTGGTACCATGCCAGGCGCCGCGAGATCTGCCGCGAAAAATCCTTTCGCACGCCCCATCCGCCATCACTATCCAGTCCTGATACTGGGCGCCGGCATCAATGGCTGCGGCCTGTTCCGCGACCTTTGCGCCCAGGGTGTGGACTGCCTTCTGGTCGACAAAGGCGACTTTTGTTCAGGCGCGAGCGCCGCCCCGTCGCGCTTGATCCATGGCGGTATCAAATATCTGGAAACGGGCGAATTCCGGCTGGTCAAGGAATCCGCCCTGGAGCGGAATCTGCTGCTGCGCAACGCCCCGCACTACGTGAAGCCGCTGGAAACCGTGCTCCCCATCCGGTCGATCTGGGGCGGCTTGTGGGCCTCGGCGCTGCGCTTCCTGCGCTTGCCTTCCAAATTGAACGATCGCGGGGCCATCATTACCAAGGTCGGCCTCACTCTCTACGATCTGTACGGGCGGTATTTCCAGACAATGCCCTCGCACCGCTTCTTGCGGGGCAGCACGTTGCGTCGCGAAATGCCAGAAATAGATCCGCAGGTCACCTTCGCCGGCATCTATCATGAAGGTCGCGTCACCCATGCGGAACGGCTCGCCCTCGAACTGGTGCGTGACGGTCTGGCTCTCAACGAGGCAAGCGTCGCGCGCAACTACATGCCCGCCGTCGGAACCGGAGAAAACGGAACGGTCCTGCTGCGGGAAGAGGCGACCGGCGAAACGCATGCCGTCAGCGCCGATATCGTCGTCAACGCCGGTGGGGCGTGGATCGACAAGGTGAATGCCGTGCTAGGCATCGACAGTCGGCATATGGGCGGCAACAAGGGCGCCCATCTGGTTGTGCACAATCCACATCTGTTCGGGGCGCTCAGGGGCCGGATGATCTATTTCGGGACGCGTGACGGACGCGTCAACCTGCTCTACCCCCTGATGGGCAATGTGCTCGTCGGCTCCACCGACATTCCCGTCGACGATCCTGACGAGGCGATCTGCGACGAAAACGAAACACGCTACCTGCTCGATGTCGTTTCGGAGATATTCCCCCACATCCGGCTGACGAAAGACGATGTCGTCTTCACCTATTGGGGCGTGCGGCCGCTGCCCCGTACCGAGGGCTTCGATCCGGGCGCAGTGAGCCGCGATCATCACATCGCCGAGGACCAATTGCCGGGCGCTTCTACACCCATCCTGTCGCTGATCGGCGGGAAATGGACGACCTTCCGCAGTTTTTCTGAGCAGGCGGCCGATCTCATCCTGGAGCGGCTGGGCAGAAGCCGCAGGCAGGACACCCGCAATATGCCCATCGGTGGCGGAAGGAGCTATCCGGCCGACGACGGCCAGCGTCACGAGTTCATCGCCGATCTCGCGGAAAGCTGCGGAACGGACCTGCGTCGCAACGCCATCTTGCTTGAGCGCTATGGCGCCTATGCGCGCACCGTCGCCAGTCAGGCCGGCGACGGTGAAGCGCTGGAAGATCTGCCGGATTTCTCCCACGCGGAGATCGCTTTCCTGTGCCACACCGAATCCGTGGTGAAACTGTGCGATCTACTTTTCCGCCGTACTGACATCGCTCTTTCCGGGAAATTATCCGGCAAGATTATCGAGACCACGGCTCGGATAGCCGCCGGAGCGCTGGGATGGGACGCGGAACGTACGCAGGCTGAAATCGCTGACACGAAGCAGCAGGCTCGGCTGCATGGGGTGAACGCAGTGCTGAAAACCGCCACGCCATGGCGATCAAATCCAATCACCTAGACACAGTTGCTAGGTTTCATGGCGTCATTCGGCAATGGCCTCGATGCGGTGGCGGCGCATGTTTCCTGACCGAGGCCGCGGCTGCTGCCAGCCCCCGCCGCCTCGACATGCAGGCGCATGACCCAGTAGAAGCGGGAAAAAGTGGGGGCAAGCCGCAAGGGCAAGCTTGGCTTGTTTGAGCCGACCATCAGCAACCGCTGCCGGACCTGCAATACCCGGTGAGCGCTGGCAGGAGACCAGCGCATTTGGCGCTTCTTGTTCATGCGCGCGTTAACGAGGCTGTTAGCGGCACTTTCGGCAGGGGAACTGGAAAACGGTTCACCGGACCAATATCGATGGCAGTAGTCGACAATCAACGTCGTGTTCTGGACCAGGTAGGTCTGGAGATTGCTGATCAATACGTACAAACGCTTGAGCTTGTGGTTGATGTTTCGAAGCCGAGCGTGCTGCTCCAACTGGTAGAGCATATTCTTCACGGCTCTCGTTGCCTCTCTGACGTAGCCGCTCCAAAGGAGATGCCGAAGCCTCGGCACACCAACCGCGACGTCTCGAAGGTAGATGTTCAGATCGCCGACATGCCTGACTTCCCATCCATGCCTGTTCGACGTGCCGGAGCCGCATCGACAGATGGAACCAGTCAAGAATATGCGTCACGGGCTGCCCTGTCGCGCTGATCACCTCGTGACCCAACAGCGTGAGTTCTCCGCAGGCCTCCAACGCCACCAGGCAACGTGGTGGCCAGGAGAAGAACTCAAGCAATTTCATGCGGCTGATCTTCCGGCTGAACAGCGCTCGGCCGCTCGCATCAGCGCCGTGTGCGTGAAAAACGTTCTTCGCGATATCAAGGCCGATTGTGGTAACTTCGGACATGGACGCCTCCTCAAGTGGTGTGTTCAACACCTCCACTTTGGCACATCGATGCCGCCGGGGGGCGTCCACCCCATCACCCCTCGATCTGACGGTGATCCATGCGTTGGAAGTGGGCGTCCCATCAGGCTGCAAGCCGATCCTGTGGAAGCTCGTT
>JBEBXE010000084.1:0-10912 GCA_040391705.1 Aerobium aerolatum
GTAAAATGGCGCGCCCGAAAGGATTCGAACCTCTGACCCCCAGATTCGTAGTCTGGTGCTCTATCCAGCTGAGCTACGGGCGCGTGCCGTGCCGGTGTCCCGGCTGACCCGGAAATCACTGTGGTGTGTCCCGGCGTCGTGGGGCGTTCCTAGCTAGTCATTTCGGGAATTGCAAGCGGGTTTCGCAAAACTTTCAAAGAGATTTCATGCGGGCCGGCGAAATGCGCTGCGCGCCGCTTCGAAATCCACAGGTTGATCGGGAATTGTGATCTCGAAGACGGTGCGGCCGCCGCCACGGCTTTCCGCCAGCTTGATGGTGCCGCCATGGGCGCGGGCCAGTTCGTAGGCAATGGCCAAACCGAGGCCGGTGCCGCCGCTGCGCGCCGAGCCGCGAAACGCCGTGAACAGGTTTTCCCGCGCCTTGGCCGGCAGCCCCGGTCCGGTATCCTCGACGAAGACGTGGCTGATGCTGCCCTGGCGCTCGGCGTGGATCGCCAGCCGCTTGACGACGGCGCTCTCGCGTTCCGCCGCCATCGCCTGCACGGCGTTGCGCGACAGGTTGGAGAGGATGCGGAACAACTGCTCCGAATCAGCGTCGATCTCGAATTCCGGTTCGATGGCGTTGACGAACTCGATGCCGGCGTCCGGGTCGAGCCCGAGCAGGTCTTCGACTTCCTCCACCAGCAGCCGCAACCGCAGACGGCGGCGTGCCGGCGGGGCCTCCTGGGTGCGGCCATAGGCGAGCACGCCTTCGGTATAGGAGACGGCGCGGTCCAGCGCGCGCACCAGCTTGGGCGCCAGGCTTTGCGCCAGCGGGTCCTTCACCGTCACCAGCCGGTCGGAGATGAGCTGGGCCGCCGCCAGGGTGTTGCGCATCTCGTGGTTGATCTTCGATACGGCCAGGCCAAGGTCGGCCAGGTGCTTCTGCTCGGACAGCGTGCGCTGAAGCTGGGTCTGCATCGACGCGAGTTCGCGTTCGGCGACGCCGATTTCGTCATCGCGGCTGCTGACCCGGCGGATGATGCGATTCGGGTCGTCGGGCGCTTCGGCGAAATCGAGCATCGAGCGGGTCATGGTCCGGATCGGATGGATCATGATTCGGTTGATGGCGTAAAACACCAGCGATGCGGTGACCAACGACAGAATCAGCGCCAGCACGGCGACGTTGCGGGCGTAGCCCAGCATCGAGTTGCGCAGGTTGTGATCGTCCATGACCACTTCGAACTCCTTGTCGCTTTCGCCGACGGTGCCGTAGACGCGCAGCACTTCGTTGCCGCCGAAGAACAGCGTCGACAGCGCATCGGTGAGCGCGGCCAGGGGAGGGGTGTTGTCGAGGTCGATATGGGCATCGACCTGCGGCGGCATCTCGGTGACCACCAGCAATTGCGACGCGCCGTCGTCGCGCAGCGCCACCGCTTTTGCGCCCAGCGAAATCAGCACATCGTCCTGAACCTGGCGCGACAGGCTGCCGGGGTCGCTTTCCACCAGCACGATGCCGACGGCGGCGGCGGTCGCCAGCCGTTCTTCGAGCCAGCGCAGCCGGAATTCCGCGATCGACGGCAGGAAGATCAGCACTTCGGCGAGCATGACGAACAGGATGGTGAGAAACAGCAGCTTGGTCGACAGGCCGCGCGACAGCGGCACCTGCTCGTTGGCGCGCTGCTGCCTGTCCCCGTCGTCTTGCGTCGCCTGCACTGGTGTCCTCGCTTCTCAGTCTGTCCGTCAGAAAAGACGCACCGCGATCTCATGTGCCTTGGAAATAGGATTTTGCGGCATTTTTACCAGTCGTGCGAGGTGGAAATCTCAGCAGTGCCCGGATTGGAGCGTGCGGACGTGGAAACGCAATCGCGTTTCCTGTTAAAGCCTTGCTGCGGGTACAAAAATCTTGTCTGTGCAGGTATTCGCCGCTTATGGTCCCAGCAGGTGACCGGATCGGCGCGTAGGGGAGAGAAACGGATGTCGCAAATACTTGTGGGGGCTTACCGGGCGTTCATGGCTTTGGCCGTGGCGCTGTTCGTTACCGGCGCTGCGCTGGCACAGGAAAAGACGCCCCAGGATCCACGCCTGCACACGCCGGGCAAGCTGACGGTCGCGACCAGCGATCCCGCCTATCCGCCATGGGTTCTGAACAACGCGCCGGAAAGCGGCGAAGGCTTCGAGAGCGCGCTGGTCTATGCGCTGGCCAAGGAGCTTGGCTTCGGCAAGGACGATGTGGTCTGGGTTCGCGAAACCTTCGAGCAGTCGATTGCGCCCGGCAAGAAGAATTACGATTTTGGCATCCAGCAGATTTCGGTGACGGAAGCGCGCGCGCAGATCGCGACGTTCAGCCAGGTCTACTACCAGCCCGACAAGGCGCTGGTGGCGCTGCCGGGCGGTGCCGCCGACGAAGCCGAGACCTTTGACGAACTGCGCAAGCTGCGCTGGGGCGTGGCGCTCGGCACCACCGACCTGACCTATGTCGAAAACATCCTCGGCGTGAAGGATGCGGCCGTCTATGACGATCAGGTCGGCGTTTTCCAGGCCTTGCAGGCCCGGCAGATCGACGCCACGGTCGTCGCCGTCCCGACGGCGCTGTATCTGACCGCCGTGCAGGTTCCCGATGCGCGCATCACCGCGCTGCTGCCGGGTGACGAGAACGATCTCGGCCACGGACTGATTTTCCAGCAGGGCAACCCGATTGTCGGCTGGATCGATGAAGGGCTGGCGCAGGTCATCGGCAAAAACGTCGTGGACGATCTGGTGCACCAGTACCTTGTCGCCGACCCGAGCGTGAAGGTCATCAACGAATGAGGCCCAGTGCTGCGTCGCCGGCAGACGACGGCGCGGCAAACAGGGCGCTTGCGGACGGCCCGCCGCCGCCGGCGCGCAAGAAGGCCAGCCTGCGCGACCGGCTGTTGCCGGCCGTGACCAGCCTGGCCAGCGTCGTCGTGTTTTTTGGCGTGCTGGCCTATGTCGTCACCTCGGCAGAGCAGTGGCCGCGCATCAAGCGTCAGTTCTTCAGCCTCGACGCCATGATCGAGGCTTTTCCCGCCGTGCTGCGCGGGTTCTGGATCAACATCCAGGTCTGGCTGATCGCCTTGGTGGCAATCGCGATCTGGGCGATGGTGCTGGCGCTGGTGCGCTCGCTGCAGGGGCCATGGTTTGCGCCGCTGCGGGTCTTTTCCATCGTCTACATCGACGTTTTTCGCGGCCTGCCGGCGTTGCTGCTGGTGCTGCTGTTCGGCTTCGGCATTCCGGCGCTGAACCTGCCGGGGTTGCCGTCGAGCGGGCTGTTCTGGGGCACGGTGGCGATGATCCTGTGCTACGCCGCCTATGCCGCCGAGGTCTACCGCGCCGGCATCGAGGCGGTGCATGACGGCCAGCACATGGCCGCCAAGTCGCTCGGGCTGACGCAGTGGCAGGCGATGCGCTACACCATCCTGCCGCAGGCGATCCGCAATGTGCTGCCGGCGCTGCTCAATTTGACGGTGGCGTTGCAGAAGGACGTGGCGCTGCTGTCGGTGATCGGCGTGCGCGACGCGGTGCGCGAGGCACAGATCTACACCGCGCAAACCTTCAACTATTCGTCGCTGATTGCCGCCGCGGTGCTGTTCATGGTTGCGACCGTGCCGATGGCGCGTCTGACCGACTATGTCGCGCGTCGCGATCGTGGCCGTCGCCTGCAAGGGGCGGCGTGATGGCCGACCGGGTTTCGATCGAGACGGTGACCAAATATTACGGCCAGACGCTGGTGCTCGACCGCGTCAGCCTGGCGGTGAAGCCGCACGAGGTCGTCTGCCTTATCGGCGCGTCGGGGTCGGGCAAGTCGACGCTGCTGCGCTGCATCAACCGGCTGGTCGAGTTCGACCATGGCGTCATCCGGCTGGACGGGGTTGCCAATGACGATCCGGCGTTCGGCAAGATCGGGCTCTACCGGCGCATCGGCATCGTCTTCCAGGCCTACAATCTGTTTCCGCACATGAATGTCCTCGACAACATCACGCTGGCGCCGCGCAAGGTGCATAGGATTGCGCGCAAGGAGGCTGAGGAGGCCGCCCGCGCCCTGCTGGCCGCCTTTGGCATGAGCGAGCATGCGCTATCCTATCCGGAGCAGCTGTCGGGAGGCCAGCAGCAGCGCGTCGCCATCGTGCGCTCGCTGGCGACCAACCCGGATGTGCTGCTGCTCGACGAGGTGACGGCGGCGCTCGACCCGGAATTGATCGGCGAGGTGCTGCGAATCGTTCGCCAGCTCAAGGATGACGGCATGACGATGGTCATCGTCACCCATGAGATGGGGTTTGCGCGTGAGGTCGCCGAGCGCGTCTGCTTTCTGGAAAGCGGGCGGATCCTGGAGCAGGATGCGCCGTCGCGGCTGTTTGCCAATCCACAGAACCCGCGGACGCAGAAATTTCTGCAACGGATCATCGAGGCGGGGCGGCTGTAACTGCCCACACACCCCCAAAGGGGGGTGGCGGCAAGGTCTCATTGACTCCCCCTGCGCATCCTCATATAAGCCCGCCACGCTCGGGCCTTTGGTTTCGGCGCAGCTTGTTGCTGTTCAGAAACGAGGCGGGCGTACGCTCCTGCTCACATCGAGGCAGATTTAAGAAGGGCCGCACACCGCGGTATTAAAGAAATGAAGCGCACCTACCAGCCCTCTAAGCTTGTTCGCAAGCGTCGTCACGGTTTCCGTGCCCGTATGGCCACCAATGGCGGCCGTGCAGTGATTGCCGCACGCCGCTCGCGCGGTCGCAAGCGGCTTTCCGCTTAAAGCCCCGGAAGGCCGGAACGTTGACGGACCGGCCCACCGGTAAAATTCCCGGGCGCTTGAAAAAGCGCTCGGAATTCTTGGCCGTGCGGCGCGGGGAGAAGCGCCGTGGACGGCTATTTCTGCTTGAGGTGCTTGACCGCGCCGATGGCGAATCGCCGCGTTTCGGGCTCACCGTCACCAAGAAGGTGGGCAATGCGGTGGTCAGAAATCGCATACGCAGGCGATTGAAAGAAGCAACTCGCGTTCATGCCGCTGATGACATGGCGACGGGCAGCGACTATGTGATCGTCGGACGACGCGAAGTGCTTGGCGTCGCCTTCGACGATCTGAAGCGGGAACTCTCCCGCAGAATACGTGGCTCGCGGTAAGGGTACCGATGGAAAACAATCGTAATTTCTTCGTCACGATCGCGCTTTCCGTGCTGATCCTGGTGCTTTGGCAGGTGTTCTACATGAACCCCCGCGTCGAGGCGCAGCGTGAGGTCGCCCGCATCGAAGCCGAGCGTAATCAGGTGGCGCAGGATGCCGTGACGCCGCAACCCGGCGCTGGCGGCGCAGATATTCCAGGCGCAACCGCTCCGAGTGGCTCGGCGACCGTGCCCGGCGGTTCCACCGGCGGTGCGCCAGGTTCGCTTGGCCCGTCGCGCGACGCCGCGCTGGCCGCAACGAGCCGCATTCAGATTGAAACGCCGCGCGTCGGTGGCTCGATCAGCCTCGTCGGCGGCCGTATCGACGACATCGTGCTGAAGGATTACCGCACGACGGTCGACGCGACATCGCCGAATATCGAATTGCTGCACCCGGCGTCGATGGCCGACGGCTACTACGCCGAAGTCGGTTTCGTCGGCAGCGCCGCCACGGGCGCTGTTCCCGGCCCGGATACGGTCTGGACCGCCCAGGGCAACCAGAAATTGACGCCGGCCACGCCGGTGACGATGACCTACGCCAACGACCAAGGCCTGACCTTCACCCGCACCATCGCCGTCGACAACGACTACATGTTCACGGTTGCGGATTCGGTTGCCAACACCGGTACGGCGGCTGCGACCCTGTCCAACTACGGTCGCGTCGCGCGCATCGGCACGCCGCACACCAGCGGTTTCTACATTCTGCATGAAGGCCTGATCGGCGTCACCGGCACCGAAGGCCTGCAGGAAATCAAGTATTCCGCCCTGGCCGACAAGCGCCAGATCGAACCTGGCAAGTCGGAGGACGGCTGGCTGGGCATCACCGACAAGTACTGGGCGGTTGCCATTGTGCCGTCGAGTGCACAGCCGTTCCAGCCGCGCTACGCCTACTTTGACGATGGCCGCACCCGCTTCCAGGCCGACTTCCTCACCGATCCGATCGTGGTCGAGCCGGGCCAGTCGCATACGGTCGAGACGCTGGTGTTCGCCGGCGCCAAGGAAACCGCCAAGATCGACGCCTATCAGACCGAGCGCAACATCCGCCAGTTCGACCTGATGATCGACTGGGGCTGGTTCTACTTCATCACCAAGCCGATGTTCTACCTCATCGACTTCCTGTTCAAAGTGCTCGGCAATTTCGGCCTCGCCATTCTGGCGACCACTGTTGTCGTGAAGGCCGTCTTCTTCCCGCTCGCCAACAAGTCGTACAAGTCGATGGCGAACATGAAGAAGGTTCAGCCCAAGCTGCTTGAAATCCGCGAAAAATTCGCGGACGACAAGATGAAGCAGCAACAGGCGATGATGGAGCTGTACAAGACGGAGAAGATCAATCCGCTGGCGGGTTGCTGGCCGGTCCTGATCCAGATTCCGGTGTTCTTCGCGCTCTACAAGGTTCTCTACGTCACCATCGAAATGCGCCATGCGCCGTTCTTTGGCTGGATCCGCGACCTGTCCGCGCCAGATCCGACGTCGGTGTTCAACCTGTTCGGCCTGCTGCCTTACGACGTGCCGTCGTTCCTGATGATCGGCGTCTGGCCACTGATCATGGGTGTCACGATGTTCCTGCAGATGCGCATGAACCCGACGCCGCCCGATCCGACCCAGGCGATGATCTTCACCTGGATGCCGGTGATCTTCACCTTCATGCTGGCGACCTTCCCGGCCGGTCTGGTGATCTACTGGGCATGGAACAACACGTTGTCCATCACCCAGCAGGGCATCATCATGAAGCGTCAGGGCGTCAAGATCGAGCTGTGGGATAACCTCATGGCGCTGTTCAAGCGCAAGCCCAAAGCGGCTGAATAGCCGCCGCTCGCTAAACCAACCGGCAGAAGGCCCGCCTTGCGGGCCTTCTTTGTCTTCGGCGGCTTTTCCGTTATGGTTTGGCCGCACTCCAAAAGGAACGTGAAATGACCGACGCGACGGCAAACACGGACGCACCAGCAGGCGGCGACGCCACGGCTGCCGCGCGCGCGCTTTTCAACCATCCATGGGTGTTCATCCGCGGCGTGCCGTCGCTGAAATTCCTGCCGCCGGAAGGTCCGCCCGAGATTGCATTCGCGGGCCGCTCCAATGTCGGCAAGTCGTCGCTGATCAATGCGCTGGTCGGCCGGAAAGGTCTGGCGCGCACGTCCAACACGCCGGGCCGCACCCAGGAACTGAACTATTTCGTCCCGGATGGCTATTCCGGCCAGCCGGGCGACCTGCCGCCGATGGCGCTGGTCGACATGCCCGGCTACGGCTATGCGCAGGCGCCGAAGGATCAGGTCGAGGCCTGGACCAAGCTGGTGTTCGACTATCTCAAGGGCCGCGTCACGCTGAAGCGCGTCTATGTGCTGATCGACTCGCGCCACGGCATCAAGAAGAACGACGAAGACGTTTTGAGCCTGCTCGACAAGGCGGCGGTCTCCTACCAGATCGTCCTGACCAAGATCGACAAGATCAAGGCTGCGGGCGTGCCGCGCCTGCTCGCCGAAACCGCCGAAAAGGTGAAGAAGCGTCCGGCCGCCTATCCGGAGCTGCTGGCGACCTCATCCGAGAAGTCCGAAGGCCTGGACGAGCTGCGCAGCGCCATCGCGCGGGCGGTCAACGGCGGCTGAAGCCCCGCCACCGAACCCCTTAAAAACCAGCTCAGCGCCGCATTTCCCGACCCAACGCCCCCATCTGGCGTAACGTAACCCTTTATCCTAGGATTGCGTTTGCCTGTGGGGGAAATTTGCGCCGGAAAGGCGCGGGCAGGCGGCGCGGGGCCGCGAGGTTCCGCTTCTTGGAGGAGGGGAATTTCCATGGCTTCAATTGGTACATTCGTCATCTACATCATCATGGCGTGCGCGGTGGCGGGCGCAATCGCGTCGATCCGCAACGCCGAGGAAGGGCTCGGCAAGGAATTCCGCGAAGGCATCTATGCCATCGGCCCGATCTTCATTCCGGTCGCCGGCATCATGGCGTCGATCCCGTATCTGTCGGAGTTCGTCCGGGTGCTGGTCGGCCCGCTGTTTTCGGCCATCGGCGCCGATCCGGCGATTGCCGCCACCACCATCATTGCCGTCGACATGGGCGGCTATCAGCTCGCCGATGCGCTGGCGCAGACCCGCGACGGCTGGATCATGGCGTCGGTGGTTGGCTACATGGCCGGCGCGACGATCATCTTCTCGATCCCGGTCGGCCTCGCCATGCTGCAAAAGAGCGACCACAAATACATGGCGCTCGGCGTCATGTCGGGCATCCTCAGCGTCCCGATCGGCGTGTTCATCACCTGCGCGCTGCTGGCCATCTCCGGCCTGGACGTGCGTCCCACCATCGCCACCACCGATCCGGAGACGATGCACGCCATCGGGCTCAGCTTCAGCTCGATCTTCGTCAACCTTTTGCCGCTGATCGTGTTTTGCGGTGCCATTGCGCTCGGCCTGCGGTTTGCACCGGATGCGATGATCTCCGGCTTCCTGTGGTTCGGCCGCATCATGTATGCCGGCATCACGCTGGTGTTGGTGTTCTCGATCGTCGAATATTTCACCGGCTTCTTCACCTCGGTGTTCGGTGGATGGGGCTTCGACCCGATCATCGCCGACGAGGCGGACCAGTTCCGTGCGCTCGAGATCGCCGGCTATATCGGCATCATGCTCGCCGGCGCGTTCCCGATGGTCTATCTGCTGACCAAGTATCTCGCCGGCCCGATGGAAGCGCTGGGCAACAAGATCGGTGTCGAGGCGCAGGGGGCTGCTGGGCTGCTGGCGGCATGCGCCAACATTCTTGCGATGTTCCGCCTCATCGCCGGCATGCGGCCCAAGGACAAGGTGCTGTGCATCGCCTTTGCCGTCTGCGCGGCGTTCATGTTCGGTGACCACCTGGCGTTCGCGGCCAACTTCCAGCCGACGACGATTCTACCGTTGCTGCTGGGCAAGCTCGGCGGCGGTATCGCTGGTTTCGCCATCGCCTTGTACCTCTCGGTGCCGAAGGCCGAACAGCTGGCGGCAACCGAGCCGGCTATGGCAGGCGCGGTGCCAGCGGCAGCCTGATCCATCATCGGGGCAGTCCGTTCAGGGCTGCCCCCTTGAAACGTCACCCAAACGCGCAATTTTCGTAGCATCGACAACGGATGCTGCGAGGAACGCATGAGACTGACGATCCCGACTGTTTTCGCGCTGGCGCTGATGGCCGGCTGCACCACGCTGACGCCGGAAGAACGCCGGGCCGCCGACGAGGCGGTGTGTCGCGACTACGGTTTTCGCAACAACAGCGACGCGTTTGCCGAATGTCTGCAGCGCATCGATCTCGACCGCCGGGCGGAGCGCCGCGCCGACCTGGCATCGTTCGAGCGCAGCCGGCCGATTGTCGTCTATCGGCCGGTGCCGGTGCTGCAGCAGAACTGACTACGCTTTGACGCGCTCGGCCTTCGGGTCGTAGAGCGGGTCCATGTGCAACGTCGCTGCGACGGTGTCCATTGCCACAACCAGCTCGTAGGTGCCGGAGTGGAGGAACGCGTCGCTGACGCCGCCGTCATGGCGGACATAGCCGTAGCCGATGTTCTTGCCGACGGTGTAGCCGTAGCCGCCCGAGGTGAGATAGCCGACCGGAACCCCGTCGCGCAGGATGGTTTCGCGCCCCAGCAGCACCACATTGGGGTCATCGACGGTGAACCCGGCAAACCGCTTGGCCGGCTGCTTGCCGACCGCTGCCTGCGCCGCCTTGCGCCCGACGAAGTCGGTGTCCTTCCTCAGCTTCACCGCCCAGCCCAACCCCGCCTCAAATGGCGTATCGTTGGGCGTGATGTCGGAGCCCCAGGCGCGATAGCCTTTTTCGAGGCGCAGCGATTCGAGCGCGCGATAGCCGACCGGGCGGATGTCGTAGGGCTTGCCCGCCTGCATCAGCGCGTCGAACACGTCGCCGGTGGCGTCGATCGGGATATGCAATTCCCAGCCGAGTTCGCCGACATAGGTGACGCGCAGCGCCCGCACGACGTGGCCGGCAATGTCGATCTCGCGCACATGGCCAAACGGGAAGGCGACGTTCGACACGTCGGCCGCCGTCACCTTTTCCAGCACCCGCCGCGCCTCCGGCCCCATCAGCGACAACGTGCCGAACGCTTCCGTCACATCGGTCAGCTTGGCATCGAGCCCCGGCGCGATGTGATCGGCGATCCAGCCGAGATCGTGGGTGCGGAAGCCGGTGCCGGTGACGATGTAGAAGCTGCCATCGGCCAGCCGCGCCACGGTGAGGTCGGATTCGATGCCGCCGCGGGTGTTGAGCAACTGGGTGTAGGTGAGGCGGCCCGCCGGCTTCGACACGTCGTTGGCGCAGATCCAGTCGAGCGCCGTCTGCGCGTCCTTGCCGCGCAATTCGTATTTGGCAAACGACGACTGATCGAACACCCCGACCTTGTCGCGCACATGCGCATGCTCGCGCCCGACGGCGTCGAACCAGTTCTGCCGGCCCATCGAATAGACGTCCTTGCCGCCGCCTTCCGGCGCAAACCAGTTGGGGCGTTCCCAGCCGAGCTTGGAGCCGAACACCGCGCCATGCGCCTTCAGGCGCTCGTAGAGCGGCGAGACGATAGCGGGGCGGCCGCTGTCATATTCCTCGTGCGGATAGCCGACGGTGTAGTGCTTGCCATAGGCTTCCAGCGTGCGGTCGCGGACCCAGTCGCGGTCGCGGTGCAGGCCCGAGAAGCGGCGGATATCGACGGTCCACAAATCGAGCGGCGCTTCGCCGTCGATGGCCCATTGCGCCAGCACCCAGCCCGCGCCGCCGCCAGACGC
>JBEBXE010000085.1:0-10873 GCA_040391705.1 Aerobium aerolatum
GTGCATGTCAGGCGGATGCGAGTTGACAATTGCACGATAGATGGCAAGCTTTCGGATATGGCGTCGGCAGGACCAGTCGCGGCTTGAGGCGGATGTTGTTCCGCACCGAGGAGAGCAAGCACCGCCGGGTTGTACCGATCCGAAGAGACATACAGACGGTGCCGCGCGACTTCCGCGCAGGATTGTGAGCAGCATGGTTGGATGAGGCTTTGCGACGCCTGCACAGCGCATCATGCACTTTCTAAAAATCTGGACTTACCGTAGTGGCTACCCTTGAGGAGGGGGAGCTCCTATTCTTCAGGCGGGATGACACAGTATCGGTGATCAACGCGGCGGAAGTGCACGCTAGCAGGAGGAAAAAGCAAAAGAACCCGGTTAACGGGTCGAAAAATTGGGGGAGTGAACATGACCGACATTTTAATCGTCGAGGACGAACCAGCCATTCTCGATTCGCTCAGTTTCATCCTTGGGCGGAACGGGTGGTCGGTGGCCTCGGCAAGGGATGGAGACTTGGCGCTGGAAGCCGTCAGGCGGCTCAAGCCCAGGATGCTGCTGCTCGATATCATGCTGCCGAAGAAAAGCGGTCTTGATGTACTGAAGGCTATCCGGGCAGATCCTGCCACGACAAACACGGCTGTCGTTGTCCTCACGGCGCGGGGCCAGCAGTATGATCGTGAGCTTGCCGCCGAGTTGAATGCTGATGGCTTCATAACGAAGCCCTATGCCAATACGGACGTCGTCGCCGAAGTGCGACGGATGCTGGCGCTCCACCATGCCTGAGAGGCGGCCGTGGCGTGAGGCGGACGGCAAGCGTCAGGATCTATCCGTTATCATTCCTGCATTCGGTGTCGTTCTGTTGATGCCGCTGCTGGTCAACCTGTTCATCGTGCGTGTACGGGTCTTCGGGGTCCCCCTGGAGATTGTCTATCTCTTTGGTGTTTGGCTGTTTCTTGTCGGAGCTGCTGTCGCCCTTGCGCGGTTGCTCCCGCCCGCCGGGTCGGGTGCCGCCGGTGCCGAGGACAAGCCTGCGCGCTCCAAACGAACGGGCGCCACGTAGATGTTGTCTCCGGACTTCGTCATCCTGACGGGCGTTGCCTATGTCGGCCTGCTGTTCCTGATTGCGTGGGTATCGGAACAGCATGCTCATAGCGGCTACGCGCGTTTTCTGCGCTCCCCCGCAGTGTATACGCTTTCGATATCCGTCTACTGCACGTCGTGGACGTTCTACGGTGCCGTCGGCACGGCTGCACGCAGCGGCTTGGAATTCCTCGCTATCTACATGGGGCCGACAATAGTCTTTGTTGGCTGGTGGTTCATGCTTCGCAAGCTGATCCGCATCAGCCACGCGCAGCGCATTACCTCGGTGGCGGACTTTCTGTCTTCGCGGTTCGGCAAGTCCAGTCGTCTTGCCGTGCTGGTCACGTTGATCGCTGTCGTCAGCATAACCCCGTATATCGCGCTTCAGTTGAAGGCGATCACGACCTCAATTCAGGCCATTTCAGTCGCGAAAGGTGGCGAAGACCATCTGGCGCGTCTTGATGAGCTGACCCTGGCATTCGGGGTCGCCGTCGGCATGGCGCTCTTCACAATCCTTTTTGGTACTCGGAACGTCGACGCGCGCGAGCAGCATCCCGGCGTCGTTGCTGCGATCGCGTTCGAGGCTGTCGTCAAGCTTATCGCGCTCCTCGCAGTTGGGCTCTTCGTTGTGTTCGGCCTGGGAGGAGGGGTCAGCGAAATCTTCACCAAGGCCGCCGAGGCTGGGCTGGAAATTCACGAGCAGCAGCCGTTGGGAAGCCGGTGGGTGGCTGTGCTTGTCCTTTCGGCCTGTGCCGTTATTTGCCTTCCCCGCCAGTTCCAGATCACCGTCGTGGAAAATTCGAACGAGGACCATCTGCGCACCGCCGGCTGGGCTTTTCCCGCCTATCTGCTCCTGATGAGCTTGTTCACCATGCCGATCGCCTACTACGGCCTCGCGACAATGCCGGCAGGTTCGAATCCGGACATGTTCGTTCTGACGCTGCCGATGTCCGCCGGCTATGACGCGTTGGCCCTGTTCGCATTCATCGGCGGTTTTTCCAGTGCGACTTCGATGATCATCGTCGCGTCGATCGCTCTTTCAATCATGGTGTCGAACCATGTGGTACTGCCCCTTGTGCTGCGCGGAACACGGTTCCCTGAGGACACAGGCGAGCGGGACATCGCCCGGCTGCTGCTGCGCGCACGGCGCGTGTCCATCGCGGGGATGCTCCTCCTTGGGTTTCTGTATTTCTGGTTCGCGAAGGATTCCGACGCCCTGGCGCCAATTGGCCTGATCTCCTTTGCGGGCGTTGCACAGTTTCTGCCTGCGCTGCTCGCGGCGCTGTATTGGCGCCACGCCACGGTGCAGGGGGCATTCACCGGGACCCTGCTGGGGTTCTGTGTGTGGGCATGGACATTGTTTTTGCCGAGCTTCGAGACGACCAGTCCAGCTATCGCAACGCTGATACAGCATGGCCCCTGGGGGATCGCGGCGCTGCGGCCTGAGGAACTCTTCGGGTTGGTGGGACTGGACCCGCTGGTCCATTCTGTCTTCTGGAGTCTTCTCGTCAATGCGGCTGCGCTGGTGGTTGTCTCTGTCCTGAGCTCGCAAGGCGCGATGGAGCGGATACAGGCGACGCTGTTCGTTGACGCTTTTCAACGCCGCGCGTCAATGCAGCCGCACATTGCCAGGGGCTCGGCGACGACCGGAGACCTGTTCCTGGTGGCTGAGCGCGTCCTCGGCTGGAAGCAGGCGAGCGCATTGTTTGAAGCCTCCGGCGTTGGCCGAGACCATTCCGATGCTGATGTCGATGTTCCCCCGGACTTCATCGCCAAGTTGGAAAAGGAACTCGCAGGCTCAATCGGTTCGGCCTCCGCGCACATTCTGCTCACCACCGTGGTTGCCAAGGACAGCATCTCCCTCGAGGAGGTCATGCGAATGGCAGATGAAACCCAGCAGGCCATTGAGTACTCCCATGATCTTGAGGAAAAGTCGCGGGAGCTGCGCATCGCGGCTCAGCAGCTGCAGGAGGCAAACGGGAAGCTTCAAGAACTGCATCGGGAGAAGGACGATTTTCTATCGCAGGTGAGTCACGAGATTCGCACTCCGATGACGTCCATTCGCTCCTTCTCCGAGATATTGATGACTGAGCAAGATCTGTCCCCCGAGCAGGTGGAGCGCTTCATCTCCACGATCCACAATGAGAGCGTACGCTTGACGCGTCTCATTGAAGAGATACTCGACCTCAGCGCCCTCGAGCACGGCGAACGCAACTGGGAAAACACGCTCAACAATGGAGAGGCGGTTCTCGACCGATCGATTGCCGTCTGCGAAGCGTTGGCGCGCCGCCGCACGGTGTCAATCGAGTTTGGACCAAGGGCGTGCTGCGGGTGGGTGCTGGCAGACGCGGGACGGCTCAGCCAAGTGTTCATCAACATCATAGCGAACGCAATCTCGCACAACGACTCCCCCGATCCACGTGTGCATCTGTCGTCTCGTCTGGAAGCTGATCGTTACGTTGTCGAGATTTCGGACAACGGCAGCGGCATCCAGGAGGCGTATAGAAAAAGCATTTTTGAAAAGTTCGTACGTGCTGGCAGCATCAGTCATTCCGGGTCCGCGAGAGGTCTCGGGCTCGGGCTCAACATCAGCTACCGTATCGTCGAGCGTCTTGGCGGTACTCTTTCGCTGGTGGAGGGCAGTCTGAAAGGCGCGTGCTTCAGGGTCAGCCTCCCGCTACAGCCGCATTGCGAACACGGTCAGGCGCTTGTCTCCTGACGATGTCCACAGTCCTGCCTTGGGCAGAGCAGGCATGATGGACCGACGGGTACGCCGCGGTGGGTGAGATCAATGCCGTCCGCGTAGACAATCCTGTCCGCGTGCATGATATCGCAAGCAAGCATGATCGAGTATGTGGGCGCTTCCTCCCGGAAACTGTAGGATTGCTTGGCGACCGTCCTGGCAACAAGCAGGAAGCGCTCACCGCCTGGAAATTCCGCAATCTGCCGCGTAAAAGTGTTGTCGCCGCCAGCTCGGTATATTGGCCAGAGCAAGCAGCCATAACCCGAGACCGGGAGCGACAGGCCGGGCAGGGGATATCGCTTGCTTAGCCGACCGGCCCGGTCGGCTCTGAGAAAGCCCAATGGGATCGCCTCCGCGCCCTTCCGGCGCAACGTGACGAGCCGATGCGCCGCCTGCTCGAAACTTGAGCCATAGCGGCGTGCGAGGGTATCGACGTCGTAGCGGAGTGCCTCGGCATCGTGCAGATATTGCTCATACGGCATCGTCATCGCGCCCGCGATGTAGGACGCCAGCGCCTTGCTGGCGATCACGTTTGCTTCGGTCGAGTTCAGCTTGAGTCTTTCGACAGTCTCCGCGATGACGTCGCGCGCTGCCTGACCTGCGTAAACCCGCGCCATCTGAAACACGCGCGTCGAATTCGATATCGAGCTTCTGAACAGCAGCCGCCCTTCGTTCGCGTCGAACCGATAGCGTTGCGCCATGTGCGAGCCGGGTTCCAGTTCTTCACAGCGAATTGCGAAGCGTCTTTCCAGAACCTGCGCAAGGGTGTCAGAGGAAACTTTGCTGCCGGGCAATTCCGCGCGCAACCGATCGGCTTCCACTTCAAGGTCCGGAAAATGATTGCGGTTGGCCAATAGGGCTTCGTCGATATCTGCTAGCGGAGAGATTGGCCTTTGCGTCGAAGCTGTGCGATCGAAATAGTCGACAAGGCTTCTTACTGTATCCGTGAGCCCCTCGCTTTCACGGCTGATGGTAGCCACAAATCGACGCTCATCCGATTCAGCAATGTCTGTCTCGTGGACAAGGATGTCCGCGACCGAGCGGATGGCGGATATCCGATTGAGCACTTGATGCAGCATTTGCGACAGTAGCGGATCTGACCGCAGGCGGTTGAGATAGGATTCGATGTTGGCGCTCGCATCCTGGTACATGAGGTAGAGCCGCGTCAGCGCCAGGCCTGCCTCGGGAAAACGGCCAACCAGATCGCGTATTGCTGCCTGATCCATGCCGATGCCCCTCATAGCCGGGTCAGCCAGGAGTTCCTCGATAGCTTGGATGGACCGTGCCTCTGCGACACCGGACAATTGGTCGAGATCCAGCCCGAGCCGTTCGCCGATGCGGAGCAACAACCTGCCGCCGATGGCGCGTTTGTTGTTCTCTATGAGGTTCAGATAGGTGGCTGAAATACCGACCGCCCGGGCAAGTGCTGCCTGAGACAGGCCCGTCTCCAGCCTTCTGCGTCTTATCTGGATGCCTGTGGGCGCCCGCATCATCCACTCCCAATGTACAAACGTTTACAGATATTGCTTTACATAAAGGTGTAAAATTACAAGATTACCTATGAAAATCAACATCCTATTGCATTACTAAACATGATCACCTCTCCTTATCAAATCTATTAGTTACTCGTGGAGGAGAGCTGAGATGACTAAGTTTCGCATGAACCGACGTGGTGTCCTGAAAGGCGCCGGCGCCGGACTGGTAACGCTGAGCACGCCGCATTTCTTTACCAAGGGCGCGTGGGCAGACAATTTCTGTAACAACCCTGATCAGGTCGGGAAGATCATTCTCGGCTTCAACGTGCCCCAGACCGGGTCTTATGCCGAAGAAGGGTTCGAGCAGCTCAACGGCTACAAGCTGGCAGTCAAGCATATCAACGGGGAAGGGGACGGAGGCCTTCTGAACACCTTCAGTTCCAAGTCGCTGAAGGGGAACGGTGTGCTGGGCCGTAAGGTCGAGTTCGTGACAGGCGACACGCAGACCAACACCGACGCTGCCCGCGACGGTGCGCGACGCATGATCGAACGCGACGGCGCGATCATGGTAACGGGATCGGTGACGTCGGGCGAGGCAATCGCCCAGCAGTCATTGTGCCAGGAGATGGGCGTGATTTACATGTCCGGTCTGACGCACTCGAACGACACCACCGGCAAGGACAAGCGTCGCTTTGGCTTCCGCCATTTCTTCAACGCCTTTCAGTCCGGTGTCGCTATCGCGCCGGTGCTCGCCGAGGAATATGGCAGGGATCGCCGCGCCTACCACCTCACGGCGGATTACACCTGGGGTTGGACGCAGGAAGAATCCATCAAGAACGCGACTGAAGCGCTCGGTTGGGAGACCGTAGCAACGGTTCGTACGCCGCTCGGCCTTGGCGACTACTCGCAATACCTGACCCCGGTCTTGAACTCGGGCGCGGACGTGCTCATCCTCAACCACTACGGCCACGACATGGTGAACTCGCTGCCACAGGCAGTTCAGTTCGGTCTTCGTGATCGTCAGGCAAACGGCAAGCAGTTTGAGATCGTCGTCCCGATGTTCTCCGAACTCATGGCTGTTGGCGCTGGCGAAGCTGTGAAGGGCATTATCGGCACGTCGAACTGGCAGTGGTCGTTGCAGGACGAAGGCTCGCAGGCCTTCACCAAGTCCTATGGTCAGGAATACGGCCAGCCGCCATCCCAGTCCGCACATACCGGCTATGTTCAGGCCCTCATGTATGCCGACGCTGTCGAGCGCGCAGGCACGTTCTATCCGCCGGAAGTCATCAAGGCGCTGGAAGGTTTCGAATTCGACGGTATGGGCAACGGCCCGACCCTTTACCGCGACAACGACCATCAGTGCTTCAAGGAAGTTCTGGTGGTGCGCGGCAACGAGAACCCGACCAGCCGCTTCGACGTCCTGAACGTGATCGGTACGACCTCGCGTGAGAGCGTGACCTACGATCCGTCGATCTTCGGTGGGGAACTCGGGCCCTACGAGCCAAACCAGTGCTGATCTGAAAAAGGGCGGCTCGGCACCTTAGCGGGGCCGCCCGTTTTTTCCGGCAGGATTACTGCGCTCGTACCAGAGGAATTTTTAGATGAACGCGTTCTTGGCCCAGTTGCTGAACGGGCTGGATAAGGGCGGAGCGTACGCGCTGATTGCCCTGGGGCTGACCCTCGTTTTCGGTACGCTCGGTGTCGTGAATTTCGCGCATGGCGCGCTGTTCATGCTCGGCTGTTTCTGCGCCGTTGCCTTTCGTTACCTGATCACCATCGAAACGGTCACCACCGATCCCACCAAACTCTCCCCCTGGGGCGCACCGCTCGAGGTTCGAACGCCGCTGGTCCAGGACTGGTTCGGCGATTTTGGCGCAGTGATGGTCGACTATTCGGTGCCGATTTCGCTCCTGTTTGCCGTGCCAACGATGTTGGCCATCGGCATCGCCATGGAACGCGGCCTGATCAAGCATTTCTACAAGCGTAGCCATGCGGAGCAGATTCTTGTCACGTTTGGCCTGGCCATCGTGTTGCAGGAAATCGTCAAAAGCTTCTTCGGTGCCAACCCGATTCCGCAGCCAATTCCGACCGCTCTGCGCGGCGCTGCAGATATTGGCGTCCTGATTGGCATGGATCCGCACGTCCTGACCTATCCGTTCTGGCGCCTCCTCTATCTGCTCTTCGCGTTGCTGGTCATCGGCGGTGTGTTTGCCTTCCTGCAGTTCACCACCTTCGGCATGGTGGTGCGAGCGGGCATGGCCGACCGCGAGACTGTCGGGCTCATGGGTATCGACATCGACCGACGTTTTACGATCGTCTTTGGTCTTGCGGCCGTTGTCGCTGGCGTAGCCGGTGTGATGTATACCCCGTTGCTGCCACCCAACTACCATTTGGGCATGGACTTTCTTGTCCTTAGCTTTGTCGTTGTCGTGGTTGGGGGCATGGGCTCTCTGCCTGGCGCCGTGGTTGCCGGCTTCCTTCTCGGCATCCTGCAGTCCTTCTCGTCCATGACCGAAATCAAGTCGCTAATTCCGGGCATCGACCAGGTCATTATTTATCTCGTGGCTGTCGTCATCCTGCTCGTGCGTCCGCGCGGCCTGATGGGACGCCGCGGTATCATGGAGAGTTGATCCGCCATGTTTTCCCTTTCACGTAAGGATCTGATCTCTCTGGTGGTTTTGACCGTCATAGTGTTGACGATGCCGATCTGGCTGGCGCCTTTCGGTGCCGCCTATCCCGGTCTGATGCAGAAGTTTGCGATCTATGCGATCTTTGCGATTGGCTTCAACATACTCTTCGGCCTCACCGGCTACCTCTCCTTTGGCCATGCAGCGTTCGTCGGGGTGGGCTCCTACACGACGATCTGGTCGTTCAAGCTCCTGACGATGGACATCTTGCCGGCCATGGTTTTCGCTGTGATCGTCTCCGGCATCTTCGCGCTCATCATCGGCTATTTCAGCCTGCGGCGCACAGGCATCTATTTCTCGATCCTGACGCTTGCGTTTGCGCAAATGAGCTACAGCCTTGCCTATTCGGTGTTGACGCCTATCACCAACGGCGAAACGGGATTGCTGCTCGCCCGCGATGATCCACGCTACATCGATCAGTTCTTCAATGCGTCCTACGGAGCAGGCCTGCCGCAGCCGACGTTTCTCGGCAATTCGCTGGGCGGTTATGGCGGCTTCTACCTGAGCGCCGTACTTCTCGTCGTCGCGTTCTACATTTCGCAGAAGATCTTCGCTTCGCCCTTTGGGCTGGCGCTGCGGGGCATCAAGTCCAATCAGACCAGGATGATGTATACGGGTTTCAACACGAAGCCCTACACGCTCGCGGCCTTCGTCATCTCCGGAATGATCGCAGGGCTGGCAGGGGCGCTGCTTTCGATCACCGACCCGATTGCCGGTGCCGAGCGCATGCGGTGGACTGAGTCGGGTAACGTTGTGCTCATGACCATTCTTGGTGGCGTAGGCACATTGTTCGGACCAATCGTTGGTGCCTGGCTGATCAAGTACTTCGAGAATATTTTCTCCGCGATCAACACCAACATGCTCGACAACTTCTTCTCGTTCCTTCCCGACGGACTGCAGTCGCTGATGGTAACCATCTCGTCCAAGTTTGTAGGCGAGGGATGGCACCTTACACTCGGCCTTATGTTCGTACTGATCGTCGTCTTCCTGCCTGGAGGGTTGGTCGAAGGTGCCAGACGCCTGTTCACGAGGTCCGACAGGAATAGAAAACAAAACGCCGGATCGGCGCCCGCACCGCAGCCGGCTGAATAGGATGATCCCGAGATGATACAGGCAGTCCCAAACATCATCCTTCACGCGGCAGACATCCAGAAGAACTTCGGTGGTTTGCGGGCGTTGTCGGACATCGATCTTCAGATCGAGGAAGGCAAGACCCACGCGATCATCGGCCCGAACGGTGCCGGAAAATCGACATTGCTCAATGTCATCATCGGCAGGTTGCCGCCGAGCAGCGGCGCCGTGATTTTTGACGGCACCATCCTGACCGGAAAAGCGCCGCACGAGATCAACCAGCTTGGCATCTCGCGTGTGTTCCAGACGCCCGAGATATTTCCCGATCTCTCCGTTCTGCACAATGTGATGGCTCCGGCGTTCGCGCGCCGGGACGGGGCGTTCAAGGTCAATATGTTTCGCTCGGTGGCTTCGGAAACCGAAGTACGGGATGAGGCCCTCAGCCTCCTTGAGGACATTGGCCTGACCGACCGTCTTGACGACAATGCCGGCTCTCTGTCGCGTGGCGACAAGCGACGGCTCGAACTCGCCATGTGCCTCATCCAGCGGCCGCGATTGCTGTTGCTCGATGAGCCCACCGCAGGCATGAGCCGCCACGATACGAACACGACCATTGATCTTCTGAAAAAAATCAAGTCGCGCGGCATGACGAAGGTCATCATCGAACACGACATGCATGTCGTGTTCTCCCTCGCGGACAAGATCTCGGTGCTGGCACAGGGGCGGATCATCGCAACCGGTCTGCCCCAGGAAATCAAAGAGGATCCCCGTGTGAAAGAAGCCTATCTTGGCGGGAGCGTGGAATGAATGTCATGACAGACCACCCGATGACGGCGGCCCCGATAGGATCGACAGGACAGGAGGAGTTCTTTGCTGTCCGCGACATCCACGCTTATTATGGCGAGAGCTATATCGTCCAGGGCGTAAGCTTGGAAGTCAGGAAGGGCGAGATTCTCGCTCTCCTCGGCCGCAACGGTGCGGGCAAGACCTCGACGCTCCGCACGATCGCACGCATGGACAATCCGGAACTGAGGTCCGGCGAGATTTGGCTGGAAGGCCAGCCGCTGCACAACCAGAAATCCTGGCAAGCATCTCGTGCCGGTATCCAGCTCGTGCCGGAAGACCGCCGCATCATTCAGGGTATGAGTGTTGAGGAAAACCTCGTGCTTGCCCAGGTGGCGCCTGGACACGGGATGTCGATCGACGAGCTTTACGATCATTTCCCGCGGCTTGCCGAACGCCGCAAGCAGGAGGCCGTGACGCTTTCGGGTGGCGAGCAACAGATGCTTGCCGTCGCCCGCGCGCTCGCCCGGGAGGTCAAGATGCTTCTGCTCGATGAACCCTATGAAGGGCTTGCTCCGGTGATTGTCCAGGAGATCGAACGGATCGTTCAGAGCATCAAGGAGCGTGGGATCACGACAATCATCGTCGAGCAGAATGCCGTTGCGGCTCTGCGGTTGTCGGATCGCGCGGTGATCATGGATACGGGTCAGATCGTGTTCACGGGGACCGCGAAAGAACTTCTGGAGAACACCCAGCTTCGTAACGAGTATCTCGCCATCTGATTGAGTGTCGGAATCGGCCGCCCGCAAGGGGCTGGCCATAGAGTGCGCATCGTCAGCACGTGGGGGGCGGCGATGCGCACTGCTATTTTGACGTGGAAGGAAATTGAAGCATGACCGGCCCTGTTGTTCATCACGTTCAGCCAGCCTGGAAAGCGGACACCCTGATCGACAACGAGACCTACCTGGAGTGGTATGCGTCGAGCGTTGCCGATCCAGACGAATTCTGGGGCCACCACGGCAAGCGCATCGACTGGT
>JBEBXE010000086.1:0-10843 GCA_040391705.1 Aerobium aerolatum
GATCCTTACCGACTTCACTGCCGGCCATCATCGGGCGTAACGGATGGTTCGACCTGCTCGGGCAGCTCTTCCGCCTCACGTCGCGCGACCGCTGAATCAGCGGCAGCGGCTTGATCCCCCATAGCGCCTCGCGCCGGGCCAGTCCGAGCGAGGGCCGGAGGGCATCGGCGACATCGATAAGGCAAACTACTTGAATCGCAGTGAGTCTATGCGGGAGCGTCGATCCGCGTCTGCTCCGGCTGTCAGGCATGGCGCAGAGCGGCAAGACAGCAATCTGCTCACGGCCTCATGCTGGCTCAGGAATACGCGCCCGTTCAGATGGCTCAGGAAATCGGTTCTGGTCAGACGGTCCACGACCGGCCCCTTGACCTCGGAAAGATGAAAGCCGATGCCCTGCTCCCTAAGCCGGCGGTTGATCTCCTCCAGGCTTTCCAGCGCGCTGGTGTCGATGGCATTCACCGCCGGGCACATGAGGATGACATGTCGTACGGCAGGCTGCGCCGCCACAACTGCGGCGATACGATCCTCCAGAAAGCGGGCATTGGCGAACCACAGGCCTTCGTCGACGCGCAGCGAGACGATCTCGGGATGCGTGATCACCTCGTGGCGCTCGACATTGCGGTAATGCTCGGTGCCGGGAACCTGCCCGACAACTGCCGTATGCGGCCGGCTGGTACGCCACAGATGCAGGACCAGCGACAGGATGACCCCGGATGTGATGCCCGTCTCGACGCCCCATAGGAGGGTGACTACGATCGTCGTCGCCATCGCGGCGAAATCCGAGCGGGAATAGCGCCAGGTTCGTGTCAGCGTCTTGAAGTCGACCAGCGATAGCACCGCCAGGATAATGGTCGCAGCCAGCGTCGCCTGCGGCAGGTTCGCGAGCCATGGCGTGAGATAGAGCGTCGCTAGCGCGATGCCCACAGCGGTGAAGACGCCGGCGGCGGGCGTTCTGGCCCCGGCGTCGAAATTGACGACCGAACGAGCGAAGCCGCCGGTGACAGGATAGCCCGAGGAGATGGACGCCGCTATGTTCGCGGCTCCCAGCCCGATCAGTTCCTGATCCGCGACGATCCTTTCGCGGCGGCGGGCCGCCAACGTCTGGGCGACGGAAACCGATTCGACGAAGCCGACCGCCGAGATCAGAATCGCCGCCGGCGTGAGCGCCAGGATCAGATCGAGTGTGACGCGCGGAAAGCCCGGAACGGGCAGGCCGGCGGGAATGGCGCCGACCAGCGCGACCCCCTTGTCGCCAAGGTCGAGCATGGTGACCGCGACAATGGTCGCCGCAATGGCGGCGACGGGGGCCGCGCGCGCGATGGCATCGGCCAGCCATAGCGGCAGGCCGATTGCCGCAAGAGTGGCTTTCGCCCAGCGGCGCGCCACATAGAGAAATGACATCACTGCGGCGCCGACTGCCAGCGTCTCGGTATTGATCGCGCCCCACTGCCCGGCCAGCGACGAGGCAATTTCCGGCAGCGTGTCGCCGCCGCCCGATACGCCCAGAATGTGCCGCAACTGCCCGGCAGCGATCAGGAGGCCGGATGCGGTGATAAAGCCGGAAATAACGGAATGGCTGAGGAAATTCGCAAGGAAGCCAAGCCGCAGCACGCCCATCAGGATGAGGACAAGCCCCGACAGCGCGGCCAGCACGACAGCCGCCGTCATGGCGTCGGCCAGTCCCGCCGCCGCGACCGGAGCGACGGCCGATGCGGTCATCAGCGAGACGACCGCGACCGGCCCGACCGCCAGCGTGCGCGACGATCCGACGATCGCATAGGCCACCAGCGGCAGGATGGATGCGTAGAGCCCGACTTCCGGCGGCAGTCCGGCCAGCATCGCATAGGCCAGCGATTGCGGGATCAGCATGATGGTGACGATCACCGCCGCCAGCGCGTCCGCGCCGAGCGTGGCCGTATCGTAGCGCCGTGCCCAGGCGAGCACGGGAAACCAGCGTTGCATGGAAACGGTCCTCAATCGTCTGCCATGCGGCGCAATGTTTCGGCGCGCGCGCCGGAGCGGCACCAGCCGAGGACCTGTCCGTCGCTTGCGGCCATCACCTCGCGCATTGCGGCGACCTGCCTGGGGTCGGGCAAGCCGGACACCGGAATATGGTGTGAGGCCAGCCCCAGCTTTTGCGCGGCGGCGGCAATGTCGGCGAAGGCAGGTTGCCCCGTCTCCTCGCCATCGGGCCGGGTGCAGACGAGAACCGTGAAGCCGGCCTCCGCTATGGCCGGCAGGTCCGCGACCTTGAGCTGGCCGGTCACGGAATAGAGGTCATCCAAGCGGCGGAACAGCGAGGCTTTACGAAACGGCCACACGGCGTGTCTCCATCCATCTGCGCAGGCCGCGCGCGATCATGATGCCTGCGAGCATCGAGACGACGAAAACCAGCGCATCCGGTTCGCCCAGGCCAAGCGCCGGGACGGAGCCGCCGGGGCAGAAGCCGGCGATCCCCCAGCCAATGCCGAACAGGGCCGACCCTCCGACCAGTTCGGCGTCGATGTCGCGCCGGGTCGGCAGATGGAATTTGACGTCGAACAGAGGCGCAGGCCGCTTCAGCACAAGGCGGTAACCGACAAAGGCGACGGCCAGCGCGCCACCCATGACGAAAGCCAGCGACGGGTCCCAAGCCCCTGCGACGTCGAAGAAGTTCAGCACCTTGGCGGGACTGGCCATGCCGGAAATTGCAATGCCGGACCCGAATATCGCTCCAATCAGCAGAGCCATGACAATGGGCATGTCAGAACCCTCCGAGCAGGTGGCGGATCACATAGACGGTGATGCCGGTGGTCAGCATGAAGGTCAGCGTGGCGACGATGGAGCGCGGCGAAAGCCGGGCATTGCCGCATATGCCGTGGCCGGATGTACAGCCGCTGCCGAAGGTCACGCCGACGCCGACAACCAGTCCGCTGATGACGATCCACGGCAAGGGCGTCTCGCTCTGGAAACCGATCCCGAAACCGAGAAGGTTCACGATCAGGAGAGGCGCAACAACCGCTCCAGCCAGAAAGGCCAGTCGCCAGCCCCGGTCGCTGATGCCGGGCAAAAGCCCGGCAAGCAGGCCGGTCATGCCGGCAATGCGGCCATGGAAGGCCATGAGCAGCACTGCCGAAAGACCGATCAAGGCTCCGCCGAACAGCGACTGGACCGGGGTGAACTCGGTCATTTCGAGCCCCGGTCGGTATTGATCCCGAAGATGGACCAAGCCGGGCAGAAGCGCAGCGCGCCGGTGACGATCATCACGACGCCGACAATGCCTGCGATCCACGCCCAGAGCGGCGGAAGGCCGGCCACGAAAGCGAGAACGAGAAGGATCGCGCCGAGGACAAGCCGGGCCATCCGTTCAGGTGTTCCGATATTGATGCGCATTTGGGTGTCTCCTTTTACCAGGGGGCTTCAAGCAGGTTGATGGGGATTTTCAGGTAGCGCGTGCCGTTCGCCTCCGGTTCGGGCAGGCGTCCGGCATTGGTATTGATCTGCAATGCGTGCAGGATCAGCTTGGGCATCGGCAGGGTCGCGACGAACTCCGCTTCCGTCAGGTATTTCGACATGTGGACATTGGTGGCCTTCTGCTCGGCCACTGTCGATTCCCATTTCGGCTCGCGCCCACCCTGGCAATAATCATGGCCGGTGAAGATGCGCGTATCGTCCGGCAGGGCCAGAATGTCCTGAATGGACGTCCATAGCACCTTGGCCGAACCGCCGGGGAAATCCGCGCGGGCGGTGCCGCTGTCGGGCACGAAGAGCGTGTCGTGGACGAAGGCGGCGTCGCCGATCACATAGGTTATCGAGGCCAGCGTGTGGCCGGGCGAAAACATGACGTGACCCGGGATGGAGCCAACCGTGAAAGTGTTGCCATGCTCGAACAGGCGGTCCCACTGGCTTCCGTCAGCCGGAAAATCCGGCCAGTTGTAGAAGCCCTTCCACAGTTTCTGCACCTCGACGACCTTGGCACCGATGGCCGTCTGCACGCCGGTCTTTTCCTTGAGGTACGCGGCGGCGGAGAAATGGTCGGCATGCGGATGCGTGTCGAGAATCCATTCCAGTTCATAGCCCTTGTCGGCGATGAATTTCAGCAGCCGGTCGGCTTCGATCGTCGCGGTCGCGGCGGATTTCTCATCATAGTCGAGCACCGGATCGATAATGGCACATTTCTTCGTCACCGGGTCGGCAACGACATATTGCACCGACCCGGTGCGGGCCTCGTAGAAGCCGGTGACTTCGGGTTTCTGGGTCATATCGAAATACCTCTCAGTTCGGGCACAAGATCAAATCCATCCAAGCAGATGCCACCACAGGAAATCGAGTGGGAGCAGGATCAGAACGGTGATTGCCGCCAATGGAAGGATGACGCGCGGCAGGCTCTCAAGTTTCTCTCCGGAGAACTGCATGGCGACGACGAGCGGCGCAAGCTGATAGGGAAAGAGCGGGGTCGAAAAGCCGATTACCTGCGTCATCAGCACCATCTGTAAGGAAAAGCCCGTCTGCGCCGCCAGATCGCCCGCCATCGGGGTCAGCACGGCTGGCACGCCGGGAATGGTCGTGAACAGGCCCGTCGCCATGGCCATCAGGGAAAGCGACATGAAGTTCAGCAGGTCATTGCCCTGAGCCAGCGGCAGGACAAGGCGCATCGCATCGCCGAACATCGTTCCGAGGCCAGCTTTGTCGACGAGAGCCCCAAGCGCCAGCGCGCCGGCAACGAAAAGCAGTATTCCGAAATCCGTGGCATTCTTGAAGGCGGGAGGCGTCACCACGCCGATGCGGGGAAGCATCAGGGCAACCGCCGCGACCAGACCGATCCAGGCCGAATTTATGCCGTGCAGACTGTCGGTCATCCACAGCGCCAGCGTGGCGATAAGGATCAGCCCCACCCTGATCTGCGCGCCGCTCGCCGGGCCGGCGGCAGTCGCCAGATTTGCCGGCCTGACTGCATCCACCTGCGCGGGAAACAGCCGCGCCACCAAAAGAACGGTCAAGCCGGCCTTAATGAGGCCCAGCACCGGATAGTGCAGCGCCAGATAGGCCATGTAGCCGAAATGCACGCTCCAGATCGTCTCGGAAGCCCCTGCGAGCACCATGTTGGGAATGTTGGAAGGCAGGATGGCGAAGCTCGGCATGTTGCAGCCGATGGCCAGGATCACGGCAACGCCAATGCGTCCGTTCGATCCCGGACCGAACCCCACACGATCCGCTAGGGCCATGCCGACGGGAACGAGAACCGCCGCGCGGCCGACCGAGGATGGCATTACGAAACCTAGCGCCATGGCGGTCAGCATAAGCCCGCCGATGAGCCTGAAATAACTGCCCGTCAAGGCAGGGCCGATCAGTGAGGCAAGTCTTGCTCCAAGGCCTGACCGGCTGATTGCCGCGCCGATGACGAACCCCGACACGATCAGCCAGATCGCGGCAGAGCCGAAGCCCGAGAACACCACGGCGGGCTCCGCCAGATTGGCGACCAGCACAAAGGCAAAGAAAATCAGGCTGGCCAGATAGGACGGAACGAGCGAGGTGCCCCACAGTGACAGCGTGACCAGAACAATCGCCAGCAATTGCGCCTGTTCCGGCGACATGCCGAGGGGCGCGGTTATCCCGACAAGCATCGCCGCCGCGCAGGCGACGGTTACGATGAGCGGCTTTCCGGCCGGTGTGAAGCGGCGCAGGGCGCTGGCGGGTGGTATCTTGGCATCCATTCTGACCGTAACAGCTAGCCATTCCGCCCTGCATGCGCTAGTCAGTCAGCATGACAACAGATGTCAAAAACCCGCCAATTCTCGATCCACTTGAGACGGCCTATATTGTAGACCCATCGAGGCCGGTGCTGACCCGAGGCCGCGAGATCGCCGCAGGCCACACAATTCGCGAGCATTCGCATCCGCGCGGCCAGCTGCTCTGGGCGATAACAGGGGTGGTGAAGGTGATGAGCCACGCCTGTGTCTGGGTGGTGCCGCCCAGCCATGCGGTCTGGATTCCCGCCGGCCTGCCGCATCGCTTCGCGACCGAAACCGATGCCGATATGCTCAATCTCTATGTCGATCCATCACGGTCGGTAAGGGAGGGGAAGGGGCCGAAGGGCCAGGGCTGCGCGGTTCTTGAACTGACGCCTTTCGTGCGCGAACTGATCCTGCAACTGGACCTGCGCACACAGGATGGTTGTTATGACGACCGCGCGCTTCGCCTTGCCGAAGTGGCGCTCGATGAACTGGAAATGTTGCCGGAAGCGCCGCTCAGCCTGCCCGGCGGTCAGGACGCGCGGCTCGTCCGCTTGACGCAGCATCTGGCCGCCAATCCCGCAGACCGGCGTCCGCTCGCCGAACTTGCGCAGGCTTTCGGTACCACGCCACGTACGCTCGAGCGTCTCTTCCGCAACGAGACGGGCCTGTCCTTCCGCCAATGGCGTAACCGGCTCCGTCTTCTGGCGGCGATCGACGCGCTCAACCGCGGCGACAGCAGCACCGCCATCGCCTTTTCACTGGGATGGCACAGCCCGTCCGCCTTCGTTGCGGCATTCCGTGAACAGTTCGGAACCACGCCGCAGCGCTTCTTGCACGAGGCTCGCGCCGCCGCGTGAGCGGCGTGGTTCCCGGTCCTCATCTCCGACCGGAGGGCTTGAGTGGAGGGCGCAGCAGGGATTGCAGGGTGTAGACGAGGATCGCCGCCCCGATAGCCCCCATAGCCGCGACCGCCAGAAGTACGACCACATCGATGGGGCCGCCAATGTCACGCAAGCCTGAACTGGTGATTGTCTGGACGAAAACCACGGCCGCCACCGCACCGATGGGCATGGCGACCTGCGCCCAGAGGAACTTGCGCCAGGACACCGCCCGGTCACGCAGCAGCACATAGAGATAGGCGAGCGTGACCAGCACGGCCACGACCACGAGCGTCCAAAACAGCCCGCTTCCAAACATTTCCTGAAGCACGGCGATCAGCGTAGTGAATGTCAGTTCCTGCATCGTTTCGTCCCTCCCTCAAGCCCGGCCGCGCAGCATGGCGTTGTAGGTGGCCTTGAGAGCCACTTCCTTCATCAGCCAGCTGATCCAGAGTTCCTCGAGCGGCGCGATCAGGCCGGGGAACGAAGGCACGAGATTGTTGTGGTAGTCGAACTCGACCAGCATGGCCCGGCCAACGCGTGTAATCATCGGGCAGGACGTGTAGCCGTCATAGGTCTGAGTTCCCTCACGGCCCTGAATGGCGGCGACGAGATGGTCCTCGACCACCGGCACTTGCCATTTCACGCTGGCCGCGGTCTTGCCCTTAGGCACGCCGGCGACGTCGCCGAGCGCGAATATCTCGGGATAGCGCAGATGGCGCAGGGTTTTCATGTCGCATTCGACCCAGCCCTGATCGGTCCACTTGTCGGCCCAGGAAAGGCCGGACTGGCGGATGACCTCGGGCGCGCGCTGCGGCGGGATGACATGGAGATAGTCCCACTTCATCTCGGAACTCGTGACCGAAACCGCGCCGCTCGCATCGGTCGAGCTTGACTCGAAGGTGGCGATCCTGCGACCCGGATCGATGGATTTCAGCTTCTGGCCCATATGGGTTGCGATGCCGCGCTCGCCGAACAGCATCCGCACCTTTTCGGCGACGATGGGAACCGAGAACAGCACCGGCTGCGGCGCGGCATAGTGCATCTCGTATTTGCCGGCTGCGCCGCCACGGCTGGCAATATCCTCGATGAGGAATGTATGCTTGAGCGGCGCGCCGGCGCATTTCATTTCGGTGGCCGGGCGGGTGAACAGTCCGACGCCGCCCTCTTCCGCGAATTTCGAGGCGGCCTGCCACGTCCTTGCGGCATGGTCCGGTCCCCCATAGAGCGCACCTATGCCGTTCTGGCCGACCATATCGAGCGAGAAGCCCTCGATGGCCTCATGGTCGAGCACCAGCCCCGGCGCAACCACCAGAAAATCATAGGCCATAACCTCGCCGCTCTCAGTGGCGACCGTCTTCGCGACAGGATCGATGGCGGCGGCTTTCTCGGCGATCAGCGTGACGCCCGAAGGCAGCCAGTCGGCAGTCTGCGAAACCACGTAGGAGGCCGGCTTCAGTCCGGCCGCCACCAGCGACAGGCCCGGCTGGTAGAGATGCTCGCGCCGCGGGTCGATGATCGTGATCGATGCGCCTTCCAGACGCTCGATCAGCCGATTGGCAAGCGCGGTGCCCGCCGCACCAGCGCCAATTATGACGATGCGAGCCGAAGTGGCGACGCCCTGCGCGCGCGCATTCGCGCCCGTCATCAATGCGGCGGCGCCCATCGCGCCCAGACCGAGAAAACCTCGCCTCGTACTGTCAAATCCCATGCTCAAGCCCTCTCTCCCTCATTCCGCAGGTCGGCAGGATGTCTGCCGACCCTGTCTGCCCCGCTGCGGCTCAGGCTGCCTCCACCTCGCGGGTGATGATGTCGGCCTCTCCTTCCAGCAGCTTGTGGACCGGGCATTTGTCAGCCATGGCGACCAGCATCTGCCTCTGCTCCTCGCTCAGCGGACCCTTGAAGCTCAACTGACGCTCGAAGGCATGCGGCTTGCCGTCGACCGGCCCGGTGTCCCCTGCACCCGTCATTAGCGGTGCGCGGAGATGGCGAACCTCGACCTTGACGTCCTCAAGCGGCAGCTTCTTACGGTCCGCCACCATACGGATGGTCATTGTCGTGCAGGCGGCAAGACCGGCCATCACCAGTTCAAAAGGATCGGGACCGGTATCGCGTCCGCCATAGATGCCCGGCTCGTCTGCTCCCAGAACGTGATGGCCGACATTGATATACTGTCCGAAGGGGCCGAAGCCGCTTTCGCGCGCGGTGACGATGTTTCTTTTCGGGGTGTCTGACATGTCAAACCTCAATGGTGATGTTGGAGCTCGAAGCGGCTCAGGTGATCTGCAGCGAGCCACCCGCCGCCATCAGCAGGTCGATGACCTCGGGCGCGGTGACGATCTCGTATTGGGGAACCATCTGTTCGGCGGTGAACCCGTTGTGGATCATGCACGAGGCGCAGATACCGACGCGGCCGCCAAGCGACAGGAATTCCTCCAGAAGCTTCGCCACGGGAGCGAAAGGCGCACCGACATCCATTCCGGCAGTTGCGTCCGGCAGGCCGAGTTCGACCGCCTCTACCATGAGAAGAACCATCGCGCTGTGTTCCTTCTTCACCGCGTTCAAAGCCATGGTAAAGGCGACGGTTGCCTTGGCGGGATTGGATTTGCCGTCGAAAAGCGTCGCTACGAAATTGGCCGTTTGCATGCTCGTCTCCTGCCTGATTGGTCATCGTGATGTTCTGCGCATGACCTAGGCAGGAACTGCCGCGCGGAGAAGATCGCCATCTGGACAAAAGATGTCGTTTATCCGCCAAATCGGACCACTTAGCGTAGTCGCTGGTGGTGCCTCTCGCCGAACGCGGGACGGTTCGTCCAAACTGGGCATCCAGCAATGATTGGAATTGCCGACGAAAGAAGAACAACCATCATGTCATGTTTTGCCGCCCTAGACGTCTCGCAGGCGATGACGGCGATCTGTGTTGGCAATGAGACCGGCTGCATACAGGCAGAGAAAAAGGTACCGACCTGCCCGGATTCGATCACCGATTTTCTTGCGCACTCGGCACCTGGGCTAGTGCGAGTCGGAATGGAAACAGGACCCTTGGCGTCTTGCTTTGGAACGAACTGTTGGAGCGGCAGTGCCCATCATCTGCATTGACGCACGTCATGCGAGCGCTGCGTTGAAGATGCGCCCTGTCAAGACGGACCGAAACGACGCCGCTGGCCTCGCCCAGATCGTTCGCACAGGCTGGTTCAATCAACTGGTGATTAAGAGCCGGAACAACTATCAGATACGCTCGCTTCTCACAGCTCGCGAGATGTTGGCGCGCATCCGCGTGAAGATCGAAAACGAATTACGTGGACTGCTGCGGACCTTCGGCGTCCTATTCGGCAGACGCGTCGGCAGTTTCGCCGATCGTCCCGGCGAGATCATCTCAGGCGAACTCGACGCCTCGCCTGAAATGCGATTGGTAGCCGAGACGCTGATGAAGGCACGTACCTGGATCCTAGCCCCGATCAAGGTGCTGAACCGACGCCCTTCCGCTGTCGCTAGAGCAACGCCAATGGTGCGCCTGTTCGTGACCGGGCCTAGCATCGCCATGATTACGTCCTTGCGGTTGCCTCGGTCTTTGACGATGCAGCGCGCATCCGGCGTTCGTCAAGTGCCGGCGCCTATCTCGGCCTCACACCTCGACGCTGTGAGTCCGGCGAAACCAGCGGTAACGGCCGCATCTGGAAACAAGGCAATCAGCTTACAAGAATACATCTCTACGAGGCAGCTATCACACTGCTGACGCGCAACCTGCGCTTCTCCACGCTCAAGGCGTGAGGTATTAAGCTGGCCAAGGCATTCGGCTTTAAGAAGGCACGCGTGGCCGTTGCCCGCAAGCTCGCCGTTATCCTCCATGCAATATGGAAGACAAACACTCAGTTCCGCTGGAGTGATGCCAATGTATAACAACCAGCGAGTACGACTGGCCGACTCACTTCACGAGTGCTTCCTGCCGTGACGTTTGGCCGGGATCAGGCCGACCCTCTGAAACGCAGCACCTCCCTCAGACGCACGGAAGATGACCGCGAGGATCACTTCGGTCGATCCACCATCCGACGCCGAAAGGTGGCGACCCAAGCGATCGACTGCAGAGAGAACCCTGAACCCGGCAAAAGCGCGGGCCTGAAACAGAAACCTTGGCCAGAGCGACTAGAGAACTTTCAAGGGGGCAAACCAAATTAGACGCTAACCCACACTGGTGGGATTATAGATTGCAGGCGTTCTCCGGCTTTGGCTCCCGCCGAGGGTGGAATCGGT
>JBEBXE010000087.1:0-10737 GCA_040391705.1 Aerobium aerolatum
GGTTGAAGTGCTGGAACACCATGCCGACCTCGCGGCGCACCTCGTCGATCTTCTTCAGATCGCTGGTCAGTTCCTTGCCGTCGACGAAGATCTTGCCCTTCTGGTGTTCTTCCAGACGGTTGATGCAACGGATCATCGTCGACTTGCCGGAGCCGGACGGTCCGCACACCACGATGCGCTCGCCGCTCATCACCTTCAGGTTGATGTCCTTCAGCACATGGAACTCACCGTACCATTTGTGCATGTTCTGGATTTCGATCGCCACATCGGTGGACGATATCTGCATTTTGGAACGGTCTACCGCGATCTCTTCAGCGGCAACGGCGTTTTCGACAGCCATGACAAACCCCTTTGGCACTTTGGCCTTGTTCTTGATTTCTATCCGGGTGCGGCATCAACTTCGATGCCCGGTATCCAGCCTTCGCTCCATGTAGATAGAATAACGCGACATTCCGAAACAGAAAATCCAGAATACGAAGCCCGCAAACAGCAGGCCCGACATCGGCGTTTGTGCCGATGCCCAGTTCGCGTCGGTGAAGTTCTGGCGCACGATGCCCAGCAGGTCGAACATGCCGATGATGTAGACGAGACTGGTATCCTTGAAAAGCCCGATGAAGGTGTTGACGATCCCCGGGATCACCAGCTTCAGGGCCTGCGGCAGAATGATCAGATTCATCTTCTGCCAGTAGCTCAGACCCAGCGAATCCGCGCCCTCGTACTGGCCTTTCGGCATCGCCTGCAGGCCGCCGCGCACCACTTCCGCCATGTAGGCGGAGGCAAACAGCACCACGCCGACAAGAGCGCGCAGGAAGCGATCGAACGTCATGCCTGCCGGCATGAACAGCGGCAGCATGACACTGGCGAGGAACAACACCGTCACCAGCGGCACGCCACGCACCACCTCGATGAAGATGACGCAGATCAGTTTGATCGCCGGCATTTCAGAACGCCGGCCCAGCGCGAGCACGATGCCAAACGGCAGCGAGATCGAGATGCCAACGATCGACAGCACCATCGTCACCAGCAGGCCGCCCCACTCGGTGGTCGGCACATAACGCAGGCCGAAATAGCCGCCGACGAGCAGGAAGAACGCGACAAACGGAAACACGAAGAACAACAGGATGGCGTTGAGCCCCTTGCGGGGGAAACGCGGGATCAGCAGCGGCGCCAGCAGCAGGATGAACAGCACCGCCGTCAGATCCACCCGCCAGCGTTCGGAGAAGGTGTAGCGCCCGTACATGAACTGCGCGAACTTGGCATTCACGAACGCCCAGCAGGCGCCGGACCAGCCGTCCGGCTGGACACCGCCTTGCGCCAGCGTGGCGCAGACCGAGCGGTCGGAGCCGGTCCACACCGCGTCGACGAAGGCCCAGCGCAGAAAGCCGGGCACGAACCAGAGGATCACGAACAGGCCGAGCAATGTCAGCACGGTATCGCTGACCGATGCGAACATGTTCTTGCGCACCCAGGCGGCAAAGCCGCGTTCACGCGACGGCGCCATCTGGGCCAGCACCATCTCGGTGCGTACGAAGGTAAGGTCGTGTTCTTGCATCTTACCTCTCCACCAATGCCATTCGGTCGTTGAACCAGTTCATGAACAGCGACATCGACAGGCTGAGCCCGAGATAGATCACCATCCAGATCGCCACGACTTCAATGGCTTGGCCCGTCTGGTTCATGGTCGTCTGGCCTATCTGCACCAGGTCGGGATAACCGACGAACACCGCAAGCGAGGAGTTCTTGGTGAGATTGAGATACTGGCTCGTCAGCGGCGGAATGATGATCCGCATCGCCTGTGGAACCACCACCAGCCGCAAGGTCGGCCCGGCACGAAGCCCGAGTGCGTTGGCCGCTTCGGTCTGCCCCTTGCTGACGCCGATAATACCGGCGCGCACGATCTCGGCGATGAACGCCGCCGTATAGAAGGACAGAGCCAGATAGAGCGACAGAAACTCCGGCTTGATCTGCGATCCGCCGGTCAGGTTGAATGCGCCCTGCTGCGGATACTCGAAGGTGAATGGAACGCCCATCACCAGTGCTGCAAGCGTCGGCAATCCGAGGACCAGCACCACCGAGGTCAGGAACACCGGGAAGCGTTCACCGGTCTGCATCTGGCGCTTGTACGACCAGCGGGCAACGGCGAAGGCGGCCACAAGCCCGATCACCAGTGCCACGGGAATGAGCCACGCGCCCTGCTCCCACAGCGCCCTCGGCAGAAAGAAGCCGCGGCTGTTGAGATAGGAGCCGAACGGCAACCCAATGCTGTCGCGCGGTGCGGGAAGCACCGACAAAACGCCGAGATACCAGAAGAAAATTACGAGAAGCGGCGGGATATTGCGGAATATCTCGACATAAACCATGCAAATCTTGGCGATCAGCCAGTTTCCGGACAAGCGCCCGACACCGACAAGGAAGCCAAGAAAGGTGGCCGTGATGACGCCGACGACGGCGACGAGAACGGTGTTGAGCAAGCCGACGATGAGCGCCCGCCCAAATGTCGAATCCGCATTGAAGTCGATCAATGACTGCGAAACGTCGAAGCCGCTTCGACCTTTCAGAAAACCAAAACCGGACGAAATATTCGCCCGGTGCAGGTTATCAACCGTGTTTCCCCAAATCCAGTAAACAGCCGCAGCGAGAATAGTTACGACCAGCACCTGGAAGATGATGCCCCTGATTTTGGGGTCATTCGTCCAGGAAACACGTGCGGAATCGCTCGCACGGAGCGTGTCCTGAGATGCCATGCAGTTCCCCTTGTTCGGTGCGGGAGGCGTACGTGCGCCTCCCGTTCTTCCGATTTTGCTGTTGGCTCAGCGCAGTTTTAGCGGACCGGTGGTGCGTATTGCACGCCACCCTTGGTCCAGAGCTGGTTTAGACCGCGCGCGATCTTCAGCGGGCTGTCCTGACCGATATTACGCTCGAAAACTTCGCCGTAATTGCCGACGGAAGACACGATGTTGACGATCCATTCGTTGTCCAGGCCGAGCATCTGGCCGATCTTCGACTCAGCTTCCTGGCCGAGAACGCGCTTGATCTCGGGATTGTCCGAAGCCTTCATCTCATCGACGTTGGCCTGGGTGATGCCGAGTTCTTCAGCCTGAACCATCGCGAACAGCGTCCACTTGACGATGTCGAACCACTGGTCGTCGCCCTGGCGGACGGCAGGCCCAAGCGGCTCCTTGGAAATGATTTCAGGCAGAACGACGTGCTCGTCGGGATTGGCAAGCGTCAGACGCAGTGCATAGAGGCCCGACTGGTCGGTGGTGTAAGCGTCGCAACGGCCGGCTTCATAAGCCGCGTTGGTTTCGTCGAAGCCCTGGAAGACAACCGGGTTGTATTCCATGTTGTTGGCGCGGAAGTAGTCGGCCAGGTTCAGTTCGGTCGTCGTGCCGGTCTGGACGCAGACGGCAGCGCCCGAAAGCTGCAGCGCGGAATTGATTCCCGGCAGTTTCTGCGCGTTGATCATGAAGCCCTGGCCGTCATAGTAGTTGACGCCGGTAAAGTTGAGGCCCAGCGACGTATCGCGTGTCAGCGTCCAGGTGGTGTTGCGGGCGAGCAGGTCGATTTCACCCGACTGCAGAGCGGTAAAGCGCTCGGTCGCGTTGGTCGGAACAAACTTCACCTTGGTTGCGTCACCGAAAACCGCTGCAGCAACAGCGCGGCAGAAATCAGCGTCGAAGCCTTTCCAGTTGCCTTGATCGTCCGGCGCGGCAAAGCCGGCAAGACCTGTATGCACACCGCAGGCAACCTCGCCCTTGGCCTTCACGTCGTCCAGCGTTGCAGCCGAGCCAACCGAAGCCGACAGCAGCAGCGCTGCCGAGCCGAGGATTCCCGTTACTAGCTTTTTCATGCCCACTTACCCTTTTCTTTTGTTACGGGCCTGACCCGCATTGTTCTCTTCGGAAGCATGTTAGTCCCGGCACCACCGAAACCGCGCATCAAGACGACGCCTTGCTCCACCTCCCACTCACGAATTCCATCGAAAGCGATTATTCGACGTCGGTCAAGCACGAATAAATCTGCTCGGTTGATTGCCGTCCTCTTGGGCAGCACTGCCAAGATCTTGGACGACAACTGTAATCATTCAATTTGAAACATGTTGCTTTGCTCAGCCAGTCTAACAAAACGACTGACCCTGCGTCGCGCTGAATAGAGCACAATTCTTCCTTTTGGCAGCCTGCCAGACCCTGGCCCTAGCCATTAAGGTTGCATGACGAATATCCTCTGGATATGCCTTTTGAACACGCATCGAAGGCAGGGTTCCATGAGCAAGCGCGACACCACCACCACTGGCATCAATACGCGTCTGATACATACAGGCAATAACCCGCGGGACTATTTCGGCTTCGTCAACCCGCCCGTGGTCCATGCCTCCACGGTGCTCTTCCCCGATGCCGCGACCATGGCGTCGCGCAACCAGAAATACACCTACGGCACAAAGGGCACGCCGACCACCGACGCGCTTGCAACCGCGATCGACGCGCTGGAGGGCTCGGCCGGAACCGTGCTGGTGCCGTCCGGGCTGGCGG
The DNA here is from genome assembly GCA_040391705.1 of Aerobium aerolatum. Lineage (GTDB taxonomy): Bacteria > Pseudomonadota > Alphaproteobacteria > Rhizobiales > Rhizobiaceae > Aerobium > Aerobium aerolatum_A. The sequence continues at coordinate 4,530 of JBEBXE010000087.1, forward strand.
CGGTGACGATCCCGCTGCTGGCCTTCCTGTCATCTGGCGACCATGTGCTCATCGTCGATTCCGTCTATCATCCGACGCGCAACTTCGCCGACACGATGCTGACGCGACTGGGGGTCGAGGTCGAGTACTACGATCCGCTCGTGGGTGCGGGCATTGCCGCGCTGATGAAGCCGAACACCAAGGTCGTCTTCACCGAGTCGCCGGGGTCCAACACATTCGAGATCCAGGACATCCCGGCAATCGCGCGCGAGGCGCGGGCGCGTGGCGCCGTGGTGATGATGGACAACACCTGGGCGACGCCGATCTATTTCCGGCCGCTGGAGCATGGCGTCGACATCTCGATCCACGCCGCCACCAAATATCCGGCCGGCCATGCCGACGTGCTGCTGGGCACCGTGTCAGCCAACGAACGCTGCTGGCCGCAACTGCTGAAGACCCACGAAACGATGGGCTGCTGCGTCGCCCCTGACGACGTCTACCAGGTGCTGCGCGGCCTGCGCACGATGGGCGTGCGTCTCGACCGCCACGAAAAGAGCGCGCTCGACATTGCCCGCTGGCTCGAATCGCAGCCCGGCGTGGCGCAGGTGCTTCACCCCGGACTGGAGAGCTTTGCGGGCCACGACCTGTGGAAGCGCGATTTCTCCGGCTCGAGCGGCATCTTCTCCATCGTGCTCGACGGCGGCGACGTCACGCAGGCGCATGCATTCCTGGATGCGCTGGAGATGTTCGGCCTCGGCTTTTCATGGGGCGGGTTCGAGTGCCTGGCGGTGCATGTCCAGCTCGGCGACCGCACCGTGGCCAAGGGCAACTATGAAGGCCCGGTGATTCGTCTCCAGATCGGGCTGGAAGATGTGGCGGACATCAAGACGGATATCGCCCGCGGACTTGCAGCTGCCGCAGCGTCGCGCTGAGTTCTGCCGTTGCGTCATCCAAACAAAAGCGAAAACCGTCCTAGGTTTGCGCTTTATTGCTCAGATCAGGCTTGCGCTTCGATCCGGCTGCCCCTATACGACCCATGCCTTCGGGCGACGGAGCGTAGCGCAGCCTGGTAGCGCATCTGGTTTGGGACCAGAGGGTCGCAGGTTCGAATCCTGCCGCTCCGACCAATTCCCAAGGTCTTGGATCGGACGAAACGAGGCTCTTATGTCAGCGCGCATCTTCAGCCCAGCGAAAACCGCTATGCAGTCCGGTAAAGCCAAGACCGGCCTGTGGGTTCTCGAATTCGATCCCGCACAGCCACGCACAATCGAACCGCTGATGGGCTACACGTCGTCCAGCGACATGAAGAGCCAGATCCGCCTGACCTTCCCCACGCTCGAAGAAGCTGTCGCCTACGCGGAAAAGAACGACCTCGCGTTTCGCGTCCAGCTGCCGCAGGAAGCACGCCGCCGGCCGATGTCGTACACCGAAAACTTCAGCTACGACCGCAAAATTCCCTGGACGCACTGATACGGTCGCAGTCCAGAGCGCGCCGGTCCTGCCGGACGCGCAAAACATGCTCTCCCTGATTTTCCAGGTGATCGAGCTTCAAAAATAATCCAAAAACGGATTCGACTTTTCAGTCCGATCCTCTAAGGGTGCGTCTCACGGTCCCGTAGCTCAGCTGGATAGAGCACCGGCCTTCTAAGCCGACGGTCACAGGTTCGAATCCTGTCGGGATCGCCATCACCCTCAAGACTTGCCATCACCGATGACGCACCGCGCTGCTCAGAGCTCGAGGTTGCCCTGCCCGGCTTCCATCGCCTCGATGACCTGTGCGGCCAAGACGCGGCTGATGCGGGTCTTCTGTTCGAGTGCGGCCCGGTCGAGGCGCGCGACAACGTCCATGGCGCTGGACAGCGACCGCTCGATGCGGCGCACGAGAAACTGCACCACATGCGGCTCAACCTCGACCTGACGGTCGGCAAACAGCTTGGTCAGGATCGCCATCAGCAGGAAATCGTCGGGCTCGTCGATCTCGACCGTCGCCGCTTCCTTCAGCCGCGACGACAGGTCGGGCAGCCGTACGCCCCACGCCATCGGAAAGCGCCGCGCCGTCAACAACAGCGAGGTACCGGCCTGCTTGACCGCATTGATCAGATGGAACAATCCAGCTTCGTCGATCGGACGCGCATCGATGTCGTCAATCAGCACAGGCCCGTGTGCTGCCGCATCCATAGCGCGCGGGCCCAGCCCGGTGGCAGACAACGCCGTGGCGTGGCTGTCCTCGCACCAGATCGCCGCCAGATGCGTCTTGCCGGAGCCTGCAGGCCCGGCCAGCACCACCACGGACGACGGCCAGTCGGGCCAGGTCTCGATCAAGCCGACCGCTTCCCGGTTGGAGGGGCCGACGATGAGATCGTCGCGGCTCTGCGCAACCGGGTGAGAGAGGTCGAGCGGCAACTGCCGGGGTGGCTTGATGGGCACGAACGACATCGGATCAGTCTTTGCTCTGCTTCAGGTCGACGTCATGGCCCCGATAGAACGGCGATTCCAGATAACGCGACAGGCCGAAGCGGACGAGAACGCCGACCGCCGCCGCCGCCGGAACCGCGATCAGCAGGCCGACGAAACCGAACAGCGCACCGAACGCGAACAGGGCGAACATCAGCCACACCGGGTGCAGCCCGACGCTCTTGCCAACCAGATTGGGCTGCAGAATGTTGCCCTCGACGAACTGCCCGGCAAAGAAGATCACGGCGACGACAATGACCCAGTGCCATTCGGGCCAGAACTGAACCAGCGCCACACCAATGGACAGGACCAGGCCGACCATCGAGCCGACATAAGGAATGAAACCGATCAGCCCGGTGAACAGGCCGATGAGCAGGCCGAAATTGAGACCGACGATGGTCAGGGCCACAGCATAGAAGAGGCCGAGGATCAGGCACACCGTACCCTGACCGCGCACAAACCCGGCAACGGCGCCATCGATATCACGGGCGATCTTGCGCACCGTGGCAAGCTGATCGCGCGGCACCCAGCTGTCGACACGGGCGACCATCTTGTCCCAGTCGAGCAGCATGTAGAACGCGACGACCGGGGTGATGACGAACAGACCACCAAGGTCGATCAGCGTGCGTCCCGAGCTGAGCAGCGACGAGAACAGCCCGGTCAGAAACTGGGTGCCCTGGGTCATCAGTGAACTGAGGCCTTCGCGTAGCGCGGCGGGTTCGACGCCGACGGTACGGCTGAGCCATTCCGGATCGAACCGGTTGATCAGCGCCTGAAGGCCCGTGAGATAGTCCGGCACCTTGGCGAGGAAGTCGGCAGCCTGGCTGGCCAGGATCGGGATCACCAGCATCAGGCCGAGCGTCAGCATCACCACGAACGCGAGCAGGATGACCACCGTCGCGGCCAACCGCGACAGGCCCAGACGCTGGAGCCGGTCGGCCACGGGATCGAGGAAATAAGCGAGGATCATGCCGGCGAAAAACGGCAGCAGGATCGTCGAGAAAAAATAGAGGAAGCCGACGAAGGCCACCATCGCGCCAAGCCAGAACATGACCTGGCGGCGCAGCGCACCGGCGACGACGGCTTCGGCCATACGTTCCTGAATATCAGCGTCTTGCTTGCTCATGTGCGCCCATATGCTTCAGCCATTGCATGAGATAGGCCGCCGCCGAAGCCACGGTCAAGAGTCCGCACATTATGACCAGCAGGAAACGCGCCTCGCCAAACATCTGCTCGAAGGCAAGTTCAGCCAGAACGACGCTGACGAGCACGATCTGAACCGCCGTATTGACCTTGGAAACGATGAGCGGCCTGACCTCGACGGGGTTGCTCATCACCGACGACAACAGCACCGCGCAGACGATCATCGCATCGCGCGACACTGCGGCAACGACGAGCCAGAGCGGCAATTCGCCCATGAAGCCGAGGACGACGAAAACGCTGACCAGCAGCAGCTTGTCGGCCATCGGATCGAGATAGGCACCCAGCACCGATTGCTGGTTGAACTGACGCGCGATGAAGCCATCCACCGCATCGGAAACGCCGGCCAGCACGAAACACACCAACGCCCAGCTGTTTTCGTCGCTGAGCAAGGCCACGATGACGACCGGTACCAGCAGGAACCGGAAGATCGTGATGAAGTTTGGTATGGTCACCTGCTTGTGTCTCCCAGCGCATGCGCGCCTGTTGATAAATGGCCGCCAAACCACATGTGATCAAGTGTGATGCCGCATCAAGGGCTGGTGGCGCTTGCGAGGCAACGCGCTTCATGCGAAGAGCCGCCCTTGAGCAACTGCCGGGCGAACCTATCATGACCGAACCCAAAAACGGCCTCACCTACGCTCAGGCTGGTGTCGACATCGACGCCGGCAACGCACTGGTGGAAAAGATCAAGCCGATGGTGCGCTCGACGCGCAGACCAGGCGCAGACGGAGAGATCGGCGGCTTCGGCGGCCTGTTCGACCTGAAGGCGGCCGGCTTCACCGATCCGATCCTTGTTGCAGCCAATGACGGCGTCGGCACCAAGCTGAAAGTCGCCATCGAAGCCAATCTGCATGACACCGTCGGCATCGACCTCGTCGCCATGTGCGTCAACGATCTGGTCGTGCAGGGCGCGGAGCCGCTGCTGTTCCTCGACTATTTCGCCACCGGCAAGCTCGACCCGGACCAGGGCGCGTCGATCGTCTCGGGCATTGCCGAGGGGTGCCGCCAGGCCGGCTGCGCGCTGATCGGCGGCGAAACCGCTGAAATGCCGGGCATGTACCGCGACGGCGACTATGACCTTGCCGGATTTGCCGTGGGTGCTGCCGAGCGCGGCCAGCTGCTGCCGACCAACGATATCGTCGAAGGCGACGTACTGCTGGCGCTCGCCTCCTCGGGCGTCCACTCCAACGGCTTTTCGCTGGTGCGCCGCATCGTCGAAATGTCGGGACTGGCCTGGGACGCCCCTGCCCCGTTCGACACCCACCGCACGTTGGGCCAGGCACTGCTGACCCCGACACGCATCTACGTCAAGTCGGTCCTCGAAGCGATCCGCACCACGCATGGCATCAAGGCGCTGGCGCACATCACCGGCGGCGGCTTCCCCGAAAACATCCCGCGCGTGCTGCCCAAGGACTTTGCCGCCGAGATGCAGCTGGACGCCATCGACGTGCCGGAGGTGTTCTCCTGGCTGGCGAAGACCGGTGACGTCGCCCCCAACGAAATGATGCGCACCTTCAATTGCGGCGTCGGCATGGTTCTGGTTGTGGCAGCCGGACAGGCGGCGCAGGTCGCAGCCGTGCTGCAGAAGGCAGGCGAGACGGTCACCACGATCGGGCGCATTATCCCGCGCCGCGAGACGGGCGTCGTCTACAACGGACAGATTGGACTGTGAGCGGCATGAAAAAGCGCGTCGTCATTCTCATCTCCGGTCGTGGCTCGAACATGGCCGCGCTGATCGAAGCCGCAGGCGATCCGAACTACCCGGTCGAGATCGTCGGTGTCATTTCCGACAAGGCGGACGCCAAGGGGCTGAACGCTGCAGCCGCGCATAAGATCGACGCCAAGGCGATCACACGGGCCGACTATCCAAGCAAAGCCGCGATGGACGAGGCGCTCGACGCCGAGTTGACGCGGATGAAGGCGGACGTCGTCTGCCTTGCCGGCTATATGCGCCTGCTGTCGCCCGCCTTCACCGAAAAATGGGCTGGACGCATCATCAACGTCCATCCGTCGCTGCTGCCGTTGTTCAAGGGTCTCGACACCCACACCCGTGCGCTCGAGTCCGGCATGCGCGTCCATGGCTGCACGGTGCATTTCGTCACCGCCGGCATGGACGAAGGCCCGATCATCGCCCAGGCGGCAATCCCTGTGCTGCCCGGCGACACCGAGGCAACCTTGGCCGCGCGCGTGCTGACGGTCGAACACCAGCTCTATCCCCTCGCCCTGCGCCTCGTCGCCACCGGCAAGGCGCGGATGGAAGGCGGCAAAGCCGTGCTGACCGGCGTCTCCGCCGAAGGCAGCGTGCTGTCGCCCGGCTCGGCCAGTGACGACATCGACATCGAAAGCCTCGCCCGCATGACGCCGTAAAGGCGGGACGCGCGCCTCCTCTGCGCTTCCGTCATCCCGGACAAGGGAGCTTTGCTCCCGCCGAGCCGGGACCCATTGGTCAGAGGATCGTCAAGAGCAGCCGGCACACGTTCAGCTGCCTAAAGCGCTTTCACCCAGACACGGTTGTCGTGGAAGGCAGCGCCGCCATAGGGGGCGCCTGCGTCGGCGCCGGTGAGGACGTTGA
>JBEBXE010000088.1:0-10538 GCA_040391705.1 Aerobium aerolatum
CCGGAAATCTCGATCTCGCGCGCCGAACCGCCGGATTTGACGCTGAGGCCGATGGCCGACAGCGTGACCACCTTGCCCTTGACCAGCGACGGCCCGATTCCACCGAACGTCTCGATGCCGCGATGGACGACGAGCCTGCCGATCGGCTGGCTGATCTGGATGCCGATCGCGCCGTCGGCATGGGTGGTGACGCGGTCGAACTCGGCAAGGTTGACCGTGCCGGTGTAGACGTTGAAGCCCCGCGCGCCCTGTCCGAAGGTTTCGATCGGTGCGGTGATTTTCAATTCATGCACGATGCCGAAATTGACGAAGCCGATGCCGCTCGGGCCATGCGAGGTGATCTTGGCTTCCGCCGTCCAGCGGTCGACCACGCCCCAATTGTCGAGGACCATGTCGTTGACGCCGTAGGTGGTCACCGGGCCGCGATTGCGGACCACATCGACATGGGCGCCGTAGACTGTGAAGACGCCACCGGTGATCTGGTCCGCGGTGCCCGGCGCAATGCCGCCATCGCTGTAGACGGCGTCGGTCTCCAGCCGTCGCACCGTCAGCCGTCCGGCCTTGTCGCCGCCGCCGCTGACGAAAATGCCGCTGCCGCGCACCGGCGCGCCGTCGCGGCCGGCCGAGAGGCCGACGAGGTCGGCGCTGATGGTCACGTCGGTGTCCTGCTGCATGTTCCACAGCGTGAACACGCCTTGCAGTACAAAGACGCCGTAGCCTTGCGGCCGCTCTGGCGCGCTGCGCGCATCGGCGGCGACGATATCGAGGCCGTTCACATCGACATGACCGCCGCGCACCTTGTCGCGAGCGAGAATCTGCACCCGGCCATGGACCGTGACACCCCGCAACTCGATCCGCCCGAGGCTGTCCACCGAGGTGTCGTTGAAGATCGCGCGCTTGTCGGGGGCGGTGTGGAGACGGAGCGTATGGATCCGGTTGTTCGATGACAGCTGGACCCCGTCGGAGCCGTCGACGAAGCTGATGCCGGACTCATCGTCCGCACCGCGCAAGGATTGTCCCGGAGAGAGGCGGACGGCAGGCGCCCCGGTCAGGTGACCGCTCACCGCAATGCGCCGAAGCGATCCGTCGCCGACCGCTGCAATCAGGGCATCGACCGTTGTGACCGTCTTTTCCAGGCTCTGCATGACAACCTCCCTAACGGGCGCAGCGATCAGACGACCGCGAAATCATAACGGCCTGTCGGGTCGATCAGTTGCAAACCCCGCCCGGAAATACTGCTGCCTACCCCCAGTCCAGTACGATCTTGCCGCTCTTGCCGGAGCGCATGATGTCGAAGCCTTCGGCGAAGTTGTCGGCCTTGAAGCGGTGGGTGATGATCGGGGTCAGGTCGAGGCCGTTTTCGATCATCGCGATCATCTTGTACCAGGTCTCGAAAATCTCGCGGCCGTAGACGCCTTTGATCGTCAGCGCCTTGAAGACGATGCGGCTCCAGTCGACCAGCGCCGGTTTGGGCGGAATGCCGAGCATGGCGATGTTGCCGCCCATCACCATGGCGTCGACCATCTGGTCGAAGGCCGCCGGGTTGCCGGACATTTCCATGCCGACATCGAAGCCCTGCTGCATGTGCAGGCGGGCGATCACCGATTTGAGGTCTTCCTGCGTGACGTTGACGGCGACGACATCGGCAACTGATGTCGCCAGGTCGAGCCGCGTCTGGTTGACGTCGGTGATGACGACGTGGCGCGCGCCGACATGGCGGGCGACAGCTGCCGCCATGATGCCGATCGGCCCTGCCCCGGTGACCAGTACGTCCTCGCCGATCAGGTCGAAGCTGAGCGCGGTGTGCACCGCATTGCCGAGCGGGTCGAGGATCGCGCCGATCTCGTCGGGGATCGAGTCGGGCAGCGGAACGACGTTGAACGCCGGCAGGCGCAGATATTGCGCGAACGCGCCCTGCACATTGACGCCGATGCCGCGCGTTTCGGGATCGAGGTGGAAGCGGCCGGAGCGGCTCTGGCGGCTGGTGCTGCCGATCAGATGGCCCTCGCCCGAACAGCGCTGGCCGATCTTCAGGTCGGTCACGTCGCGGCCGAGGGCGACGATTTCGCCGGCGAATTCGTGGCCGGTGACCAACGGCACCGGCACGGTGCGCTGCGCCCACTCGTCCCAGTTCCAGATGTGGATGTCGGTGCCGCAGATGCCGGTCTTGCGCACCCGGATCAGCACGTCGTCCGGGCCGATTTCCGGCTCTGGAACGTCCTGCATCCACAGGCCCGGCTCCGCCTTGGCCTTGACCAGCGCTTTCATCGGATCACTCCCAGTTGCCTGCCCGCGGTGCGGAATGCGTCGAGCGCAGTGTCGAGATCATCTGTTGTCAGCGCCGCATTCATCTGCGTGCGGATACGCGCCTTGCCCTTGGGCACGACAGGAAAGAAGAAGCCGGCGACATAGACGCCGAGCGCGTCGAGGGCGCGCGCCATCTCCTGCGCCAGCACCGCGTCGCCGAGCATCACCGGCACGATCGGGTGCTCGCCGGGCAGAAGCGTGAACCCGGCATCGGCGAGGCCGTCGCGCCAGTATCTGGTGTTGCGAAACAGCGTGGCGCGCAAATCGTCCGCTTCGTCGAGCAGATCGAGAACCGCCAGCGCCGCGCCGACGATGGCCGGTGGCAGGGCATTGGAAAACAGATAGGGCCGCGCGCGCTGGCGCAAAAGGTCGATCACTGGTTGCGGCCCCGCCACATAGCCGCCGAGCGCGCCGCCCAGCGCCTTGCCGAGGGTTCCGGTGAGGATGTCGACCTTGACGCCGAAATGCGGACCGGTGCCCGCGCCCTTCGGTCCGATGAAGCCGGTGGCGTGGCAGTCGTCGACCATCACCATCGCGCCATAGGTGTCGGCGAGCGCGCGGATTTCCGGCAGCTTCGCCAGATAGCCGTCCATCGAGAACACGCCGTCGGTGGCGATCAGGATGAAGCGCGCGCCATCGCTGCGCGCTTGCTGCAATTGCGCCTCCAGATCGGCCATGTCGGAATTGGCGTAGCGGTAGCGTCTCGCCTTGCTCAGCCGGATGCCGTCGATGATCGAAGCGTGGTTGAGCGCGTCGGAAATCACCGCGTCTTCGGCGCCGAGCAGCGGCTCGAACAGCGCGCCATTGGCGTCGAAGCACGAGGCAAACAGGATCGTGTCGGCATGGCCGAGATAGGCCGCCAGCCGCCGTTCCAGCTCGCGGTGCAGATCCTGCGTGCCGCAGATGAAGCGCACCGAGGCCATGCCGTAGCCGCGCGTCTCCATCGCCTCGATTGCCGCTTCACGCAGCCGGGGATGGTTGGCGAGGCCGAGATAATTGTTGGCGCACAGATTGATCGCCGGGCGCGCGCCGAGCTTGATGCGCCCGCCCTGCGGCGAGGTGATCTCGCGCTCGTGCTTGGTCAGGCCCTCGGCATCGATCTCCGCCAGAACCTCCGAAATGTGGTCGAGAAAATCGCTCGCATTCGCCATGGCACCGCATCTCCGTTTTGAAGATTATGCGCCCACTCGCCCCACAATGCAATATAACGTCGAATATCCGCTTTAACGGATTTCAGCTGTTGCGCACGATCATCAGCACGCGCGCGCCAGTCGCCCCGGCCCGCACGCTGTGCTGGCGGTCGGCGGCGTAATTGGCGGCGCTGCCCTGGCCGACCTCCGCCGTTTCCTCGCCTGACACAATGGTGACGCTGCCATCAACCACGACGACGTCTTCGCGGCAGCCGGCGCGGTGCGGCTGCGAGTCGAGCACGGCACCCGCGCCAAACGCGATGTCGTAGAGCTCGTGATCGCCGACCGCTTCCGGCGCGCTCAGGATACGGATCGTTACATCCTTGCTGCGACTGCCGATCACCGGCGCGTCGCCGGCCGTCACCACGCGGATGTTGCGCGCGACGTGACCTTCGAGCAGCCCGGCGAAGTCGACCTGCAACGCCTTGGTCAGGTTCCACAGCGTCGCCACGGTAGGGCTCGATTCGCCGCGCTCGATCTGGCTCACCATCGAGCGACTGACACCCGACAGCTTCGCCACCGCGTCGAGGCTCAACCCCTTGGCACGGCGGGCGGCCTTGAGCCCGGCCGACAGGCGATTGTGGATGTCGTTTGTCTCAGTCATGGACCTGTCCGTTTCAGCCAGCCGTCTGCGTGCCCAGCGGGATCGGGCGCTGTTCCTCGATCGCTTCCATGGCGAAATGGGACGTCACCGTGTCAAGTTCCACCCCGGAGATCAACCGCCGGTAAAACGCGTCGTAGCGGATCATATCCTGCGCCACCACCTTGAGCATGTAGTCGTATTCGCCGCCGATGCGGAAGAAGTCGATCACTTCGGGGATCGACGAGACATGCTTGCGGAACTTGTCGAGCCACGCGGCCGAGTGATGGCGCGTCTTGACCATGACGAAGACGACGAGGCCGAGCCCCAGGCGCGCGCGGTCGAGCACCACGGTGCGGCTGCGGATCGCACCGGAGTCCTCCAGCTGTTTCAGCCGGCGCCAGCAGGCGTTTTGCGACAACCCGACGCGTTCGGCCAAGGCGCGTTGCGACAGCGAGGCGTCGCGCTGCAACTCACGCAGGATGCTGAAATCAATCGAATCCATCTTTGACCCATCATTTCTCTTCAATTCGATCATATGACCCAATTTCAGCCGCGTCACCCTAAAAACAGGTAATGAAATCGCGGGTTCATTCGATCTATCATCATGCACCATCAATTTATGAGTGCCCCATGACCGCCCTGACCGATTTCGAAGACGCGCTTTCCACCACCGATGTGATCGCCCAGCTGCGCGCCGGCCTCATCGGGGAGAACGTGATGCTCGACGGGCCGCGCGGGTCCGTGCCGCTGATCTATGCCGACTATGTCGCTTCGGGGCGCGCGCTGAAGCAGGTCGAAACCTTCGTCCAGGACCAGCTGCTGCCCTATTATGCCAACACGCATACCCAGGCGTCGTTCGTCGGCTCCTACTGCACCCGCATGCGTGAGGAAGCGCGCACCCGCATCGCGACGCTGACCGGCGCCGATGAAGGCTGCAGCGTGGTGTTTGCAGGCTCAGGCTCGACCGCCGGCATCAACCGCCTCGTCGGCCTGCTCGACATCGCCCGGATCGTGGCGGACGGCGGCCGCGCGGTGGTGCTGATCGGCCCCTACGAACACCATTCCAACATGCTGCCCTGGCGCGAAAGCGGCGCTGAGGTGATCGAGATCCCGGAAGCCGCCGTGGGTGGTCCGGACATGGCAATCCTGGAGCGCGAGCTGGTGGCAGCCGCCGGGGCCGCGCTCGTCGTCGGCACGTTTTCGGCCGCCTCCAACGTCACCGGGATCATCACCGACACCGACAGCGTCACCCGCCTGTTGAAGCGCCACGGTGCGCTGGCGCTGTGGGACTTTGGCTGCGCCGGCCCCTATCTGCCGATGCAGATGATGAGCGGCACCGACGCCGCCAAGGACGCCATCGTGTTTTCGGCGCACAAGTTTCCCGGCGGGCCGGGTGCGTCCGGCGTACTGATCGTGCGCGACGCCATGGCGCGGCGGCAGACGCCGACCCTGCCCGGCGGCGGCACCGTCACCTTCGTCTCACCCTGGGGGCATGATTACGCCAGCGATCTGCGCCACCGCGAGGAAGGCGGCACGCCGAACGTCATCGGCGATATCCGCGCCGCTCTTGCCATGATCGTCAAGCACAAGGTCGGCGAGGCGCACATGCACCAGCGCGGCACCGAACTGCGCGACAGGGCGCTGGCGGTGTGGCGCGACAATCCGATGATCGAGCTTCTGGGCTGCGACACCGAGGCCGACGCGCTGCCGATCTTCTCGTTCCGCATTCGCGACGGCAAGGGCGGACTGGTCCACCACCAGCTGTTCACCCGGATGCTGAGCGATCTCCACGGCATTCAGGCGCGCGGCGGCTGTGCCTGTGCCGGCAGCTATGCCCACCATCTGCTCGGCATTGATGAAGCGACTTCAGCGTCGCTGTTTGCCCGCATTCGCGCTGGTGAAGACATCGCCAAGCCGGGCTGGGTGCGGTTGAATTTCTCGGTGCTGATGACCGACGACAAGGTCGACACCATTATCGCCGGCGTCGACAGTCTGGCGAGGGAAGCCGTCGCGATGGCAGCCTGCTACGACACCGACGTGGCGACGTCGCGCTTTGCCTGGCGCGGAGAGACAAAGGGGCTCGACGCGGTCGCGTGAGCCCCCGAACAGTCGTTACAGTGTGGCGTTGACCGCCCCGCCGTCGAGCAGGATGTTCTGGCCGACGATGTAGCCGGCATAGGCGCTGCACAGGAATGCGCAGGCCGCGCCGAACTCTTCCGTCGTGCCGAAGCGGCGCGACGGATTGGTCTCGTAGGCGGCAGCCCGCGCCGCCTCGATGGTGATGCCCTTCTGGCGCGCGGTGTTCTGCATCAGCGATTCGATGCGATCGGTCTCGTGCTGGCCGGGCAGCAGATTGTTGATGGTGACGCCATGCTGCGCCACCTGGCGCGAGGTGCCGGCGACAAAGCCGGTCAGGCCGCTGCGCGCTGCACCCGACAGACCCAGCGCGCCAATCGGCGCTTTCACCGAACTCGACGTGATGTTGACGATGCGGCCCCAGCGGCGCTCGATCATCCCCGGCAGAACCGCGGTGATCAGGTGGATCGGGGTCAGCATGTTGGCGCGAATGGCGTTCTGCCATTCTTCTTCGGCCCAGTCATGCCACATGCCGGGAGGCGGGCCACCGGCGTTGTTGACGAGGATGTCGGCATTGGGCGCGGCGGCGAGGAGCAAGGCGCGGCCTTCCGGCGTGGTGACGTCGCCCGCAACCGGCGTGACCGACACGCCGTAACGCGTCGCGATCTCGTCGGCCGCCACGGCTAGCGGTTCGGCCGAGCGCGCATTGAGGACGATGTTCACGCCGGCTTCGGCCAGCTTTTCGGCGCAGCCCCTGCCCAGTCCCTTGGACCCGCCACAGACGATCGCGGTCCTGCCCTTGATACCCAAATCCATTGCTCTGCCATTCCTTCTGTCGACAATGTGGCGGTGCCCCTGCTGCAAGGCATGAGCCGCCCTACATAGGCGCAAACTCGCCGCTGGGTCACCTGCGAAACGCTAACGCAGGCGCGGCTGCGACCACCGCAGGCCCGTGAACCGCGATTTCCCGGCTGCTTTTCTGCTTCTGCTGCCCCGAAAGCAAATTCTTCGGCCAATCAGGGCGTTACTTCAGCTTTCTTTAATCTGTCTCCGTGAAATTCCCGATGTTGGAGCTTCGCGTCGGGGGGTGCGCTTCTTCAGCCTGCCTCCCCCTATGCGCATTTGCGACCTCACGAATTGATTAACCGGCCCGCCGGTCGATACCCGTACTGTTTGCCAGAAAGGCGCCACATGTTGTTCAAGACTGCCACGTCCCGAAATATCTTCGCCATCGTCTCTGTTGGCGTCGTGGCGACGGTCGCAACGGCGACCAGTCTGTTCGTGATGTCCTACAATCAGATCGTCACAGCGACCTCCGCGGAGATGAACTCTGCAGCTGAAGTCAGCGCGGCGCAGATTCAGGGACAGATACAGTCCAACATGCAGAAAGTGTTTTCCCTGCGGGACACGATGCAGGCGCTGGCTGCGGATCGTGGCGGCAACCGCGCCACGGCGGATCGGATGTTGTCCGAAATCCAGACGGCTTCGGCCGGCACCCTGGGCGTCTGGACTGGCTGGGAGCCGAATGCGTTTGACGGCCGCGACGCCGACTATGCCGGCAAGGGCGGCCACACCGATGCGACCGGCCGCTACATTCCCTATGCGACCTCGGGCGCCAATGGCAAAATCAATTTCGACCCGCTGCTCGACTACGAGCAGTCCGGTGCCGGCAATTACTACCGGCTGGCGCGCGACAGCGGCAAACCCGTCATCCTGGAGCCATTCGCCTACGAGGTTGACGGCGCGTCGACGTTGATGACGTCGCTGACCGCGCCGATCATCATCGATGGCAAGATTGCCGGCGTTGCCGGCGCCGACATCGGCCTGAGCGACGTCGCCACCGTTCTGGGGACGATGAAGCCAATGGGCACCGGCTTCGTGGCGCTGCTTTCCAGCAGCGGCAGCTTCGTCGGCCACCCGGACAGCACCTTCCTCGGCAAGCCGCTCACCGAGACCGGCGAGGACGCCGCCGTCTGGCAAAGCATGATCGCCAATCCCGGCACCGTGATGGAAGCGACCGGCGCCGATGGCGTGGCGCGGCTGGTCGTGGCCCATCCGGTGAAGCTTCTGAACGATACGTCCTGGTTCACCGTCGTGTCCGTGCCGCAGGCCACCGCCTACGCCTACCTGACGCGCATGGCGTGGACCTCGGTGGCGATCATCATCGGCGCAGCCTTGCTGCTGATCCTGCTCGGCGTGATGATTTCCGGCCGCTTCCGCCGCCGTCTTGAAGGCATCATCGGCGCGACCGGCAACATCGCCAGCGGCCAGATGGACGTCACCATTTCCGAATCGACTGCCAAGGACGAGATCGGCGACATGGCGCGCTCGCTCGTCGTGCTGCGCGACGCGGCGATTGCCAAGGACAAGCTGGAGCGGGAAGCGGACGCCAACCGCACCCTCTCCGAACAGGAGCGCATCACCCGTGAGCGGCTGAAGGCCGAAGAAGCCGCCGAGATCCAGACCGCGATGAGCGCGCTGGGTGGTGGCCTGCAGAAGCTCGCCGACGGCGACGTCGCCTACCGCATCGACACGCCGTTTGCGGCGCGCCTCGATGCGCTGCGCATGGACTTCAACGCCTCGCTGGAAAAGCTCCAGTCGACCTTGCGCATTGTCGGCCAGAACGCCCGCACGATCGACTCCGGTGCGTCGGAAATCCGCACCGCGTCCGATGACATGGCCCGCCGCACCGAGCAGCAGGCTGCCTCGGTCGAGCAGACCGCAGCCGCGCTTGAGGAAATCAGCGCGACGGTGAAAAGCTCGTCGGAACGTGCCGAACAGGCCGGCGAACTGGTCAGCCGCACCAAGCAGGGCGCCGAACAGTCCGGCATCATCGTGCGCGGCGCGATCTCGGCAATGCAGGAAATCGAGACCTCGTCGAAGGACATCACCAACATCATCGGCGTCATCGACGACATCGCGTTCCAGACCGGACTGCTGGCGCTCAACGCCGGCGTCGAGGCGGCACGTGCCGGCGATGCCGGACGTGGCTTTGCCGTGGTCGCCCACGAGGTGCGTGAACTCGCACAGCGTTCGGCAACGGCTGCCAAGGAGATCAAGCAGTTGATCTCAATGTCCAGCGACCGCGTCCGCTCCGGTGTCGACCTCGTCGAAAAGACCGGCTCGGCGCTCGAAGCGATCGTGGCGCAGGTGCAGGAGATCGACCATCACGTGTCCTCCATCGTCACCGCTGCACGCGAGCAGGCAACCGGCGTTCAGGAGATCAGCACCGCTGTCACCAGCATCGACCGCGGCACGCAGCAGAACGCAGCACTGGTCGAAGAGTCGACCGCTGCCAGCCACGGCCTTGCCCGCGAGGCGTCGTCGCTGATGCAGATGATCGGCCAGTTCAACCTCGGCGGCGACAGCGGACATTCCGCCCGCTCCGCTCCGGTCGCAGCCTCGGGCGCACCTGCTCCCCGACAGTCGCCAGTGCGCGCGCTGGGGTCCCGGATCGCCTCCTCCTTCGGTGGCGGCTCAGCCGCTGCCGCACTTGCCCACCAGCCGCAGGAAGAGGGCTGGGAAGAGTTTTGAGGGTAGCCGCACTTTCCCTCTCACCCCGGCTTCGGCCGGGGTTTTTCTTTGCCTGAAACAAAAACGCCGCCCGGATGGGGCGGCGTTTCTGTTTGGTACGAATGTGGCGGCCCGTGAAGGCCGCCGCCTGATGATTAGAAGTTGACGCGGTCGCCGCCCTTGAGCTGCAGCATTTCGCGGGCATCGTCAGGCGTGGCGATCTCGAGGCCGAGGCCTTCGATGATCTGGCGCACCTTGGTGACCTGCTCCGCATTGGACTGCGCAAGCTTGCCGGCACCGATCCACAGCGAGTCTTCCATGCCGACGCGGACGTTGCCGCCCATTGCAGCCGACATCGCCGCGACCTGCATCTGGTTGCGACCGGCACCCAGAACCGACCACTGGTACTGATCGCCAAACAGGCGGTCTGCGGTGCGCTTCATGTGCATCACGTCTTCCGGATGACCGCCGATGCCGCCGAGCAGGCCGAACACCGACTGCACGAAGAACGGACCCTTGACGATGCCGCGATCAACAAAGTGGGCCAGCGTATAGAGGTGACCGATGTCGTAGCACTCGATCTCGAAGCGGGTGCCGCTTTCGGCGCACTTGGTCAGGATGTACTCGATGTCGGCGAAGGTGTTCTTGAACACGCCGGCACGCGAGGCTTCAAGATACGGCTTCTCCCAGTCGTATTTGAACTCCTTGAAGCGCTCCAGCATCGGGTAGAGGCCGAAGTTCATCGTGCCCATGTTGAGCGAGGCGATTTCCGGCTGGAAGTGCGCTGCCGGGCCGACGCGCTCCTCGATCGGCATGGTCGGCGCGCCGCCGGTGGTGATGTTGACGATGGCGCCCGAGCGCTGCTTGAT
>JBEBXE010000089.1:0-10492 GCA_040391705.1 Aerobium aerolatum
GCACTTTCGCGCAGCTTCTTGTAGAGGTTCATCCCCTGCCAGCGTTCGACGAATTTCGGTTCGTTGACCGGCAGGCCAGCGCGCATCGGGAAATCCGTCTGCGGCAGATAGAGGGTCTTGGAATAGTCGATGGTTTCAGCGGTGGTCATCGGTCTCATCGCGATTTCGGCCCAGCGTACACGTGGTACCGGGCAAGGCTTGAATAAACAGGCGAAGGGCGCGCAGCAGACAGCGCGCAAGTATCCCGGACCTTCCGGCAGCCGATCAGGCTGCCCGGAAGGCCGGGCCGGTAATTCGTATCGAGAGCGCGATGGAAAAGACGCGTGTCATCATGGCCGCGCTTTTAGCCGAGCGCGCGCCATGAATAAAGGGCCAATCCTGCAACATGAGCGGTGCAGCCCTGCGTGGTGCCAAATGACTACATCGCGAAGTCAAAGCGATAGATCGCCGAAGCACCGAGCGTGAGCTGGTTTTTCGAGCCCCGCTGCTCGACCAGGGTCGAATTGCCCGCCGGTCCCATCAGACGCGAATATTCAGCAAAGATGCTGGTTTCCAGCTGATCGGTTGCCTTCCACGTGATCGCGCCGCCCAGCCCCAGCGACTTGAAACCGCTGCCCGGCGAATACTGACCAAGGCCGCTTGCCGCCGATTCCGTCGCGTCAACGCCGTAATAGGCCTCGTGATAACGCGCCGACGCCCAGCTCATGCGCGGGCCACCGGAGATGCGGACTTCTTCGGTGACGTCGAAGAACGCATCGGCCGCGACATCGACGACGACGCCACTGTGCGAGCGCACGCCGTGGCGAACCTCGGCACGGATGCGGGTGAAATCGGTCGGGTAGAACTCGGCAAACACACCGGCCTCGCCGCCGAACTTGATCGGCTCCATGCCGCGCAGCCGCTCGTCGGTGCCGGAATCGCGGGCCCAGATCAACTTTCCGGCAACACCGGCGCGCAGACCGCCATTGTCGATCAGCGCCAGCGAGATGTTGTCATTGCGCGAGGTGAAGCGCGCGGCAGGCCCGTGCTTGCCCAGCGACACCAGCGGCTGGATCGACAGGACGCGACCGGACGCGCCGTCGAATTTCGGCGCGTGCAGAACGGCAGCGCCGACCTTCAGATACCAGCTGCCGGAAATCCAGCTGCCGCTGGAGCCGCCGGCAGGCTGCTGATACTGATCCTGCTGCGCGGCCGGGTAGCCATAATCTTGCTGTGGCTGTTGCTGTTGCAGATCGGTCGCGGCCTGCACGGGATAGGCCTGTTCCTGCTGTGCCCCATAGGCTGGCTGCAGGTAGCCGCCTTGCTGTTCATAGGTCTGGGCAGACGCCATGGAAACGGTCGCGACAACGACCGCGCTGGCTGCAAGCAGCCCTTTCGTCGAAAACATATCAAGCTCCGCTTACGCACTACTCAATTGCGGGTGGTGCCGGGACTATGGGGAAACACGGTAAAGTTTGAATTAAATGCCGTCGAAACAGATTTTCCGGTCCAGTTCCGACAGCGGCACCGCGCCGGCAAGCAGCGCGCGCGCCTCGGCCTCGTCCCGCTTCATCTGCACCACCAGTGCGTCGAGCCCGTCGAATTTCTGCTCGCCGCGCAGCAAGCCGAAGAACGAGACGGCACAGATTTCGCCATAGAGATCGTCGGAAAAGTCGAACACGAAGGTTTCGAGCAGCGGCGCGCCATCCTCGGTGACGGTCGGGCGGCGGCCGAAACTGGCGACGCCGTCATGGATCGAGCCGTCGGCACGGCGCAGGCGCACGGCGTAAACGCCTTCCTGCAGGGACGTCGACGACGGCAGCGCCATGTTGGCGGTGGGAAAGCCGAGCTGACGCCCGAGCTTGCGGCCATGCGAGACTTCCGCCTCGACGGTGAAGCGGTAGCCGAGCAGGCCTGCCGACTGCGCCACGTCGCCTTGCGACAGCAGGGTGCGGATGCGGCTGGAGGAGACGACGTCGGTGCCCTCGTCGCGGAACGCGTCGACCAGGCTGACGCCGAAGCCATAACGCTTGCCCGCCTCCATCAGGAAGGCCGGGCCGCCCTGGCGGGCCTTGCCGAAATGGAAGTCGAAGCCGGTGACGACGTGGCAGATGCCGAGATCGGCGACCAGCACATCGCGTACGAACGCTTCCGCCTCCAGCCCGGAAAAGTCGCGGGTGAACGGCTGTTCGACCACGGCCTTGAAGCCGAGCGCTTCCAGCAACCGCGCCCGCAATGGCGCAGGCGTGATGCGAAACAGCGGCACCTCGGGGCGGAACACGGTGCGCGGATGCGGCTCGAAGGTCAGCACCAATGCGGGCACGCCGCGCGCCTCGGCTTCGGCCAGCGCCATCTCCAGCACCGCCTGATGGCCACGATGCACGCCGTCGAAATTGCCGATCGCCACCACGCCGCCGCGGCAGGAGGCGAGCTGGCTGGACGAATTGGCGAGCCGCTGAATGCGTGATGAGGCCATCGATTATCTCAAACGTGGAATCACGGCCACCGGGCCGTAGCCATGCTTTTCCAGAAATGCGGCAAGCTTGCCGGCATCCGGCGTCGCAGCGCCGTATTCGCCGGCATGAATGCCCGCCGACACGAACAGCACGTCGAAGCCATTGTCGCTCGCGCCCTTCACGTCGGTCAAAACGCCGTCGCCGATGGCGAGGATTTCACGTGCTTCCAGCGGACGGCCCAGGACTTCCGCGCCAGCGGCCAGCGCCGCCTCGTAGATCGGGCGGTGCGGCTTGCCGGCGATCAGCGTGCGGCCGCCCATCTGGGCGTAGTCGCGCGCCAGCGCGCCGGCACACCACAGCAGGCGGTCGCCGCGCTCGACGACGATGTCGGGATTGGCGCAGATGAACGGCAGATTGCGCATGCGCAGCCGCTGCAACAGCTCGGTGTAATCTTCCGGCGTCTCGACATCATCGTCCACCAGACCGGTGCAGACGACGGCCTGCGCCTCGAAATCCTCGGACAGCTCGACATCGAGGCCATCATAGAGCGGGAAGTCACGATCCGGGCCGATGTGATAGATGCGGCGCGGGCCGGCGCTGATCAGGTCGCGGGTGACGTCGCCGGAGGTGACGATGCGGTCCCAGCAGTCGGGATCGGCGCCCATCGCGGCGAGCTGGTCGATGACGCCCTGACGCGGACGTGGCGAATTGGTGATCAGGACGACAGCCACACCCTTCTGCCGCGCGCGGCGAAGTGCGGCCACCGCTCCCTCGAAAACGTCGATGCCGTTGTGAAGCACACCCCAGACGTCGCAGAACAGCGCTGCATAGCCGTCGACAACGTCGTCCAGAGTCTCAATCATCTTGGGCATGAAAATTCCATCCGGGACTAAAGGCGGCACCAGCGCCGGGCGCTCGGGGAATTACCGCATGCGGCCGCACATGTCACCCGCTTTCAACTAACCCGGCCGCTTGAAGCTTTTCCGCAGGCCGTCGATGCGCTCGCGACAGATGCAGCCCTCGACATGATCGTTGACCATGCCCATCGCCTGCATGAAGGCGTAGACGGTGGTCGGGCCGACGAAACTCCAGCCGCGCTTCTTCAGCTCCTTGGAAATATGCGTCGAGGTCGCCGTCTTGCCCATCGCCCTCAGGCTCGCCCAGTCGGCCACCACCGGCCGCTCCGCCGGACCCGGCTCGAACGACCAGAAATAAGCAGCGAGCGTACCACGCTCCTGCACCAGTTCGACGGCGCGGCGGGCATTGTTGTAGACCGAGGCGATCTTGCCGCGATGGCGGACGATGCCGGCATTCTGCAAATGACGTTCCATCATCTGCGCCTCGTCCTCCAGCGCCAGCGCGCGAAAATCGAAGCCACCGAATGCCTCGCGGAAATTCTCGCGCTTGCGCAGGATCGTCAGCCACGACAGGCCGGACTGGAACCCTTCGAGGCAGAGCTTTTCGAACAGCCGATTGTCGTCGGCGACCGGGTGGCCCCACTCCTCGTCGTGATAGCGCAGATAGTCGGGCAAATTGCCGTGCCATGCGCAGCGGGTCTGGCCATCCTCGCCAACCACCAGTCCTTCCATCGACGAACTCCTTGATGTTTCATTTACCAAACGGATCAACCGTCCGGTAACCACACCGAAAGGTTTACGCATTCCAGCGCATTTTATGGAAGTCCGTTCACTCTTTTTGCGCGCGCTCTCCTGACAATTGCAGTCGAAACGGCAGCACGCCACCCGGTTTCTGCTGCCGCACATTGTCAGTCGTGGAAAGTCGATGGGATGAAAAGCTTTCTGGTGATGCTTGGGACCGCCGCGCTCGTTGCCGGCGCAGCGCAGGGCGCACTGGCGCAGGACCGCTATAGCGAGCGCCCGCCACTGGTCGTCAGCCCAGACCTGTCGGCCCCGTGGGTGCTGCAATTGCAGCGGGCTCCGTCCGGCCAGCGCATGATCGACCGTCGTCCGGCCACCGCCGGACTGCAGGGAGTAAAGGTCGGCATTGCACCCGCGCCGGTCATCTCCACAAGGCAACGCGCCGTCGTCCAGCCGACGGAACGCGCGCAACCGCGGCAGGACAGCATCCAGACGGCGGCGCTGCCAAGTGCTGCGCGCGACGCCGCCCCGCAGCTCGACCCGAAATTCCTGCCGCAGATGGTCGATTATTCCGGCCCGCATGAACCCGGCACCATTATCATCGATACGCGCGAACACCTGCTCTATCTGGTCGAGGCCGGCGGACAGGCGCGGCGTTATGGCGTCGGCACCGGCAAGCCCGGCTTCGAATGGGCCGGCACCCACAAGGTGACGCGCAAGGCCGAGTGGCCGGACTGGCGTCCGCCAGCAGAGATGATTGCCCGCGAGAAGAAGAAAGGCCGCGTCCTGCCGGCCCACATGAAGGGCGGCCCGCAAAACCCGCTCGGCGCACGCGCGCTGTATCTCGGGTCGACGCTCTATCGTATTCACGGCACGAATCAGCCATTATCAATCGGACGTGCCGTATCTTCAGGCTGCATTCGCATGCGCAATGAAGACGTCACGGATCTCTACGAACGCGTGCCGGTGGGCGCCAAGGTTGTGGTCATCTAGCTTGCCGCATGCCCTGCGGGGCGGCAACGGACAGCCTCTGCCGTTTGATGGAGAGCTTTGAGTTCCGGAGCAGGGGATGGTCGCGATCGGGGACAATCGCGACCAAAATGACAGCCAGCTCTGCTGTCGCGATCGAGGCGGCGTGATGATTGCATCATGTCGCCTCGCTTGTTTTTCGTCCCATGCAAACCTGAATATCTTCAATTTGAACGATTTGCTTAACCTGCGATCAACCAACAGATCACACCCCGCCTTAACCCGAAACGGCTAAGGTTCAGGGTCTGGACAGGGGTGACCAGGCAGGGGGCAAGTCATTGATGTTCGTTGAACACACGAAAATCGGCGAGACAACCAGCCAGGAACGGCGCGACGGATCGCAAGCCGACTCCCGTGTGCTCGGTCGCGTCGTTCAATGCGATGGCGCGCGCGCCACGATTGCAGCCTTTGCCTGCGACGACGATCCGACGACCAAAGCGGTGTGGACCGTCGGCCGCATGGTTTCGATCAATCTCGGCGCCATCCGCACCGTCGGTCTCGTCTACCGCATCGAGAGCACCGCCACGACGTGGCTGGAAGACGGCGCAAACCCGATCAGCGTTCAGGTCGAACTGGTCGGCGAAGTCCGCGACACCGACACCGCAGATCCGGTGTTTGACCGCGGCATCACTGGATATCCCCATATCGGCGCAGTGGCGCACCGCATCCGCGCGCGCGACCTGCAGGCAGTCTACGATGTGTCGGGACGGCGCGCCGTGACCATCGGGCAGTTGTCGCAGGACGAGACCATCGACGCGAGGATCGCCATCGATGACACGCTCAACCGCCACTTCGCGGTGGTCGGGACGACCGGCGTCGGCAAATCCACCGCCGTTTCGCTGCTGCTGCGCAAGGCGATTGCGGCAAGCCCCGATCTGCGGGTGCTGATCCTCGACCCGCACAATGAATTTTCGAGCGCTTTCCCCGACCATTCGATCCGGGTCAACACCGCGACGCTCGACCTGCCGTTCTGGCTGTTCCGTCTCGAAGAACTGGTGGAGGTGCTGTATCGCGGCAGAGACGCCATCGCCGAGGAAGTCGACCTGCTGCGCGATCTGGTGCCGCTGGCCAAGCAGCTGTATCGCACGCCGCAAAATGGCGGCCTGACGCGGAGCGGCACCGATAGCAGCAGCATCACCGCCGACACGCCCATTCCCTACCGCATGGCCGACGTGCTGCGCACCATCGACGAGCGCATGGGCCTGCTGGAAACCAAGAACGAGCGGCCGTTCTACCGCGCTTTGCGCGCGCGCATCGACGCCGCCATCCACGATCCGCGCTATCGCTTCATGTTTGCGTCGCGGATCATCGGCGACAACATTCACGAGACCATCGGCACGATTTTCCGCGTGCCGCATCACGGCCGGCCGATCACCTGCTTCGAACTGGCGGGGCTGCCGTCGGAAGTGGTCAACTCGGTGTGCTCGGTGGTCGCGCGGCTGGCGTTCGACGTCGCGATGAACAGCAGCGGCAGGCTGAAACTGCTGGTGATGTGCGAGGAAGCGCATCGCTACATGCCCGCCGACCCCAAGCTTGGCTTTGCGCCGACCCGCCATGCGCTGTCGCGCATCGCCAAGGAGGGACGCAAATACGGATGTTACCTCGGCATCGTCACCCAGCGTCCGGGAGAACTGGACCCGACGGTGCTGTCGCAATGCTCGACGATTTTCGCCATGCGGCTTGCCAACGAGGCCGACCAGGACATCATCCGCTCGGCGATCGCCGACTCGTCGGCGTCGACGCTCAGCTTCCTGTCGTCGATGGGGCAGCGCGAGGCGATTGCCTTTGGCGAAGGCGTGGCGACGACGATGCGGCTGAAGTTCGAGCACCAGGTGGCCGACCTGCTGCCCGGCGCGTCCCATGATGCAGAGGCCCAAAACTTCAGCGCCGGGGGTGACGATCTCGACATCTTCTCGCTGGTCGAGAATTTGCGCCGCACCGGCGCGCCGACAGGGCTCGATAGTGACCAGCCGCTCGATTTTCCCCGCCAGACGGACCTGCTGCGGCGGGGCAGCGCGGATGCCGATCTGGCCGAAAAGCCACGCTTGCGACGCTTGGATGATGAGGCGTTCCGCCGGCTCTACGAATAGACGCGCTCAGGCGCAGACGCGGTTGCGGCCCATATTTTTAGCCTGGTAGAGATAGGTGTCGGCGCGACGGTAGAACTCGTCCGTCGTTTCCTCGCCATCCCAGACCGCAAGCCCGATGCTGGCGGTGACTTTCAGCCGGATGTTGCGGCTTGGAACCACCAGGTCGGCGATGCCCTTGCGCACACGCTCCGCCAGCTTCGCCAGCAATGTCTCGTCCATGTTGGGCGCGAGAACTGCAAACTCCTCGCCGCCCAGCCGTGCCACCACATCGTGATGCCGGGTCAGGTCGTGCAGGCAATTGGCGACCGCTTTCAGCACCTCGTCGCCGACATCATGGCCATGCGAATCGTTGATGCGCTTGAAATGATCGAGATCGATGATCAGCAGCCCCACAGGCCGGCCGATCTTGCCGAACTCAACCAGATATTCCCGCAGCGCGTCGTCGAAGAAGCGGCGGTTCTGCGCGCCGGTCATCGCGTCGGTCAGGGCTGCATGTTCCAGCGTGACGGATCGGGCGCTCAGGGCATCGGCCATTTCGCGCAGCTTGCCCTCTTCCCTCACCTGGGTGCGGATCAGCGGGTAGATGAAGAAGACGCCGAACAGAAGCCCCGTTGCTTGCAGCACGCCAGTCGCGAACAGCAAGGTGACAAATCTGGACACTAATGTGACGCGTTGAACAGCGTCGGTGGTCTGAAGAACGGTACGGCCGACCTCGTAGGCCAGCAGAGTGGTGAGGAC
Organism: Aerobium aerolatum; assembly: GCA_040391705.1. Lineage (GTDB taxonomy): Bacteria > Pseudomonadota > Alphaproteobacteria > Rhizobiales > Rhizobiaceae > Aerobium > Aerobium aerolatum_A. The sequence goes on from JBEBXE010000089.1 coordinate 7,891, forward strand.
CGCAGCCAGAATCACAGCAATAAAAACAAAAAATGCCGATTCGGCCCGATGAAACCGCATCGTCCCCCCATCCAATACCCACGTAATTTGTGCCACCGCAGCCCTTACGATGGGTTAATCAATGACTTAAAATTGGAGGGAACCGGCTCATAGAGTGTTTTTATTTCAAGACTCAAACAAAACACTGGGATCATTGGCCCCGAAGCTTGCCGTCATCAATACCGCAAGGCCAAACTTGAAGACCTCGGCATCAGTCGTGCAGCGACATTCTTTCCCATTCGGGGCCGAACTGGTTGCGGAACCAGGTCATCTGGCGCTTGGCATATTGGCGGGTGGCGATCTTGGCCCGCTCCGTTGCGTCCTGCATGGTCATCTCGCCACGGTCGACAGCCATCAACTCACGCACGCCGATCGCCTTCATCACCGGCAGCGCAGGGTCGGGGGCAAGGGCTGCCAGCGCCCGCACCTCCCCGACCGCACCGCCCGCCATCATCGCGTCGAAGCGGCGGCTGATGCGATTGGCCAGCACCGCGCGGTCCGGCTCGATGACGATCAGCCGCGCTGTGCCCCCGTCGACCAGCGGCTGACCTTCGGCCTGTTGCCAATGCGACAGCGGCTGGCCCGAAGCATCATGAACCTCGAGGGCGCGCACGATGCGCTGGCCGTCGGTCGGGCGGATCGTTGTGGCAGCATCTGTGTCGCGCGTGACCAGTATCTGGTGCAACGCAGCCGAACCGTCGCGCGCCAGCGCGTCGCGCCATTTGCGGCGCACCGCTTCCGGCACCGCCGGCATTTCCGACAGCCCCTGCAACAGCGCTTTGAAATAAAGCCCGGTGCCGCCAACGAAGATCGGTGTGCGCCCGGCAAGGACGCCGCTGTCTACGAGGCCCTGCACATCGTCGGTCCAGCGGCCGGTCGAATAATTGGCGCGCGGGTCGACATGGCCGTAGAGATAATGTGGTGCGGCGGCGAGTTCGTCATCGCCAGGCCGCGCCGTCAGCAGCCGCAGGACGGCGTAGACCTGCATCGAATCGGTGTTGACGATGACGCCGCCGGTCTGGCGCGCCAGCGTCAGCGCAAGCGCCGACTTGCCGCTGGCAGTCGGCCCGGCTATCAGGATCGCGTTCTTCACCGGCTCCGTCACGCCCGTCTTTGCAGGATTATCCATGTCCCTCGTCGCCACGCTGATTGCCCATCCGGCTCGCCCCGCCGTTTCACAGGAACTCGCAGATAGAGCCTTGCATGTGCTGGGCGCAAGCCGGATCGAATGGCTGAGCCCCGGCGTCGCCGCTGACATCCATCTGCCGGACGACCTGTCGCAGGACGAGGCAATGCTGCGCCTGAGCGACCTGCTCGCCGGCACGCCGCTCGATTTAGCCGTGCAGGTGGCCGCGACGCGGCGCAAGAAGGTGCTGATCGCCGACATGGATTCGACCATGATCGACCAGGAGTGCATCGACGAACTCGCCGACGAGGTCGGCCTCAAGGCGCATGTCGCTGACATTACCGCCCGCTCGATGAATGGCGAACTGGCCTTCGAACCGGCCCTGCGCGAGCGTGTGGCGCTGCTGGCAGGTCTCGACATGTCGGTGATCGCCCGGATCATCGAGACCCGCATCACGCTGGCGTCCGGCGGCAAGGCGCTGGTGGCGACGATGAACGCGGCCGGCGCGTGGACGGCACTGGTGTCGGGCGGGTTCCTGTCGTTCACCGGACCGATTGCTGCAAAGCTTGGCTTTCACGAGAACCGCGCCAACGTCCTGCTGGAAGAAGACGGCCGACTGGCCGGCAAGGTCGCCGAGCCGATCCTCGGACGCGCGGCCAAGGCCGAGGCGCTGACCGAAATGACGACGCGGCTGGGGCTTTCCGTTGAGGACGCCATCGCCGTCGGCGACGGCGCCAACGATCTCGACATGCTGACGCTGGCCGGCACCGGCGTGGCGCTGCACGCCAAACCGTCCGTCGCCGCGCAGGCGCGCATCCGCATCGACCATGGCGACCTGACCGCCCTGCTCTATCTGCAAGGCTACCGGCAGGAGGAGTTTGTCGTTTGACGCCACTCGAAACCAAGCGCCTGCGCATTCGCAACTGGACCGACGACGACCGCGAGCTGTTTCACCGGATCAATTCCGATGAAACAGTGATGGAATTCTTCGGCTTCCAGCGCACCCGGGCGCAATCCGACGAGCTGTTCGACCGGCTGAAGACGGGCATCGAGGAACGGGGTTACGGCTTCTGGGCGCTCGAACTGAAGGAAACCGGTGCCTGCATCGGCTTTACCGGGCTTTTGCCCGCGACGATCGTGCCATCGCGGCCCGATGGCTGCGTCGAGATCGGATGGCGTCTGGTGCCGGAATGCTGGGGCAAGGGCTACGTCACCGAAGCCGCAGAAGCCTGCCTCGCTTTCGGTTTCGGAACACTGGCACTGCCAGAGATCGTGTCGTTCGCGGTGGAGGCCAACCAGCGTTCAACCGCGGTGATGCAGCGCATCGGCATGACCCACGATGCGTCCGGCGACTTCGACCACCCGCAGGTGGAGGACAACCGCCTCAAGCGCCATGTGTTCTACACGCTGAGCGCCCAGCAGTGGCGGGAGCGCTAG
>JBEBXE010000090.1:0-10455 GCA_040391705.1 Aerobium aerolatum
GAGGTCGTTTCCTCGACATTCGACGAGCCGGCAGTTCGTCACGTTCAGGTCGCCGAAATGGTCATCGAAAAGGCCAAGCGTCTGGTCGAGCATGGACGCGACGTCGTCATCCTGCTGGATTCGATCACTCGTCTCGGCCGTGCCTACAACACTGTCGTGCCGTCTTCCGGCAAGGTCTTGACCGGTGGTGTCGACGCCAACGCTCTTCAGCGCCCCAAGCGCTTCTTCGGCGCCGCGCGTAACATCGAAGAAGGCGGTTCGCTGACGATCATCGCGACCGCGCTGATCGACACCGGCAGCCGCATGGACGAAGTGATCTTTGAAGAGTTCAAGGGCACCGGCAACTCGGAAATCGTGCTCGACCGCAAGGTCGCCGACAAGCGCATCTTCCCGTCGATGGACATCCTGAAGTCCGGAACGCGTAAGGAAGAACTTCTCGTCCAGAAGCAGGACCTGCAGAAGATCTTCGTGCTGCGTCGTATCCTGGCTCCGATGGGAACCACCGATGCGATCGAATTCCTCATCGACAAGCTGAAGCAGACAAAGACGAATTCCGATTTCTTCGACTCGATGAACACCTAAGCGCGGGTGGCGCAATGCGCCACCTCGCCAAGCGATTCGATTCCGAAACGATTCTACCTGGTGCTGCGGCCAGCCGTGAAAGGCTTTGCTGTGTTCCATGATACGATCTTCGCGCTCTCGTCGGGCGCGCTACCTTCTGGCGTTGCCGTTATCCGGCTGTCCGGTCCGCATGTTCGGTCCGGACTCGAAACGCTCATCGGCACGCTCCCATCTCCGCGACATGCGGTCTTGCGCGACATCACCGATCATTCCAGCCAGGTTCTCGACAGAGGCCTGGTTCTTTTCTTTGCCGGGCCGCACAGTTTTACCGGCGAGGATTGCGCTGAGCTGCAAATTCACGGGGGCAGGGCGGTTGTCGCTGCGGTTCTAGAGCATCTGGCCACACTGGACGGATTTCGCGTTGCGGAAGCCGGAGACTTCACGCGCCGGGCGTTTCTGAACGGCAAGATGGATTTGAGCGGAGCCGAGGCGCTTGCCGACCTCATCGCGGCGGAGACGGAAACGCAACGCAAGCTCGCGATCCAGAACGCTGCCGGCCGCCAGCGCGATCTCTACGATGCGTGGCGACGCACGCTATTGCAGAGCCGCGCCTTCATAGAAGCCGAGCTGGATTTTTCCGACGAAGGCGACGTGCCGGGCTCAGTGTCGCAACGCGTCTGGACTGATATCCGCGCTTTGATGATTGATATCCAGACGCATCTCGATGGCTACGCCGCGGCCGAAATCATCCGCGAGGGTTTTCGGGTGGTGTTGATCGGTGCCCCCAACGCCGGAAAGTCCAGTCTCCTCAACGCACTGGCTAAACGCGATGTTGCTATTGTCACCGACATTCCGGGCACGACACGCGATCTGGTCGAAGTTGTACTCGACATCAACGGCATCAAGGTCATCGTTACCGACACTGCCGGCATTCGTACTACCGAAGACGTGGTTGAACGACTGGGCGTTGAGCGCGCGGAGAACGCAGCACGTGCGGCCGATCTGGTTATCCATCTTCTTTCGGACGTGGGCCAGGGGGTGGATACTGCTGAACTCGCAGACGACCGGATGATCCTGGTTCAAAGCAAGATCGATATTGTCCGCGCCGCAGATAAATCCGTGCTCGGCATTTCGTCGGTGAGCGGTGCCGGCCTGCCTGAACTCCTTTTGATAATTGCCGAACGCGCCAAAATTTCGGTTGCAATCGCGGAAGGAACTGTCCCGACCCGTCTTCGACACAAGCGGCATCTGCTGGATTGTCTAGACTGTCTCGACCGTGCCGTGTCCCGCGACACGCTTGATCTCGAACTGCGCGCTGAGGAACTGCGCCAAGCGGCGAGTCATCTTGGCCGGATCACCGGCACGACCGATGTTGAGGATTTGCTGGAAGTTATCTTCAGCGAGTTCTGCATTGGAAAATGACTCACGTGAAACACACTGCTAAACAGATGTGCGTGACTCACGTGAAACAGTCGCGCGATCAGAACCGCGCCTGATCAAGTTTCACGTGAAACAATGCGATTCCCGCTTGACAGCGTTTTGAGGGAAATCCATCTGACCGCACGATCAAGGAAGTCTCATGACCCAAAGATATGATGTCATTGTTATCGGTGGCGGACACGCCGGCTGTGAAGCCGCGTCGGCAGCCGCTCGGGCTGGTGCTTCGACTGCGCTCGTGACTATGAAGCGCGATACGATTGGCGCGATGTCATGCAATCCGGCGATTGGCGGGTTGGGGAAGGGGCATCTGGTCCGCGAGATCGATGCGCTGGATGGCTTGATGGCGCGGATGGCGGATGCTGGTGGTATCCAGTTCCGCATGCTCAATCGCAGAAAAGGCCCCGCAGTTCGCGGCCCCCGGACACAGGCGGATCGCAAGCTTTACCGACTGGCAGTGCAACAGGCGATTGCTGAGCACGCCAATCTGACGGTGGTCGAAGGCGAGGTCTTCGATCTTCAGATCGACAATGACAGTGTCGCGGGCGTGATCCTGTCCGACGGAAGACGTCTCGATTGCGAGGCAGTTGTTCTGACGACCGGAACGTTTCTTCGCGGGCTGATTCATATCGGCCAGGAGCAATTTCCAGCTGGACGAATGCACGAAGCCGCATCGGTCGGGCTTTCGGCCACGATGGAGCGCCTGGGATTTCAACTCGGTCGTCTCAAGACCGGCACACCACCACGCCTCGATGGACGGACGATTGACTGGCAGAGCATTGGCAGTCAGGCGGCGGATGAGGACCCGGTTCCGTTTTCGTTGATGACGGATGCAATCACCAACCCGCAGATCGATTGCGGCGTGACGCGAACAACGCCGGAAACGCACGATATCATTCGCGCCAATCTCTCGCGCTCGGCGATGTACTCCGGCAATATCGAAGGGATCGGCCCGCGCTACTGCCCGTCGATTGAAGACAAGATCGTCAAGTTCGGCGACCGCGATGGCCATCAGATTTTTCTCGAGCCCGAAGGTCTTGATGACGACACGGTCTATCCCAACGGGATCTCGACCTCGCTGCCGCGCGATGCGCAAGCCGCAATCGTTGCCTCGATCCCGGGTCTGGAGAAAGCAGTGATCCTGCAGCCCGGCTATGCGATCGAGTATGATTTCATCGACCCGCGCGAACTGACGACGTGCCTTGAGACACACAAGGTGCGCGGTCTGTTTCTCGCCGGCCAGATCAATGGCACCACCGGCTATGAGGAAGCAGCAGCGCAGGGGCTCATCGCCGGTCTGAATGCGGCGCGGAAAGTGGCACGTCAGAGTGAAGTCACCTTCGGGCGCGGCGACGCCTATCTCGGAGTGTTGGTCGATGATCTGACGAGCAGGGGGGTAACAGAACCCTACCGCATGTTCACGTCGCGGGCCGAGTTTCGACTTTCCTTGCGGGCCGACAATGCCGATGAACGGCTGACGCCCAAAGCAATCGAGCTAGGGATTGCCAGTCCGGAACGCGTTGCGCGGTTTCGACAGCAACAGGAAACTCTGAACCGTGCCCGGGCGATGGCGCAGGGTCTGACTCTGACGCCCAACGAAGCGGCGAAGTTTGGGTTGCATCTGAACAAGGACGGGCAGCGGCGCAGCGCCTATGATTTGTTGTCCTACCCGGATATCAGCTTTGATACGCTCGCGGCGATCTGGCCGGAGTTGAATGCCGTTCCCGTCTCGACGCGGGAGCGCGTTGAAACCGAAGCCCGCTATGCCGTCTATATGGACCGCCAGCAGGCCGACGTTGCGTTGTTGCGGCGAGAGGAATTACGTCCTATTCCCGAGGACCTCGATTTCTCCGCGCTGGCCGGATTGTCGAATGAATTGAAAGCCAAGCTGTTGCTGCGCAAGCCAAGGTCGCTGGCCGAAGCACAGCGGATTGACGGCATGACGCCTGCTGCGCTTGCAATTGTAATCGCGGCGATGCACCAGGCACAACAGAATCGTGGTGCAGCGTGACGAAACGATATCAGGAACTTCAGGACATCGCCGGGACCGTTTCACGTGAAACGTTTGCGTGCCTGGAGGCGTTTGAGGTTGAGTTCCGCAAGTGGTCTGCACACATCAATCTCGCCGCGCCGTCGACGTTGGAAACGCTGTGGAGCCGTCACATTCTCGATAGCGCCCAGATCGCCAGGCTTGAACCGACAGCGCTAAACTGGCTCGATCTTGGATCAGGCGGCGGATTTCCCGGCGCTGTCGTGGCGATCCTGCTCCGGGATCGACCCGGTTCCCATATCGATCTGGTGGAAAGCAACAACAAAAAGGCGTCGTTTCTGCGCACCGTTCTGGCAGCCTACAAGGCTCCGGCACGGGTGCATGTTGCCCGCATCGAAGACGCGCCGCGCCTTGTAGCTCGGCCAGAGATCGTCACCGCGCGGGCTTTGGCGCCGCTACCCAAGCTTTTGGGGCTGGCGGAGCCATGGCTTTCCAATGGCGCAAAGGCGCAGTTTCACAAAGGCCGGGATTACGCTGCCGAGGTCGCTGAAAGCGTTAACGAATGGTGTTTCGATCTGGTAGAACATCAGAGCAGGATTGATCCGGCGAGTCGCATCCTTGAAATATCACGCCTGACACGTGCCGGATCATGAACAGACATCGCCAACAGCTGTGCGGTAGATCGATTATGAAGACTTCACGACCTCGCATCATCACCATAGCCAACCAGAAAGGCGGCGTCGGCAAAACGACGACCGCGATCAATCTGGCAACGGCGCTTGCCGCCATTGGCGAGCAGGTTCTGATTGTCGACCTGGATCCTCAGGGAAACGCCAGTACCGGCCTTGGGATCAAGCGGCAGGACCGTCACGTTTCGTCCTACGATCTTCTGACCGGCGATGCCGACGTCGCGCAGTCGGCGATGGCGACCGCAGTACCGGGACTGTCGATCATTCCGTCGACGCTCGATCTGCTGGGCATCGAGATGGAAATCGCCGCAGCGCCTGATCGCGTCCTGCGCTTGCGCAATGCGCTGCGCCGCTCGATCGAGCGTGATGGCGTGTTCACCTATGTGCTGATCGATTGCCCGCCGTCGCTGAATCTTCTGACGCTGAATTCGATGGCTGCAGCCGACTCCGTGCTGGTGCCGCTGCAATGCGAGTTCTTCGCCCTTGAAGGCTTGAGCCAGTTGCTCGAGACGGTGGAGCAGATTCGCAGCTCCATCAATCCCGACCTGACGATCCAGGGCATCGTTCTGACGATGTTCGATGGCCGCAACAATCTCGCCAACCAGGTGGTCGAGGACGTGCGCGCCCATATGGGCGACAAGGTCTATGAGACGGTGATCCCGCGCAACGTGCGCGTCTCGGAAGCGCCGTCCTACGGCAAGCCGGCAATCCTGTACGACCTGAAATGCACCGGCAGCCAAGCCTATCTGCAACTGGCTTCGGAAGTCATTCGGCGCGAACGCCGACTGCGCGCAGCCTGAATTTCGATCAGCCAACACGTGAAAAATGCGGAAGTGACATGAGCGACGATCTCTCCAGAAAACGCCTCGGACGTGGACTTGCAGCGCTGATCGGTGAGATGGACAAGCCAGTTCAGCCCGACTCCACCGGTCCGCGCATCGGTGCCGATAACAAGGTACCGATCGAATTTGTCGGGCCCAACCCGCGCAACCCGCGTCGCCATTTCGGTGAAGCCGAGCTGGCAGATCTGGCGCAATCGATCCGGGAGCATGGCGTCGTCCAGCCTGTGGTGGTGCGCACGTCTTCTAATGGGCGCTATGAGATCATCGCCGGCGAACGACGCTGGCGCGCGTCGCAGCGCGCCGGCCTGACCGAAATTCCGGTGATCATCCGCGAGGTTGATGATCGCGTCGCGCTCGAACTGGCGATCGTCGAAAACGTCCAGCGCGCCGACCTCAACGCGGTCGAAGAAGCACTGGGCTATCAGCAACTCATCGACGATCACAATTACACCCAGGCGGATCTTGGCAACGTCATCGGCAAAAGCCGGAGCCATGTCGCCAACACGCTGCGGCTGTTGAAGCTGCCGGACGTCATTCGCGACATGCTGGTCGACGGCTCGCTGTCGGCCGGCCACGCCCGCACGCTGGTCACGGCGGAAGATCCGGCTGGTCTGGCAAAGCGCATCGTCGAGGAGGGGCTGTCGGTCCGCCAAGCGGAAGCGCTGGCGCAGCAGCCGATCCAGAGCACCCAGCAGCGTATCGGTGGCGCTCCGTCCGCTCCAGCGGTCAAGGACGCCGATACGGTGGCGCTCGAAAAGATGCTGTCCGACGTGACCGGACTGCGTGTGACGATCACCCATGGCCAGCGCGGCGGCGAGCTCAAGATTGCCTACAAGACGCTCGACCAGCTCGACGAAATTTGCCGCCGCTTGCAGCAGTAACGGTTCTCGTCCCGAAATCGCTTTGCGGTTTCGGGACGATTTGCCTCAAATCTTCAATAAATCAATAGTTTAGCGGCGTGCTCGGGCGGCTTCTACCAGCAGCGCGATCAGCGCTTGGCGTGCCGTGGCTGTCGCCAGGTCCGGGCGCTGTCGGGTCAGCAGGATCGCGGCCTGAAGGCGCTCCAGCGCCCGGGAGAGGGCCGGCGCGCTCCAGCGCTGCAGACTGCTCTCAATCAGCTTTCGGCGGGTGAAGAACACGGGCGGACGCGCACCGGCAACGGCTGCGGCCGCGGGTCTGCCATTGGTCTCCATGTCGCCGCGCAGGGCCAGCAACTGGTTGAACTGGCGCATCGCCGCCGCCAGCACGAGAAACGGATGCGAGCCCGACGACACCAGCCGCGAAAATGTTGTGTCGAACGTCTCGCTGTTGCCGGCCAGTACCGCGTCTACGGCGGTGTCGATCGACAGGCCGGACACGTCGCCGATCATTGCGGTGACGTCATCAAGCGTGATCTCAGACTGACCGTGGCAATACAGCGCCAGCTTTTCCAGTTCGCTGCGCGAGGCGAGGCGGTCGCCGCCGAGATTGGCCTTCAGCGCCTGACGCGCGTCGAGTGCGATCGTCATCTTTTCGCGCGCCAGGATTTCGTCGATGACGCCGTCGATTGAGCGGCCTTCATCGGCATAGCAGGGCAGGGCCATGGCGCAGAACGCGCCTTCGACGACGCTGCGCAGCGGTGCGGATTTCTTCAGGTCGCCGGCCTCGATGACGATGATCGAGTCTTGTGGCGGGGCGCTGGCCAGCGTTTTCACTTCGTCGGCGAGATGTTTGTGGGTTCCTGCGCCCTTGATCCAGATCAGCCGACGGCTGGAAAACATCGGCACCGTTCCGGCTTCGTCAATCAGCCGACCTGGCGACGCGTCGACTTCGGAGGCGTCGAGCCGGATCGAGGAGAATGGATCGTCCGCATCAAGGCCGGCGTGTTTGACGAATGCCTGGGCGCGTTCCGCGACAAGTCCGCGGTCCGGTCCGTAGATCAGGACGATGCGGGTTTCGGGATCCGGACGCCGCAACCATCCATCGACTTCATGCGCTTTCTTCTGTGCCATGCCTGCTTGGCTACCACAGTCCGACCGGGAAGGAAGGGGCATTTTGCCGTCCGGCCAAAAATTGGAACCTGTTTCGGCCCGACCGCGTTCTTCATCATGACATGGAACTGAGAGTGGAGAAGAAACATGGCCGACCCACGTAGTCCCGACCCACGCGATCCCATTGATGCGAGTTCGCTTGAAGCGCCAATCCTGACGCCGCATGCGCCCTATAGCGATCCGGCGGCCGACCCCGTCATCGCCAACCGCGCCGGTATGAAACCGCGCGGCGGTGCGGGTGGATGGATTGCTGCTGCCGTCATTGCCGTGCTGGTGGTGATTGCCGCAATCGCCTTCACAAGCGGCCCGGGAACCGATCCGGGCACAACCGCGGTGATCCCTGACCAGAGCGACGACGCCGTGCCAACGCCACAGGCATCACCCGCGATACCGGGGACAGAAGTGCCACCTGCGAGCCCGACGACGCAGCCGCCGGCTGCGAACCAGTAGCATTTCGATGTGACAGGATTGGGGAAACCGGTTCGCTGAATCGGTTTCCCGTGAAACATTCCCGACCTCGGCGCGATACCGTTGCCAGCGTGCCCGACCCGCGTTGCGGGGCGGTTAGCGCTTGCGCGGCGTCTTTTTTGGCGCGGGTGCGGGCGTTTCGGCTAGCTCCAGCGCCAACCGTGCAGCGCGCAGCCGCTCTGTCTTGGCATCACGCGCCGAAACTTCGACGTCCATGATTTGCCGAGCTGCGCGGGTCGTGATGTCGGCCTTTGCCTCCTGTTTGGAGGGCTTGGACTGGAAGACCGCATTGATAAGTGCATCGTCCATATCAATACTCCTTGAAAAACAAAAAAGGCCGGGAACCCCCGACCTTTCGTAGACGCCTCAATGGGCAGTGCCAGTACATTCGTGGTCATCGACCAGAGGCGTCTGTATCTTAGAGGGCCTGAAGATTTTCAGCAGCGCTCTTGCCGTTACGGTTGTCTTTGACAACGTCGAAGCTGAGCTTCTGGCCTTCAACGATGGTGCGCAGACCTGCACGCTCAACGGCGGAGATGTGCACGAATACGTCCGGCTGTCCGCCGTCCTGCTCGATGAAGCCAAAACCCTTGGTGGAGTTGAAGAACTTGACGGTTCCTGTTGCCATGATGCATTCCTTTTCAAATCGGAATAGAGAATTGTCGCCCGACAGAATACCAGGCGCCCTAATACTTCGAAATTGACAAGGAAGATCGTAGAGGCCGCACGGTGCGGAAACAAAGTTCGTCAACAAGTTCGATTTCAAAGACATACCGGCAAATTGTGTTTTCTACAAGGCACTATCGGGCGAGTGTCAATAGCCGGAACGTACTCGCGCGGACATTTCGGCCCGCCCTGCCTGCGGGAAATCTGCCGTATCAGCCGGATGGCTGGCTTGTCTTTTGTCGAGAATGTCGCGCACAGATGACGCAGACCTCCGTATAAGGCTGACATTGTGTGGCCGCTCCAAACCTGCCGAGTTTTTGATGATACCCTGGATCCACCTCGACACCGCCAAAGTTCCAGGCGGAACAACTGAGTTGCGCCTCAAGCAGCGAGGCGACGAGTTCTCGATCATGCTGGGGACCAACGAGCTCATGAACAGCCGGCTCAGCGGCTCGGAACAAGCCCTTGCCGAACTGGTGTCCGCGCGCATCGCGGCGAAAGCCAAACCCAAGCTGCTGATCGGCGGACTGGGGATGGGCTTTACGCTGCGCGCGGCGCTGGCGCATTTCAGCCGCGACGCCGACATCGTCGTGGCCGAGATCGTTCCCGAGGTGATCGCCTGGGCGCATGGGCCGCTCGCAACCGTTTTCCAGGGCAGTCTTGAGGATCCAAGAGTACAGATCCTCGAGGCGGATGTCGGACACCTCATCGCCACCAGCAAGCGCGGCTACGACGCGATTCTGCTGGACGTCGACAATGGTCCCGAAGCGATCAGCCGAGAGCAGAACAACGGTCTGTATGATATATCAGGACTGAAGACAGCCCGGGCGGCCTTGCGACCAGGTGGCGTCCTTGCCGTGTGGTCCTCCGGGCCAAGCCCCGAGTTCACACGTCGTCTTGGCAAAGCCGGGTTCTCGGTCGAAGAGGTCAGGGTAAGAGCCGGGACAAGCGGCCGTGGCGCACGCCACATGATCTGGATTGCCACCAACGCCGGATGACGAGCTGCTGCGGACGGCTGTGCGATCCCTCCGACAGGTTGGTCGCCGCAGCTACGCTGGAACGTAGGTCAACCGGATGACGGCGTCGCCGATACGATCGCTTGCCACGAGACGCAGCGGGGGTCGTGGACCGGTGAAGAACGGCTTGCCGCCACCGAGAACCACGGGATGGAGGTACAGTCGATACTCGTCGACAAGGCCCAGCTCGGTCAGACTTCCTGCCAACTCCGGGCCGGAAACTTCGATCACGCCATCGAGTTGGGCTTTCAATCGGCGGATCGTCGCCTCGACCTCGTCCGCGATCAGGGTGGCGTTCGGTCCAACCGACATCAACGAGCGCGATACGACCCATTTCGGCTGGTTCCGCCACGCGGCAGCATAGTCACGTTCGGCCGCATCCCATTCGGGGTGATCGTCGTCCCAATACCGCATCACCTCGTACATGCGGCGACCGTAGACACTGCCGGCCAGTCCACGCACGTCGTCGATGAAATGACGGAAAAGGACAGCATCGGGCACAAAGGCCATGCTGTCATGGTCGACGTAGCCATCCAGCGACGTGTTCAATCCAAAGACGAGCTTTGCCATCGGGATCCTCCCTTGCGATCTCCTTGGAGGCCGCATGGTACGGAAAAATCAAACCGACCACAATTCCGATGACGCGCATGCGGCAGCTGGAAATGCGCAAGCGGACGATCCGTCCTCAGCTCTGGAGAATGCCCTAAACGCGAAAAAGCCGCGGTTTCCCGCGGCTTTTCGATGCTTGATTTCCCG
>JBEBXE010000091.1:0-10411 GCA_040391705.1 Aerobium aerolatum
GCGTGTTCAGCGCCGGCTGGCGCTCGGGGAATTTGGCCCAGTCGAAATTGCCGCCATCGACGATGATGCCGCCGATCGAGGTGCCGTGGCCGGCCAGATATTTCGTCGCCGAATAGACCACGATGGCCGCGCCATGCTCGAGCGGCCGGGCGATGAGCGGAGCGGCGGTGTTGTCGACGATCAGCGGAATGCCGAATTCGCGGCCGATGGCGGCGACTTCGGCAATCGGGAACACGGCCAGCTTCGGGTTCGGCAGCGTCTCGGCATAATAGGCGCGGGTGCGTTCGTCAGTGGCGCGGCGGAAGGCTTCCGGATCGGTCGGGTCGACGAAACGGACCTCGATGCCCTGATCCTTGAGTGTGTTGGCAAACAGGTTCCAGGTGCCGCCATACAGATCGGTCGAGGCGACGATGTTGTCGCCGACCTTGGCAAGGTTCTGGATGGCGTAGGCGGAGGCAGCCTGACCGGATGCAACGGCGAGCGCGCCGACGCCGCCTTCCAGCGCTGCAACGCGCTTCTCCAGCACATCGACCGTCGGGTTCATGATGCGCGTGTAGATGTTGCCGAATTCCTTGAGCGCAAACAGGTTGGCGGCGTGGTCGGTATCGTTAAACTGGTAGGATGTCGTCTGGTAGATCGGCACCGCGACCGCGCCAGTTGTCGGATCGGCGCGCCAGCCGGCGTGAAGTGCGAGCGTTTCGGGGTGAAGTTTGGTTTCGGACATGATTTGCCTCCCTGTCAGGACGTTGCAGCCTTCGAGGGGTGTCGCGGTCGTTCCGTCATGCCCCTGTCGAGGACACAACATGCGCGATCGGGCAGGCGCTTTGGAGCTACGGCATTCCAAGTTACGGCAGAATATCGGAACGAAATTTCAATTTCGTACCGATTGCTAGACCTTTCGAGAAACTGAGCCTAGCAAGAGGACTGTTTTTGAAAGGGATGTTCGTTGGGAACCGTTTTCTGGCTCAAACCCTTAATGAGAACTACATTCGAAGACAGATGACACGCAACCGGTTGATCCGGGAGAGCCTGGCGTCGACCGGGCCGTGTTGAGGGAGTATCCACCGCATGCTGCGTAAGGCGCGAAACGCCATGAAATTTGTCGAGGCCGCCGTCAGCCCCTATGCGGTGTCGACGTTGCGTGGAGCCAACCGTGCCTTCACGGCGCATGATCATGACCATGGCGACGTCAGCGCGGTGATCGCGTCCTATAACATCCACAAGGCCGTCGGGCTTGACCGGCGGTTCGATCCGCGCCGGACGATGTCGGTCATCCGCGAGATCGGCGCCGACGTGATCGCGATCCAGGAAGCCAACAAGCGTTTTGGCGAGCGCACCTGTTTGCTCGATTTCCACGCCCTTGAACGCGAAAGCGGTCTGGTGCCGGTGCCGCTGGATGGCGAAGAGCAGGGGCATGGCTGGCATGGCAACCTCATTCTCTTTCGCAATGGCAAGGTGACCGACACGCACTGGCTCAAGCTGCCCGGCATCGAACCGCGCGGCGCGGTGATGATCGACCTGACGCTGGACGCGGGACCGTTGCGCATCATCGCGGCGCATCTTGGCCTGTTGCGGCGCTCGCGTGCCCAGCAGATCGAGGCTATCCTGTCGCTGACCGAGCCCGAAGACGGGCGGCCGATCCTGCTCATGGGCGACCTCAACGAGTGGCGGGTGGGCTCGCGCTCCGCTTTGCGGGGGCTCGAGCCGACATTCGGACCGCTTCACGCGTTGATTCCGAGCTTTCCCTCGCGCTTTCCGGTTCTCGCCCTTGATCGCGTGCTGGCAAAGCCGCACAATCTGATTTCCAGCGTCGAGTTGCACGACACGCCGCTGGCGCGCATCGCCTCCGATCACTTGCCGATCAAGGCAGGTATCCGGTTGAAGTCCAAGAGCGTTTCGGCGCACAGTGGCCCGGTGGTACAAGCTGCTTGACGATGGACGAGAACAAGGGGGAATGAGAGAATGATTACAGGAGCCCAGTGCAGGGCCGCCAGAGCGTTGGCGCAGCTGTCGCGGCCGATCCTGGCCCGGCTTTCGAAAATCGATGAAACGGTGATCGAGAATTTCGAGCGCAAGATCGACCGGCCGGATGACGCCACGATTGCCGCCATCGAAACAGCGCTTGAGAGTGCCGGCATCGTGTTCATTGCGGAAAATGGCGGTGGCGTTGGCGTTCGGCTCAAATTCAACGTCTCAGAAACCAAGCGTCTTGGGGTTCTTGAATCGGAAGGCGGCATCGCTGCTTTCGACGACGTCCCATGACGGAAACCGGTCCTGAAGCATGGTCTGACACGACCCGATCAGGATCAGCGCAAGATTTCGGCGTCCACCGACCAGCCAGCAGATTCGAAACATCGTGATCGCCAGCTCACCCTCCCTTTCCCCGTTCAAGAACTCGACGTTTCGCGCAGTCTGGATCGCCAGCCTCGCCTCCAATTTCGGCTCGCTGATCCAGACGGTCGGTGCCGCCTGGATGATGACGCTGATCGCCTCGTCAGCCGACATGGTCGCGCTGGTGCAGGCGTCGACGGCGTTGCCGGTGATGCTGTTTTCGCTCGTTTCAGGGGCGATTGCTGATAATTTCGACCGGCGCAGGGTGATGCTGCTGGCCCAGAGCTTCATGCTTGTGGTGTCGATCGCGCTTGCCGTGACGGCGTACACCGGGGTCATGAACCCATGGCTGCTGCTGACGTTCACCTTTCTGATCGGCAGCGGCACCGCGCTCAACAATCCGTCGTGGCAGGCGTCGGTCGGCGATATGGTGCCGCGTTCCGACCTGCCGGCCGCCGTCGCGCTCAACAGCATGAGTTTCAATCTCACCCGCAGCGTCGGCCCGGCCATCGGCGGCTTGATCGTGGCGGCGTTCAGCGCCGGGGTGGCATTTGCCATTAACGCGGTGAGCTATATCCCGATCCTGCTGGTGCTGTTCCGCTGGAAGGCGCCGGGGCGCGATCGCACCCTGCCGCGCGAAGCGCTTGGCGCGGCGATCATCGCGGGCCTGCGCTATGTCGCGATGTCGCCGAATATCGAGAAGGTGATGCTGCGCGGCTTCGCGTTCGGCTTTGCCGCCGTCGCCGTCGTGGCGCTGCTGCCGCTGGTGTCGCGCGACCTGCTTGGCGGCGACGCCTTGCTCTACGGTGTGTTGTTCGGCGCGTTCGGCGTCGGCGCTGTCGTCGGTGCGCTGATCAGCGGCATGTTGCGCGAGAAGTTTTCGACCGAATGGATCGTCCGCGCCGGGTTTGTCGGATTTGGCGCCTGTGCCCTGATCGTCGCCGTCAGTCCTTATGCTTGGCTCAGCCTGCTCGCGCTGCTGATCGGCGGGGCGTGCTGGGTCATCAATCTGTCGCTGTTCAACATCACCGTCCAGATGTCGACGCCGCGCTGGGTGGTGGGACGGGCCTTGTCGCTGTACCAGACCGCCACCTTCGGCGGCATGGCGCTGGGCGGCTGGGTTTGGGGTCTGGCGGCCGAAGTCTACAATCCGTCGACGGCGCTGCTGCTCGCAGCCTTCGCGATGTTCCTCGGCGCGCTGCTTGGCCTAGGCCGTCTCGCTCTACCGGCGCTGCCGGATCTCAACCTCGATCCCGCCAACCGCTGGAAGGCCCCGGAGGTCGAACTCGACATCAAATCGCGCAGCGGCCCGGTGAAGATCATGATCGAGTACATCATCCGCGAAAAAGACGTGGCCGAGTTCATGGAAATGATGGGTGAGCGCCGCCGCATTCGCCGGCGCGACGGCGCGCGCCACTGGAGCCTGATGCGCGACATGGAGCATCACGAGCGCTGGCTCGAAGCCTACCACCTGCCGACATGGCTGGATTATGTCCGCTACAACCAGCGCATGACCAATGCCGACATGCTCATTGGCGACAGCATCCGGGGTTTGCACGCCGGGGAGCAGGCACCGCTGGTGTGGCGGATGATCGAGCGCCCGACCGACCGCCGTTATCCCAGTGAGGGGTTGCCCAAGGACATGATCGACCTGCATCAGTAGATGCAGGCAGGCGCTGTCAGGTGCCGCAGAAGGTTTGCAGCACGCGTTCCTCGTTGGCCGGCGGCAAGGCGTAATCCTGCATCTCCGGCTGCTCGTCGAACGGCCTGGTAACGACCGCCAGCAGGCGCTCGAACGGGCCGAAGTCGCCATCATTGGCCGCCACGATCGCCGCTTCGACGCGATGGTTGCGCGGGATGTATTTCGGATTGGTGGCGCGCATACGCGTGGCGCGCTCTGCCGCGTGTTCGGGTTCCTGCGCCAGACGCGCGCGCCAGCGTACCACCCAGCGGTCGAAGGCGGTCGGGTCGATGAAATGATCGCGGGTCGGGCCGGTGCCGTCGATCTCCTGCGCCAGATCGCGGAAGGTCAGCGTAAAATCGGCGCTGTTGCGCGCCATCAGGTCGAGCAGTTCGGCGGCGAGCGTCAGGTCGTCGGCCTGTTCGGTGAACAGCCCGAGCTTGTGCCGGATGCCACTATGGAAGGCCGCTTCGTAGCGCGACTGGAATGTGGCGATCACGGCTTTCGCCTGTTCGAACGCGTCGTCGCCATCGCCCAGGATCGGCAGCAGCGCTTCCGCCAGCCGCGCCAGGTTCCACACCGTGATACGCGGCTGGTTGACGTAGCCATAGCGGCCCTGCACGTCGATGGAGCTGAACACCGTTGACGGATGATAGGCGTCCATGAAGGCGCACGGGCCGTAGTCGATGGTCTCGCCGGAGATCGTGACGTTGTCGGTGTTCATCACGCCATGGATGAAGCCAACCAGCATCCAGCGCGCGACCAATTGCGCCTGCGCCGTGACCACCGCCTCGAGAAGGCCGAGATAAGGATTCTCGCTGTCGGCGAGGTGCGGATAGTGGCGGGCGATGGCGTAATCGGCCAGCGCCTTCAATGCGTTGTTGTCTTCGCGCACGGCAAAGAACTGGAACGTGCCGACGCGAATGTGGCTGGCTGCGACCCGGGCGATGATCGCGCCGGCCAGCTTGGTTTCGCGATAGACGATGTCGCCGGTCGCCACCAGCGACAGCGTGCGGGTGGTCGGGATGCCCAGCGCGTGCATCGCCTCGCTGACGAGATATTCGCGCATCATCGGTCCGAGCGCGGCGCGGCCATCGCCGTTGCGGGAAAACCGCGTCGGTCCGGAGCCTTTCAGCTGAAGATCGCGCAGCACGCCGTTGGTGTCCGTCAGTTCGCCGATGAGCAGCGCGCGACCGTCACCCAGCTGCGGCACGAAATTGCCGAACTGATGCCCGGCATAGGCCTGCGCGATCGGCGTGGCCCCATCAGGGAAACGGTTGCCCGCGAGCATCGCGACGCCGTCCTCGCTGCGCAACCACGCTACGTCGAGGCCCAACTCGGTGGCCAGCGGCTCATTGAGCTCGACCAGAACAGGCGCCGACACCGGCGACGGATCGGTTCGGGCGTAAAACTGTTCCGGGAGATCGGCATAGCTATGTTCGAACTGCATGATGTCCTCGAAAATCGCGGGGGGCTGTTGTTACATAGGGATGTCGGCGCTCAACAGCCAGCAGCTCTGTCTGTCAGCGCTGTTTCTGCGGATAAATGGTTTCGCCGCGGCTGAGCATGGCGACGAATTCGGCGATCTTCTTTTTGCGCCCGGCATCAGTCTTGAGATTGTGGATGCGGAAGGCAAGCGCGAAGCGGTTCTGCGCGGTGAGCTTGCCCAGCATCGCCTTTGCCGCTGGCTCCGCTTCAATGGCGTCAAAAAATTCGGCCGGAAGCTCCATGTCTTTCGACCCGCCATAGGCGCGCTCCCAGCGGCCATCGGCCTTGGCGGCCTCGACCTGCGCCAGCCCGTGCGGCGTCATGCGGCCTTCGCCGATCAGCCGCGCGACATTGTCGACATTGACCTTGCTCCAGATGCTTTTGCGCCCGCGCGGCGTGTAGCGCTGGAGATAGCTGGTGTCATCAAGGCTCTTGCGCACCGCGTCGATCCAGCCCCAGCACAAGCAGACATCGATGGCCTGCTTCGGCGTGATCGACGGCAGGCCGGAGGCAACCTTGTGGATGCGGATCCAAAGCTCGTCGGCCCTGTCGTGATGCTGCGACAGCCAGCGATGGAAGCTGTCAGCGTCGGGAAATTCATGAACCTTGGCGGGATCGACCTGAATGGGAGCCATGCAGGGAATCTAGAGCATCGAAACGAAAAGTGGAAACTGGTTTTCGAAAACGTTCCGCCCGGCGTGCGGCCGGGCGGGGGGCAGGGTCGGGCAGGGAAACGTGGCCGGTCAGTCGCGCGAGCGCGAACCGTGATGCTTGCCGCCATGGCGTGAGTGATCGTCCTTGGTGACGACACCGTTGTCATCGCGATCCATCCGGGAAAATGCGTGCTGCGCGCGCTCGGCGGTCTTGGCGGTGAATTCGGCAGCGGTCAGTTCGCCATTGCTGTCTGCGTCCAGCGCTTCGAAGCGTGCGGTGCCGCGTTGCTGCATCATCCCGGTAAAGCTCTCCAGGTTCATGCCGTCGCGCATCATCGCGCGCATTTCTGCCGGCATACCGCCGTGCCGCCCAGTGCGTTCCTTGCCGCGTTCGGCAAAGCGTTCTGTCCGCGCCTTCATGGCGGTGTCGAATTCCTCGCGCGAAATGCTGCCGTCACTATCCGCATCGAAGCGGGCGAACTGATCGGTCAGCCGCTTTTCCTGACGCTCGGCGTTTGGCTTGCCGTCCCGCATGGCGTGGCGTGGACCGTCACGTCCGCTGCGTTTTACGATGCCGTTTTCGTCCGGATTCATCCGTTCGAAGCGGTTTTGTGCCCACTCGGCGGTGGCGGCGGTGTATTCGTCCTTGGTGACGATGCCGTTGCCGTCGGCGTCCAGCGCCTTGAACCGCGTTTCAGCCCGCGATTGCATCAGATTGGCAAGGTCTTCGACCTTCATGCCGTCGCCATCGATCAGTGTCCGCATCTCGGCACGGAACTCGCTGTTGCGGCCCTTCTGGTCCTGTGTATCAGCCTGCGCGTAGACGACTGCAGCGGAAGAAGCGGCCAGTACGGCGATGATGAGTCGTTTCATGGAGTTGTGTCCTCGTCTTATGTCCCTGGCCAGACACTGCCAGCGGCCACATTACCGGGCGATGGCCGTCAGGTTACATCTGCGTAATGGGCAGGGCCATCATTCGGGAACGCCGCCAAGCTCGAGCAGGCGGCTGCGGTTTTCGAGATCGATATTGATGTCGAAGACGACGCCATCGGTGCGATAGGCGAGTTGTGCCAGACAGATCACTTCCTTGTTCTGGTTCTGGAAGATGCGGCGCACGCGCACGACAGGATCATGCATGCGGATATCCAGTTCCGCCGCCTCCTGCGGCATCGAAGAGACCACCCGGAAGGTCTGGCGCACGTTGGACAGGCCAATTTCCTTGGTGTCGTAGAGCAGCGTGCTGATGAGTTCGGTGCCCCACAGCCGTTCGGGCACCAGCTCATAGGCGGTGTTGGCGACGAAATACTGGCCGACCATGAACGGACGCCCGTCGCGCTCAAAGATGCGCTTCATGTAGCGGTAGGGCTCGACCGACTGTCCATCTTCGGGCGCGATCCGCAGTTCGTTTTGTGCCGGGCTCGACGCGACAACCTTGAAGCTGA
Source organism: Aerobium aerolatum (assembly GCA_040391705.1). GTDB lineage: Bacteria > Pseudomonadota > Alphaproteobacteria > Rhizobiales > Rhizobiaceae > Aerobium > Aerobium aerolatum_A. Next base: position 7,596 of record JBEBXE010000091.1, read on the forward strand.
GTTCGCTGCTGTGCTGCGCCATCGAGCGGGTCAGCATGTAAGGGATCGATTGCTGCTGCGTTTCCGGCTTGGCGGCCACGAAGGTTCCGCGCCCGCGTTCCGGCCGGATCAGCCCCTCTTTTTCGAGGCTTTTCAGGGCATGGCGAACCGTCATCGGCGAGACCCCGAAGCTGGCGACGAAGTCTTTCAGCGTCGGCAGCTGATCGCCGATGCTCCAGGAATCGTCGGCAATATGGTGCCGGATCACCGCTGCCAGCTGGACATAATAGGGCGTGCCGTCGTCTCGAAGCGTCTGCTTGAGGTCCGAAGATGTCAGCAAGGCCAGCCTTCCTTTCAACGCAGGGTCGGTCATGGTTAGGGTACGTCGACGACAGAGACAATGGGCGACATCGATCGGCAGATTCGAAGAAAACCGAAATCCCACTGTAGCATGATAGTGATTAAGTGCTATAACACCATCACAATAGGGCGAGTGTCCGTTGTGGAGGATGACACTTTTTTCGGCGCAGGCCATGCCGTGCCGACTGATTCCAAGGCTGGGAGGGCCGATATGAGGAAATGGATCAAGAGTTCCGTGTTGATGGCGGCGGTTGCGTGGGGAAGCACTTTCCCCGCTGCCGCGCAGGACGGCACGTTCCGATACGCCGAACAGGTGAAGCTCATCACGATGGACCCGCAGCGCCAGAGCGGCAGCGGCATTCCCTATCTGCGGCCGGTCTACGAATCGCTGTTCGAGCGCGGTCTGGACGGCAAGGCGATGCCGTTGCTCGCTGCCGGCTACGAGATCGACGGGCTCAACGTGACGATCGAGCTGCGCCCGGGCGTCAGCTTCAGCAACGGTGAGGCGCTCAACGCCGCCGTCGCAGCTGCAAACATCAATCGCGGCGTCGAGCTGGCGATCATCGAAGGGCTGCAGACCGTCGACAGCGCCGAGGCCGTCGACGAGTTCAAGTTCCAGATCAAGCTGAAGGAAGTCGATCCGGCTATCATAGATAGCCTTGCCGGCACTGCCGGTATGATGATTGCGCCCGCGGCAATCGAAGACCCCGCACTCGACCGCAACCCGATCGGTACCGGACCTTATGTCTACGACAAGGACGCGTCGCGCGAAGGCGAGGTTCGCGTCTACGTGCCGAACCCGACCTACTGGGACAAGGACAAGATTGGTCTCGCGCGCTACGAAGTCTGGGAAATTCCGGATGACACGGCGCGCCTCAATGCGCTGAAGACCGGCCAGATCGACGCCGGCAACTGGCTTGCCAATCCGCAGTCGGCGATCATCGACCGCACCGCTGGCCTGAAACTCATTCGTGGCAGCAGTGGTCTCAACTACCATGTCGTCATTTCCGACCGTGAAGGCACCGTCGTTCCCGCCTTTGCCGACAAGCGCGTGCGTCAGGCGATGGCGCTGTCGATCAACCGTGCGGCGTTCGGCAAGGCGATCCAGTTCGGGCTCGCCGTGGAATCGTTCCAGCCCTATGCGGAAGGCGACTGGGCCTACAATCCGGCGCTGGAAGGCGTCTATGCCTACAACCCCGACAAGGCGCGCGAACTGCTCGCCGAAGCCGGATACGGCGATGGCTTCAGCTTCGACATGCCGAGCATTCCGATCTACCAGTCGCGCCTCGAGGCCATTGCGGGCTTTTTCCATGAGGTCGGCATCACGATGAACATCGTGCCGGTCGAGCCGGGCACCTTGGCGCGCCGCAGCCGCACCACTGACTTCCCGGCGACCAATCTGGTCTGGAACACCATCACCGACCCCAAGTTTGTGGCGCTGCGCTACATCTACGAGGATGCCGCCTACAATCCGTTCAAGCCGAAGCCGAGCGCCGAATTGCTGGCGTTGGCCGAAGAGGGGCTGCAATCGGTGGATCCGGACGTACGGGCGCCGATCTACCAGAAGATGGCGGCGCAACTGGCTGAGGAAGCGTTCCTGATCTTCATCACCAATACGCCGATCCTGATCGGTGTGAGCGACAAGACCGACGCCAATACGACGGTGGTCTATCGCTACGGTGAGGATTCGATCAACCTGCGCGGCCTTAAGGCCAACGACTGACGGACCGCTCCCATGCTCAGGCTCATCGTCCAGCGGCTGCTTGCCTTGCTGCCGCTTCTCTTCATCGTCTCGGTGCTGACCTTCTCGTTCACGTCGCTCCTGCCGAGCGATCCCGTCGATCTCATCATCGGCGACACGGGAACGCAGGAACAGCACGCGATGGTGCGCGAGCGGCTCGGCCTCGATCGGCCGATCGTCACCCGCTATGTCGAGTGGCTCGGACGAGCCGTGCAGGGGAACCTCGGAACGTCGTACTTCAACAGCGTGGCCGTGACGTCTGCCGTGATGCAGCGCCTCCCGGTCACGCTGTCGCTGACGGCGGTGTCGGCGCTGATCGCGATTGTGGTCGGTGTCGCCGCCGGCATTGCGGCGGCGCTGCGCCCGCGCTCGCTCGTTGACCGTTTCGCCACGCTGGGCGCGACTATCGGGCAGGCGATCCCGAATTTCTGGTTCGGCCTGATCCTCGTCGCCATCTTCGCGGTCAATTTGCGGTGGTTTCCCGCGACCGGCTTCACGCCGATCTCGACCTCGCCGTGGGACTGGCTGCGCAGCGTCACGCTGCCGGCGATCGCACTCGGCCTGTCGGCCAGCGCGGCGATTGCCCGTCAGGTCCGCTCGGCCATGGTCGGCGTGCTGCAGCAGGACTACATCCGCGCCGCCCGTGCGCAGGGCCTGTCGCGGCGTCGCGTCATTCTCAAACATGCGCTCACCAACGCCATGGTGCCGGTCGTCGCGGTGCTGTCGTTCCAGATCA
>JBEBXE010000092.1:0-10270 GCA_040391705.1 Aerobium aerolatum
GCGAACATGCTGTATGGAATTCGCGGTTTCCCTTGCTGAAATGCGTTCATCCCCATGTCTGCCCCTGCATCGTCTGACGATCGTTACGCCGCGTTCCGGCATTCTGCCTATCTGCGGTTCTGGGCGGCGCGGTTTCTCATCACCTTTTCGACCCAGATCGTCTCGGTCTCGGTCGGCTGGCAGGTCTATGACCTGACGCGCGATCCGTTCGATCTCGGCCTCGTCGGGCTGATCCAGTTTGCCCCGGCATTGCTGCTGGTGCTGGTGACGGGGGCAGCGGCCGACCGGTTCGGACGCCGGCTGATCATGGCGCTGGCGATCGTGCTCGAAGCCTTGTGCGCGCTGGCCTTGCTGCTGCTGACGCTGCGCGGCGTCACCTCGGTCACCCATGTCTTCATCGTGCTCGGCGTGTTCGGCGTCGCCCGCGCCTTCTTCAGCCCGGCGTCCGCCTCGCTGGTCGCCAATCTGGTGCCACCACAGGATTTCGCCAACGCGGTGGCGTGGAACTCGTCGGCGTGGCAGACCGCCACCATCGTCGGGCCGGTCGCCGGCGGCCTGCTCTATGGCCTCGCGCCCGAAGCCGGCTATGCGGTCGCCACGATCATGATGCTGGCCGGCGCGGTGATGATCCTGTCGATCCCCAAGCCGCAGCAGCACATCCAGGCCGAACGGCCGTCGCTGGAAACGTTGTTTGCCGGCTTCCGCTACATCCGCGGCGAGCCGATCGTGCTTGGCGCGATCTCGCTCGACCTGTTTGCGGTGTTGCTCGGCGGCGCGGTGGCGCTGCTGCCGGTCTATGCGCGCGACATCCTCGAACTCGGACCGTGGGGGCTGGGGCTGCTGCGCTCAGCACCCGGCATCGGCGCGCTCGCGGTGGCGTTCTGGCTTGCCGGCCATCCGATCCGCGACCATGCCGGCCTCATCATGTTCGTCGGCGTCGGTCTGTTCGGCCTGTTCACCGCCACCTTCGGCCTGTCGACGCTGCCGTGGCTATCGATCGTCGCATTGGCGCTTCTGGGGGCAGCCGACATGGTCAGCGTCTACGTCCGCGAAACCCTGATCCAGCTGTGGACGCCCGACCGGGTGCGTGGCCGCGTCAATGCGGTCAACATGGTGTTTGTCGGCGCGTCCAACGAGCTTGGCGAGTTCCGCGCCGGCACCATGGCGGCGTTTGTCGGCACCGTGCCGGCCGTGGTCTTCGGCGGCATCGGCGCAGTCGGGGTTGCGGTAATGTGGGCGTGGATGTTTCCGGCGCTCAGGAAGGCTCGTCGTCTCGACGGTCGGGTGTGACGTCCTGCTGCGTCAGCGCATGCGACGCCTGCGGTGTCTGTCCGGGCTGCCTGCCTTCGAACACCAGCGCGAGGAAATCCTCCAGCCAGCGCCTCAGCTGCATGTCCCACAGCATCCGCCCGGCAAGATGGTCGCGGCCGGTCTGCGCCCCCGGCAGCACGAAACGCTGCGACCCGTGCACCACCCAGCGCTGCATCATCACCCGCGTCAGCTCGGCGTGAAACTGGATGCCCCACGCAGTGTCGCCATAGCGGAACGCCTGGTTGGGGTAATCGTTGGCCTCGGCCAGCAAGGTCGCGCCTGACGGCAGCGAAAAGCCCTCGCGATGAAACTGGTAGACCATGTCGGGCCAGTCGATCAGGCCGCGCCCGGCTTCCGTCGCCTTGATCGGATACCAGCCAATTTCAACGACGCCATCCTCGCGCGCAGCGACCTTGCCGCCGAGATGATTGACCAGCATCTGCGCGCCGAGACAGATGCCGAGGAACGGTTTCTTCTCGGCCAGCGGCACCGCCAGCCACTCGGTCTCGCGCTTGACGAACTCATCGGGATCGTTGGCGCTCATCGGTCCGCCGAAGATCACCGCGCCCTGATGCGCTTCCAGCGTGTCGGGCAGCGGATCGCCCAGCGGCGGCCGGCGGATATCGAGATGGTAGCCGGAATTCACCAGCAGCTGGCCGACCCGTCCGGGGCTCGACAGCTCCTGATGCAGCACAACCAGTATCTTGCCCTTGTCCGCGCTGGTCATCGTCTCAGTCTTCGGATCCGTTCGTTGCAGCACCGTGCCGGGCCCGCACCTCCTGGCGCATCCGCACCCGGTCGCGCGACGCCACGCCGATCAGTTCGGCGACGCGCCAGACGGTGTTGTCTTCCAGCTCGTGCAGTTCGCCGTCGGCGTAGACCATCTCCCAGAGAATGCCGATGAACTCGATCTTGGCGGTCTCGTCGAGCTTGCGATTGAGCACGGTGGTGAAGGAAAACAGATCGACCGATTCGCGATGCGCATCGTCGGCGGCCTGAACCAGCTTTTCGAGGTCGCGGCCGGAAAGCCCGTAGGATTGCGCCAGAACCTCGCGCATTTTCTCCCGCTCGGTTTCCTCGCTGATGCCGTCGGCCTCGACGACATGCAGCATCAGGGCGGCGGCAGCAACGCGCGGATCGTCAGCGCGAAAGTCTTGCTTCTCGTGCTTCTCGCCAAGCGATGCGAAAAACGATTTCAGTCTGTCCAGCATAAATGATCAATTCCTGGCCGGTCGTATCTCGCCGATCTAACCTGATTGCCCGTCTCAGAACAACCGAAAGCGCGGCTTTCCGTCGTCCTGTTGTTCGTCATCGTCCTCGACGCCCGGATCGTCCGGCAGCCGGCCCGCCAACGGCGGCGCAGCATCAACTGGCCGCGGCTTGGCAAAGTCTGCAATCGGCGCCGGAGGCACCATTGCGGTGGCCGCTGCCACAGCTTCCATCGGCTTTTGCGCCGGCGCCACCGCGTCGATCACCACCGGCTTGGGCGCCGGTCTGGCCTCGGCCAACGGCGGGGCGGGCGGGGCAACCGGAGCCACGGGCGGCAAGGCTGCTGGCGGCGTGCGCGGCGCATCCGGCATCGCCTCGACCAGCTGGCCCAGCCGTTCGCTCGGGGCTTTCCATTCGAAGGCGTCGAGCTTGCCTGATACCGGCGAGACCGGTGCCCAGCGCTCGGCGACATAGCCGTCCGCCACCCAGGCCAAGTCACGCGGCGCGCGCAGCGCCATGCCGAGCCACTGGCGGATCTTGCCCTGGTCGCCGGTCTGCGCCTCCTCGATATCGGCCAGCAGCAGATAGGCGGCCTCGCGCGGATCGAGCCGGATCGCGGCTTCGGCCTCGCGGCGCGCCAGCGCGAACTCGCCGGCATCGAGCGCCGCCCGCGCTACCGCCAGCGCCGCCACGGCATTGTTGAGCTTCATCGTCTGCAGCTTCTTGGCGCGGGCGAGACGGTCATGGGTGGAATCGCCCGGCCGCGCATGGATATAGGCATCGGCCACATCCGGATGCGGCTGCGTCTTCCACAGCGTCTCGAGAATCTTTGCGCCCTTGCGGGTATCGTCGAGCCGGAACGCCGCGCGAGCTGCCGTCGTCGCCGCCGGCACCAGGTCGGGGGCGAGCTTGTTGGCCTCGACAGCGGCAGCGCGCGCCGCCACCGGGTCGGCGTCCAGCACCGACAGCGCCTTGGCCGTCAACAGCACGGCCTTGCGGCGATGCGCGATGTCCTTGCCGATCTGATGCGTCGATTTCTGCGTCTCCACCAGCCGCAGCGCGTCGTCCCAGTCTTCGGCTTGCGTCTTGGCTTCCAGCGTCGCATCCGAGGCCCAGCCGAGCTGCGGCGCGGCTTCGGCAGCCCTTGCAGCATAGTGACGGGCCGCCGCGCGGTCGCCCAGCCGCTGCGCTTCCAGATAAAGGCCGCGCAGGCCGAGCAGCCGCATTTCCGGGTCATCGACCATCGACTCGAACTTGGCGCGCGCTGTCTCGTAGTCGCCTTCCAGAAGCGACGCCTGCGCGTCGAGCAGATGCAGCAGCGGCTCCTGATCGGCGCTGATCAGCTTCATCGCTTCCTTCTTCTTGCGCTGCGCCAGCGCCGCATCGCCGGCCCCGGCGGCGATCATGCCGGTCGACAGCGCCTGATAGCCACGGTCGCGGCGACGGACGCGGAAATAGCGCGAGATCGTGTAGGGACTGGCCCAGATGCTGCGCAGCAGCCACCACGCCACCATCACCGCAACGACGATGGCAGCGACGATCACCGCCGCGACCATCAGCGTCACCTGATACTGGTAGCCGCCAAAGGTGACGACGAGATCGCCGGGACGGTCGGCGAGCCAGGCAAAACCCAGCCCGACCGCAAACACCACAATGAGGAAGTACAGGATACGCAACATCGGATTGTCCCTTACTTCTTCAGCGCGGCGGCAAGCGCCTGATCGACCAGCTGGTCGGCGGCAGCGCGCGCCTTGAGCTTGGCGATGAAGGCCTCTCCGGCGGTCTTGGCCTCCTGCGGCAGCGTGTCGGCCTCGCTCAGCGCGCGGGCGTAATCGCCGGCCTGTACGGCGGCGTCGATGCGCGCAGCCGTTTCCGGCACGCCAACGCCTTCGACCATGCCGACCGGGCGCATCTGCACCAGTCCCATCGCGCTGGACGCGAGCCGATCAAAGACGCTGGCATTCGGATCGACCGGTCGCGCCGCCACGATCATCGCGTTGACGGCGGCGCCGGCATCCGCGGCGATCTGCGCCCGTGTCGGCACGCCGGCCGCCGCCATGTCGCGCAAGCCGGCGACTTCCGGCGCGTCGGGGTTGAGCGAGGCGTAGGTTTCCAGTTCGGTCATGAACGGCGTGCCGCGATCGATCGCCGCCTTCAGCGACGACGCCGCGATGATCACCGCCGTTGCCGGCGACGCCGCAACTTCGTCGACTTTCGTCGTCAGCTGGTCGAGCGACTGCTCCAGCGCTTCCAACCGCGTCACCGACGCAGTTTGCGCATCGCGAATGACGCTGATTTCCTCACGGATCGAGACGAAACGCTGTTCGACGGCGGTTTCATCGACGCCGCCTTCACGCAGGGCTCTGACATCGCCTTCCAGCACCGACAGGCGCTGCTCCAGCGGGCCAGCGTCGAACGCCGGCACGGCCTCACCCGAAGGCACGACGGCCTGCGCGACGTCGCCACGAATGGTTTCGAGGTCGGTGTTGAAGCCGTCGAGGCGCTGCTCCAGCCCGGCAATCCGTTGCGTTGTTGCGCCCGTGTCTGCACCCAGCGTTGGCAGCGCCGCGATCTGGTCGCGCAACGTCGCGACCTCGCGCTCCAATGCGTCAACCGCTGGCGCATTTGTGTCCTGCAGCTGTTGCCCTTGCGTCGGCAGCAACCCGGAATAAGACAGCCCGCCCGCAACCAGCAGCGCGACCAGACCGCCGGCCAGCGCGCCCGGCACGATGCTCGCGCGCGGCTTTTCGGCAGCCGGTGGAGGCGGTGGTGGTGTCTTGTCGGCGCGGCCAAACGTCTGGCTTGCGGCAGACGGCCCCTTGGGCGCTTCGGCTGGCTTGGCCGCGACCTTGTCTTCCGGTGGCGGCGGTGCGCTTGGCGCGGCAGTCGTCACCGGCTCAGCTTTCGCTTCCGGCGTGCTTGCCGCCGGCTTCTGCTCCGCCTCCGCCTTGGTGCGCGACACCTCGCCGGGAGAAAGATCGATGGTCACCGGTTCCTTGGTGCTTTTCGAATGTCGGGTATGGGGCGTTTTGACCATTCCGGCTTTCCCTCACTTGTTCCAGCGTCGTCCTGATCTAGAGACAACCGTGGAGCGTGAAAAGGGTTGCAGCCCAAGACAATCAGCGATGCGACAAAAGCAAGCGGACGACGCTGTCCTCGCTCGGCGCGTCGCTGACCATCACGTTCTGCCGCAAACAGCTGCGCAACGGGCGCGCAACCTTTTCGGAAATGCAGAAAAACGTCGTGTCTTCAAACGCTTGCGCTGTTTCCGGCCTGGCCGTCAGCTCCGCCAGAAATTCGCCCGCCCGCTCCGACAGGCTCATCGCGCCCCAGATCGGCCCCTGGTCGAAAATAGTTTTGAGAAAGTCAGTTGGATAACTGAGTTTCTCCGCACGATAGACGTCCACGACTTCGAGCACGATTCCGGCTTCCGCCAGCTGCTCGGCAAACCCCGCCGTCCGCTCGACGGCCGCCAGATGCAAAACACGACTCGAGGGTAGAAGATTTGCCGCCATCAACGGCGCGAGATCGGCTGCGGTTCCCGCCGCCGCATGCACCGTCTTGAAGCCCGCATCGCGCGCGGCTTTCGCGCTGACGTCGCCAACCGCAAACACCGGCCGGTCAGCCAGCGCCGCGATCACATCAGGCGGCGTATGGCGCACCGCATTGACGCTGGTGATGGTGACGGCATCGAAGCGTGCGAGATCGCCGAGATCGCCGGTCGGCATCGGCACGATCCGCGTCAGCGGCAGCACCAGCGGCGCAAAGCCGTGATCGATAAGCCGTTGCGCCGTTTCACCTGCGCCGGGCTCCGGTCGGGTAACAAGAACCAGCCGTGTCACGACCAGCCGTCGAAGAACCGCGCCCCGGCCTTGTCGCGAATGCGCAAGCCCGCGTCACGGCCGAGCGCGTCGGCGTCCGACGCCTTGCCCTCTGCGCTGATTTCATGCACCTCGCGCCCGTCCGGCGACAGGATCATGCCGGCAAAGCTCAGATGCGCGCCGTCGATCTGGGCATAGCCGGCCAGCGGTGTGCGGCACGAGCCATCGAGCGTTGCCAGAAAGCTGCGCTCGCAGGTCAGCGCCTGCCGCGTCGCCTCATGGCCGATCGGGGCCAGCATCGCGTTGGCATGCACGTCGCCGATGCGGCTTTCGATGCAGATCGCGCCCTGTCCGGGGGCCGGCGGAAACGTATCCACAGGCAAAAGCTCGGTGATGATGTCGGCCAGCCCCAGCCGCCGCAACCCGGCATTGGCTAACAGCGTGCCGGCCACCTGACCCTCGTCGAGCTTGCGCAACCGCGTCTGCACGTTGCCGCGAAAAATCACCACTTCGATATCCGGGCGCAGGCGACGGATCAGCGCCTGGCGTCGCAGCGACGACGAGCCGACCACCGCGCCCTGTGGCAGCTCGATCAGCTTTGCCGCGGCACGGCCGATAAACGCGTCCCGCGGGTCTTCGCGCTCCAGAAACGCCGACAGCTCCAGCCCGTCGGGCAACTGCGTCGGCATGTCCTTCGACGAATGCACCGCAATGTCGATGCGCCCGTCGAGCAGCGCTTCCTCGATTTCCTTGGTGAAAAGCCCCTTGCCGCCGGCTTCCGACAGCGGCCGATCCTGGATCTGGTCGCCGGTGGTGGCGATCACCACGATCTCGAATGCCGCTTCGGGCAAATTGTGCGCCGCCATCAGGCGGGCGCGGGTTTCGTGGGCCTGTGCCAGTGCCAGCGCGCTGCCGCGCGTACCGATCTTCAAGACATCCATTTGCATGCGTCGCTTCGTCCGTGATAGTGCCGGCCTGAACCGAGGTCAGTCCGTTTGACTACCTCCTATCGGGGAATGACCGGTACAGCAATGATGCGTATCCTTGGCATCGAGACCAGTTGTGACGAAACGGCCGCGTCGGTGGTGGCGCTCGACGCTGCCGGTACGCCCAAAATCCTCTCCAACGTCGTCTTCAGCCAGATCGAGGAACACGCGGCCTTCGGCGGCGTCGTGCCCGAAATTGCGGCGCGCGCTCATGTCGAAGCGCTCGACGGCGTCATCGAGGCAGCCCTCAGCGAAGCCGGGCTGTCGCTGGCCGATGTCGACGGAATCGCCGCCACCGCCGGCCCCGGCCTCATCGGCGGGCTGATCGTCGGCCTGATGACCGCCAAGGCGATGGCGTCGGCCAGCGGCAAGCCCCTGATCCCCGTCAACCACCTCGAAGGCCACGCGCTGACGGCGCGGCTCACCGACGACGTTGCCTTCCCCTATCTGCTGCTGCTGGTGTCGGGCGGTCACACACAAGTGATCCTCGTGCGCGGCGTCGGCGACTACCAGCGCTGGGCCTCGACCATCGACGACGCGCTCGGCGAAGCCTTCGACAAGACCGCCAAGCTGCTCGGCCTGCCCTATCCCGGCGGCCCCAATGTCGAATTGCAGGCCGCTTTGGGCGACCCGAAGCGCTTTGCCTTCCCGCGCCCGTTGCGCGGCGAGGAACGGCTCGACTTTTCCTTCTCCGGCCTCAAGACCGCGGTGCGTCAGGCCGCAACCGCGATCGCGCCGTTGTCCGACCGCGACGTCGCCGACATCTGCGCCGGCTTCCAGCGCGCCATCACCGAAACGCTTTCCGAGCGCGTCGGCCGCAGCCTGGCGAAATTCCGCACGCTCTATCCCGATCTCGAGCGCCCGGCGCTGGTGGTGGCCGGCGGTGTCGCCGCCAACAAGGCGATCCGCGCCACGCTCGACGAGCTCTGCGGACGCCACGCCATGCGCCTGGTCGCGCCGCCGATCGCGCTGTGCACCGACAACGCTGCGATGATCGCCTGGGCCGGCATCGAGCGGTTGCGCGCCGGTTTGGGCGACGACGACGCCCAGTCGTTTGCGCCGCGCTCGCGCTGGCCGCTCGACGCAGATGCAACGCCGATCATCGGGTCGGGCAAGAGAGGGGCAAAAGCATGAGCACCAGCCACAAGGTCGCCGTCCTCGGCGGCGGCGCGTGGGGCACCGCGCTGGCCGTCACGTCCTTGCGCGCCGGCCACGCCGTGTCGATCTGGGCCCGCGATGCGGAAACCGTCGACGCCATCAACCAGCGCCACGAAAACCCGCGCTATCTGCCCGGCATCGCGCTCGATCCGGGCTTGCACGCCACCACCGATCTGGCCGCCGCGCTCGACGGCGCGTCGTGCGTGCTCTCCGTCATCCCGGCGCAGGCAACCCGCGCCGTGCTCGTCCAGATCGCCCCGTTGCTGGCCCCCGGCACGCCGCTGGTGCTGTGCGCCAAGGGCATCGAGCGCGGCACTGGCAAGCTGCTGTCGCAGATCGTCGCCGAACTGGTGCCGCAGGCGCGCATTGCCGCCCTGTCCGGCCCAAGCTTTGCCACCGACGTCGCGCGCGGCCTGCCTACCGCAGTCACCATTGCGTCAACCGACGAAGAGAACGCCATCGACCTTGCAGCCCAGCTCTCGACGCGAGCGTTCCGCTGCTATTCCAGCACCGACCTGACCGGCGTCGAAGTCGGCGGCGCGCTCAAGAACGTGCTGGCGATTGCCGCCGGCGCCACCGCCGGGGCCGATCTCGGCGCCAGCGCGCAGGCCGCGATGGTGACGCGCGGCTTCGTCGAACTGCGCCGCGTTGGCGCAGCACTCGGCGCGCAGGCCGAAACGCTGATGGGCCTGTCGGGTCTCGGCGACCTGATCCTGTCCTGCGGTTCGACCCAGTCGCGCAATTTCGCCTACGGCCTGGCGTTGGGACGCGGCGACGCGCTCGACGGAAGGCCGCTGGCCGAGGGGGCTGCCACCGCCGAAATCGCTGCCCGCATCGCCCGCGATCAGGGCGTCGCCGCGCCGATCATCGAAGCCGTCGATCAGCTGCTCAAGGGCCAGACCACCATCCAGCAGGCTGTCGCCGCCCTGATGGCGCGACCGCTCAAGAGCGAACAGGACCACACCCAAGCCTAAGGGAGACGACAATGTTTTTCGCCATCATCTGCAAGGACAAGCCCGGCCATCTGCAAGTCCGCATGGACAATCGCCCGGCCCATGTCGACTATCTCAACGGCCTCAACGCCGCCGGCAAGCTGAAATATGCCGGCCCGTTCCTCGGTGAAGACGGCAAGCCGCTCGGCAGCCTCGTCACCGTCGAGGTCGAAGACCGCGCCGCCGCCGAAGCGCTGGCCGCCAACGATCCCTACGCCAAGGCCGGCCTGTTCGCCTCGGTCGAGATCCTGCCCTGGGCCTGGGTGTTCAACGCGCCGGAGGCCAAATAATGCAGTACTGGCTGTTCAAGTCGGAGCCCGACGTCTGGTCGTGGGAGATGCAGAAAGCCAAGGGCGAGGCCGGCGAGGAATGGACCGGCGTGCGCAACTATCAGGCCCGCAACAACATGCGCGCCATGCAGCTCGGCGACCTCGGCTTCTTCTACCACTCCAATATCGGGCTTGAAGTCGTCGGCATCGTCGAGATCTGCCAGCTCATCCACCCCGATTCCTCGACCACCGACCATCGCTGGGAGTGCGTCGACATCAAGGCGGTGCGCGACATGCCCAAATCCGTCACCCTCAAGGACGTCAAGGCCAACCCGCTGCTCGCCGACATGGCCCTGGTCACCTCGATGCGCCTCTCGGTCCAGCCGGTAAAACGCGACGAATGGGAAGAAGTCTGCCGCATGGGCGGCCTCATCCCCGCGCCATAACTTCAGGCCCTCCGTCATCCCGGCCGAGCGCAGCGAGAGCCGGGACCCATTCAGAAAGCGCGGCGGGCCTCAACTGCC
>JBEBXE010000093.1:0-10195 GCA_040391705.1 Aerobium aerolatum
GTCTCGCCGCGCGTGCGCAGCGCCATCAGGAAGCCGCCGATCTGGCTCGGCGTCGCCTCGCCGGACATCATGATGTTGAACGCCTGGCGCGCTTCCTCAAAGGTGAGGGGCTTGCCGTCGGCAACTTTCGCGATATGCGCCTTGAAGTCAGTCATCGCTCGCCTCAGAAGCTCAGTGCCTGCTGGATGGCGTTACGGTCGATTGCCACCGAATACTGGCTCTGCAGCATCGTCACCATCTGCTCGAGCAGGTCGTCGCCGACGCCGGAGGCAAAGCGCTTGCGCACGTCTTCCGGCAGCGAGTCCGGTCCGGCGTCGAGCGGCTGCACGACTTCAGCAACGCGGAAAACGATCTGCGATTCGCCATCCGGGGCCTGTACGAAACCGGTTTCGCCACGCCCGATGCCGAAGGCTGCGGCAACGCCTGCATTGCCGAAATCAGCGTCGTTGGCGTCGCGCTTCAGGCCACGGCGGGTCTGGAGTTCGAAACCGAGGCTGGTGGCCAGCTCGGCAAATGGCTTGCCGTCGGTGATTTCCTTCTGGATTTCGGCAGCGCGCGTCACAAGACGGGTGGTGCGCTCGTTGTTGGTCCAGTCGGCTGCCACCTGATCGCGGACTTCATCCAGCGGACGGTCGCGCGCCGGGGTGATGCCCTCGACTTCGAAGAAGACGTAGCCGGTCGAGCCGAGGCTCAGCGGCGGGTTTTCAACGCCGACCTCGGTGTCGAAGACGTCACGCAGCAGCGTGGTCGACAGCGGCAGGTCGGTCAGCGTGGTTCCGTCCGGGGTTTTCCCGGTGATGTCGACGGCCTCGACAGTTGTTACCGTGAGCTTCTGCTTGGCGGCGGCTTCGTGCAGCGACTCGCCGGCTGCGCGCGCATCTTCATAGGCATCATAGACCTGGGTGAGGACGCGGTGGGCTTCGTCGATGGCGATTTCCTCGCGGATTTCCTGCTTGACGGTATCGAAAGGACGCACGTTCTCCGGTTCGATCGCCGCAACGCGCAGCAGGATCGGGCCGAATGTGCCGGCCACGACATTGCTGACTTCGCCCTGGGCGAGGGCGAAAGCGGCGTCTGCGATGGCAGGATCGGCAATCCGCGCCTTTTCGAATGTGCCCAGCAGGGCGTCGCCAATGGTCTTGCCCTGTTCGGCAACGATGTCCTCGAAGGACGCGCCACCGCGAATCTTGTCGAGCGCGGCAGTGGCCGCGGCTTCATCGGCAAACACGAGCTGTTCGATACGCCGGCGTTCGGCGGTCGTGAAGCGATCGATGGTGCGGTCGTAGGCGGCGCGGATCTGCTCGTCGGTCACCGACGACGGGTCGGCAATGTCTTCAGGCTCCAGCTTCACATAGGCGAGGCGGCGATATTCGGGTGCGGCGTAGTTGGCCTTGTTGGCGTCGAACCATGCCTGCATCTGCTGGTCGCTCGGCGCGTCGATCGGTTCCACCAGCGTGCGCGGCAGCACCAGATATTCGACCGTGCGGTCTTCCTTCTGATACAGCGACACGGCGCGCAGGAACGTATCCGGCGCTGCGATGCCGTCGGAAACGGCTTCAACGATCTGCTGGCGAACAGCGACCTGCTCGCGATTCTTCAGGTAATCCTGTGGGCGCATGCCGATCTGGCGCAGCACCCACTCGAACTGCGTGCGGTCAAACTGGCCGTTGGCACCCTGGAACGCCGGGTCTTCTGCGGTCAGCAATGCGAGGCGGTCGCGCGACAGGCCGAGGCGCATCTCGCGGGCCTGCTCGTCGAGGACGGCGCCGGCAACCAGCTGCGAAAGCACCTGATTGTCCACGCCAAAGGCCTGCGCCTGTTCGCGGGTGATCGGCTGTCCGAACTGCTGGGACAACTGCGACACCTGGCGGTCGTAGGCGAGGCGGTATTCGAGCACGGAAACGCGGGTGTCGCCGACAACCACGACATTGGAGCCAAGGCCCCCAAAAATCTGACCAGAAATACCCCAGATGGCAAAGCTGAGGACCAGCAGTCCGAGAAGGATTTTTGCGACCCAGGAGCCAGCTGCGTTACGGAGTACTGTGAGCATATCGTCTTCCGGTTAGCCTTTGAAATGTCGAAGGGTGTCGAGCGGTCAACGGCAATACCGTCCTTCCCCGCTCGTGTCGATTGCTTTGTAGCCCGTTTTTGATAGGAAAGCCCAGTCTCACGGCCAAGAGAAGGAAAAGTGACCATGACACCCGGTATTCGCCCGCTTGTCGCAGGCAACTGGAAGATGAACGGCACCAGCGCCTCGCTCGCCGAGATTGTCGCTATTGGCAATGGCTTCATGAGCGGGCTCGAGACCGAGCTCGATGCTCTGGTTTGCGTGCCGGCAACGCTTCTGGGACGCGCCTCGGACATCCTCAACCGCACTCCGGTCAAATCGGGCGGCCAGGATTGCCACGCGCAGGAGAACGGCGCCCATACCGGCGACATCTCTGCTGAAATGCTCAAGGACGCCGGCGCATCGTTCGTGATTGTTGGCCATTCCGAGCGGCGCACCGATCACGGCGAGAGCGACGCGGTCGTGAATGCCAAGGCGCAAGCCGCGTGGCGCGCCGGCATGGTTGCCATCATCTGCATCGGCGAGACCAACGCAGAGCGGGAAGCCGGGCGCACGCTGGACGTGCTGTCGCGCCAGATCGCCGGTTCGGTGCCTGCCAGCGCGACGCACGCGAATGCAGTGGTCGCCTACGAACCGGTCTGGGCCATCGGCACCGGGCTGACGCCGTCGGCTGCCGACGTCGCGGCCGCGCACGCGCATATACGGGCGGAGCTGAAGGCCTGCATCGGTGATGCGGCAAACCGCATGCGCATCCTCTATGGTGGCTCGGTCAAGCCATCCAATGCCGTGGAATTGATGGGCGTCGCCAATGTCGATGGCGCTCTGGTCGGTGGTGCGAGCCTCAAGGCGTCCGATTTTCTCGGCATTGCCGAAGCATATCGCGCCATCTAGTCGTCGTTTTTCGCGTATATGTCTTTTTTGCGCCGATTACCAAACCCATATGGGTTGGAAAGCGCGGCAAAGGCGTGTATTGAGCCGCGGTCCAGCCATGATCGGGCGCCGCCCAACAAATCCGGATTGAAGAATGCAGACTATTCTCATCGTCATTCACTTGATGGTCGTTCTCGCGCTGGTCGGTGTCGTCCTTCTGCAGCGTTCTGAAGGCGGCGGTCTTGGCATCGGCGGCGGCTCGGGGTTCATGACGGCACGCGGCGCGGCCAACGCGCTGACCCGTACCACCGCGATTCTGGCAGTTGCGTTCTTCGCGACCTCCCTGTCCCTGTCGCTGCTGGCGCGCTACGGCGAACGCCCGCATGATATCTTCGACCGGATTCCGGCTGCTACCCAGCAGGGTGCGCCATCCGGAAGCGGCGGTATCCTCGACCAGCTTGGTGGTGGCGAAACGACGCCCGCAGAGCCTGCACAGCCGCAGGTTCCAAGCGGCCAGTAAAGGCCGCTGATATATGATAAGCCCAGGGGCCGGCCCGTGTCGGCCCTTTTCTTTTGTGCAAATGTAACGATGAAATCCGTGAGAAGTCATTTTCTTCTGGCGGAATCAATCGCAGAAGGCTAAGCGACGACTCCCATGGCGCGATATGTTTTCATCACCGGCGGCGTGGTCTCCTCACTCGGCAAAGGCATCGCTGCAGCGGCTCTCGGAGCTCTGTTGCAGGCGCGTGGCTACCGTGTGCGGATACGCAAGCTCGACCCCTATCTGAATGTCGATCCGGGCACGATGTCGCCCTACCAGCACGGCGAGGTGTTTGTCACCGACGACGGCGCTGAGACCGACCTCGACCTTGGTCACTATGAGCGGTTCACCGGTCGTTCTGCCAACCAGCAGGACAACATCACCACCGGCCGCATCTACAAGAACATCATTGAGCGCGAGCGACGCGGCGATTATCTCGGCGCGACCGTGCAGGTAATCCCGCACGTCACCGACGAGATCAAGAATTTCGTCCTCGCCGACAATGACGATTTCGACTTCGTCCTGTGCGAGATCGGCGGCACCGTCGGCGACATCGAAGCGATGCCGTTCCTCGAATCGATCCGTCAGATCGGCAACGACCTGCCGCGCGGCCAGGCGATCTACATCCACCTGACATTGATGCCGTGGATTCCGGCAGCGGGCGAGTTGAAGACCAAGCCGACCCAGCATTCGGTCAAGGAACTGCGCTCGATCGGTATTGCGCCCGACATTCTGCTGGTGCGCGCCGACCGCGAGATCCCGAAGGAAGAGCGGCGCAAGATGTCGCTGTTCTGCAATGTGCGCGAGTCTGCGGTCATCCAGGCGCTCGACGTTGCCCACATCTACGACGTGCCGATGGCCTACCACAAGGAAGGCCTCGACAGCGAAGTGCTGGCCGCGTTCGGCATCGACCCGGCGCCCAAGCCGCGCATGGAGCGCTGGCAGGAAGTGTCCGAGCGGATTCACAATCCGGAAGGCGAGGTCACCATTGCCATCGTCGGCAAGTATACCGGCCTCAAGGACGCCTACAAATCGCTGATCGAGGCGCTGTCGCATGGCGGCATGGCCAATCGCGTCCGCGTCAAGCTGGAGTGGATCGAGAGCGAGATCTTCGAGAAGGAAGATCCGTCGCCATGGCTCGAAAAGGTGCACGGCATTCTCGTGCCCGGCGGTTTCGGCGCGCGCGGGGCGGAAGGCAAGATTGCCGCCGCGCGCTTTGCCCGTGAGCGCAAGGTGCCGTATTTCGGCATCTGCTTCGGCATGCAGATGGCCTGCATCGAGGCGGCACGCTCGCTTGCCGGCATCGAAAATGCCTCGTCGTCCGAATTCGGTGCGACCAAGGAACCCGTCGTCGGCCTGATGACCGAATGGCTGAAGGGCAACATGCTCGAAAAGCGTCGCGCGTCCGGCGATCTCGGCGGCACGATGCGTCTGGGCGCCTACAAGGCGACGCTGAAGGAAGGCACCAAGATTGCCGACATCTACGGCGGCACCGACATTTCCGAGCGTCACCGTCATCGCTACGAGGTGAACGTCGACTACAAGGAACGTCTCGAGGCGTGCGGTCTGGTGTTTTCCGGCATGTCGCCGGATGGCATTTTGCCGGAAACGGTCGAATATGCCGACCATCCGTGGTTCATCGGCGTCCAGTACCATCCGGAACTGAAGTCGAAGCCGTTCGAGCCGCATCCGCTGTTTGCCAGCTTCATCAACGCGGCTGTCGTACAGAGCCGCTTGGTCTGATTATCCCTTCGACGCGCGTCTGCGTTGCCTTTACCGGCTACGCAGACGCTTGCGTCGAAGCCATTTGCGGTTTACCCCCTCAGACGCCATTTTTCGGCTATTTGAGGACAGAAACCCATGCTCGACATCCGATGGATCCGTGAAAACCCGCAGGCTCTTGCAGACGCGCTCGTCAAGCGCGGCCAGTCGGTGGAGGCCTCGCGATCCGTTGTCGATGATCTCATTGCCAGAGACGAAGCCCGCCGCAGCCACCTGACACAGTTGCAGGACGCGCAGGCGCGCCAGAATGCCGCGTCGAAGGAAATCGGCAAGGCGATGGCGGCCAAGGACGCCGCAACGGCTGACCGGCTCAAGGCCGAGGTCTCGGAGCTCAAGGGGTTCGTGCAGACCGGCGAAAGCGCGGCACGCGACCTCGACAAGGCGCTGAATGACGCGCTGGCCGTCATTCCCAACCTTCCCTACGACGATGTGCCGACCGGTCGCGATGAAAACGACAATGTCGAAATCCGTCGCGTCGGCGAAGCGCGCAAGATTGCCGCGCCGAAGGAGCATTTCGAGATCGGCGAAGCGCTCGGCTATATGGATTTCGAACGCGCTGCCAAGATTTCCGGCTCGCGCTTCACCGTGCTGACCGGCAAGCTGGCGCGTCTGGAGCGTGCGCTCGGCCAGTTCATGCTCGACCTGCACACCACCGAACACGGCTACACCGAGGTCAACCCGCCTCTGCTGGTGCGCGACGAAGCGCTGTTTGGCACCAACCAGCTGCCGAAATTCGAGGAAGACCTGTTCTTCGCCCAGCATGGCGATGGCCGTCTTGCCTTGATCCCGACCTCGGAAGTGCCGCTGACCAATCTCGTGCGCGAGGAAATCGTCGCCGGCGACAAGCTGCCGTTGCGCTTCACCGCGCTGACGCCGTGCTTCCGTTCGGAAGCCGGGTCCGCCGGGCGCGACACGCGCGGCATGCTGCGCCAGCACCAGTTCTACAAGGTCGAGATGGTGTCGATCACCGACGCCGACAGCTCGCTCGCTGAGCACGAGCGCATGACCGAATGCGCCGAAACGGTGCTGAAGCGCCTTGGACTGCCATTCCGTACCGTTGTGCTGTGCACCGGCGACATGGGATTCGGCGCACGCAAAACCCACGATATCGAGGTGTGGCTGCCCGGTCAGAACACCTACCGCGAAATTTCGTCCTGCTCGGTCTGCGGCGACTTCCAGGCGCGGCGTATGAATGCGCGCTACCGCGCCGCCGACGGCAAGGGCACCGCGTTCGTCCACACGCTCAACGGCTCGGGCATCGCGGTTGGGCGCGCGCTGATCGGGGTGATCGAGAACTACCAGAACGATGACGGCTCGATTTCTGTGCCGGACGTGTTGCGGCCCTATATGGGCGGACTTGAGAAGATTGAGGCGGCGTGATGCGTATTCTCCTGACCAATGACGATGGTATCCACGCCGAGGGCCTTCAGGTTCTGGAGCGGATCGCACGCACCTTTTCCGACGATGTGTGGGTCGTGGCACCAGAAACCGATCAGTCCGGCTTTGCGCATTCGCTGTCGCTGTCGGAGCCGCTGCGCGTGCGCAAGCTCGGTGACAAGCGCTTTGCGGTGCGCGGCACCCCGACCGATTGCGTCATCATGGGCGTGCGCAAGCTGATGCCGGACGCGCCGGACCTGATTCTGTCCGGGGTCAATTCTGGCTCCAACGTTGCCGACGACGTGACTTATTCGGGAACGATCGCCGGGGCGATGGAAGGCACGCTGCTCGGCATCCGCTCGATCGCGCTGAGCCAGGGCTATTCAGTGACGGAAGATGGCCGGACAGTGCTGTGGGACACCACTGAAAAGCACGCGCCCAAGCTGCTGGAAAAGCTGATCAAGCTGTCGCTTCCCGACAATGTGTTCCTCAATCTCAACTTCCCCAATTGCCCCGCTGAGGACGTCAAGGGCGTGTCGGTCACCAGCCAGGGCAAGATCACCCATGGCCTGTGGCTGGACGAGCGCAAGGACGGGCGCGGCTTTCCGTATTACTGGCTGCGTTTCGGGCGCGAGGCGACGGATATTCGCGAAGGCTCCGACCTTGCTGCGCTCAAGGCCGACCACATTTCGGTAACGCCGCTGCATCTGGACCTCACCGCCTATGCGGTGAAGGAGCAGATCGCCAAGGCGCTGGCGTGAGCAGGGCGATCGCATGAGCATGGATGAGGCTGAACGAGAACGTTTTGCAGCCTTTGTGCTGCGCATGCGCGCCGCAGGCATCGACCACCGCGCGTTGATGGCCGCGGTGGAGGCGACGCCGCGGCTGGATTTCATGCCGACGCAGTGGCGCGCCGATGCCTGGTCGGACCGCATGGTCCCGATCGAATGCGGCGAAACCATCGAAGGTCTCGACCTGCAGATGCGCGTGCTGGCGGCGCTCGACCTTGAACCCGGCCATCGGGTGCTGGAAATCGGCACCGGATCGGGCTTCACCTCGGCAGTGATAGGGCGGATGACCGCCCGTGTCCTGACTTTGGATCGTTTCAAGACGCTGGTGGAGAAAGCCCGCCAGCGCCACGAGACACTGGGCGTCACCAACGTCATCGTCCGGCAGGCAGACGGGGCGCAGGGCGCGATGGCCGAAGGTCCGTTCGACCGCATCGTTGCGTGGGCCGCCTATGAGAGCCTGCCGCGCGGGTTCGTCGACCAGTTGGCCACCGGCGGCATCATGATTGCGCCGATCGGTCCGGCTGAAGACATTCAGGTGATGGAGCGGCTGGTCAAGCTTGGCAGCCGATTCGATCGAGACGTGATTGCCAATGTCCGCCTGCAGCCGATGGCGACCGGGCTGGCCGCGGCGATCTGAGGGCCTTATCGCCTCCGATGAGATTAAAATGCGGAACTTAACCGACCGGTAATATTAACACGCTTTAATCATGCCATGAGTTGGTATGGGTATCGGGTAGTGTGATGCGGTTGGCAATTTCAGGCAAATACCGGCGGGCCCTGTTGCGTGGCGCCGCGGTTTTCATGGTCGGCGGACTTGCTGCAGGTTGCAGCTCCGACGTCACGCGTTTTCAAGATTCCCTTATGACGGGTTCGACCCGCGCGCCGCAGGCTGCTCCAGTTCAGCAGGCCTATCCCGGCGATTATGCGCAGGTTGATCGGATGTCGACGGGATCTGTGGCGCAGCAGCGCGGCGGTGGCATTCTCAGCCGGGCGGGGCTTTCGCCTCGACCGCAGGGCAATGTCGGGGGAGGCTATCCAGCCCAGAACCCGTACCCGGCGCAGAATTCCTATCCGGCCCAAAATTCTTATCCGGTACAGAATTCCTACCCGGTCGCGGCACAGCAGCCGACCTATCAGAGCCCGGTTCGCCAGGCTGTGACGGGTGGTGCAGCGCTCGCCCCAGCGGTGACGCGTTCCAGCCTCGACACCACGGTGACGGGATCGGTAGCGCAAATGCGCCAGCCCGCGCCGGTTCAGCAGCCAGCGCCTGTTCAGGCGACCGCTCCTGTCTTTGCCGATCCGCAGCAGCAGGCTCCCGTCGCCGTCGCTTCGAACGGAGATGGCGGCTGGTCGCGGGCAGGGGGCACGCAGGTCAGCGTCAAGCAGGGCGAGACCGTCTACAATCTGTCGCGGCGCTTCGGCGTTCCCGCTGACGCGATCATCAAGGCCAACGGCCTGAGCGGCCCCAGCGCGCTGGCGGCCGGGCAGCAGGTGATCATTCCGACCTATGTGCATTCGGCACGCGCCCCAGTCAGCGCCCCGGACGCAAACCCGAATGTCGCTGACGCACGTTCGTCCACCGGCACGCGCCATGATGTGCCGGCTGGCCGCGTTCCGGTGCCAAGTCAGGCGCCCGGCGACCGCATGGCGGTGTTGCCGCAGCAGCCGAGGGTCGATGACCGTCAGCAAGCGCCGACGACAGCTACCGGCAGCAATCAGAACACCGGCGCACCGGCGTCAAATGGCTATACGGTCGTCTCCGGCGATACGCTGGCTGCAATCGCACGCCGCAATGGCACGACGACCACCGCGCTCAAGCAGGCCAACGGGCTTAATGACGGGGTAATCCGCATCGGCCAGAAGCTGGTGATCCCGGCAGGCGGCGCAGCGCCAACGCAGGTGGCAGCCAAGCCCGCGACCGACTCGACGGTGACCGCATCGGTTCCTGCCGCCGGTCAGCAGGCCGCAGGGGCCTACACGCCGCCGCGCCAGCAGGCCGACAAGGTCATCCAGCAGGCCGCGCTCGACACCACCACGAAGGCGCCCAACGCAAGCGGCATCTCGCGCATGCGCTGGCCGGTACGCGGTCGCGTCATCTCCGGCTTCGGCGCCAGCGGCGGCGGCAAGAAGAATGATGGCATCGACATTGCCGTGCCGAGCGGCACCGCGATCCGCGCTGCGGAAAACGGCGTCGTCATCTATGCCGGCGACGGGCTGAAGGAATTCGGCAACACCGTTCTGGTGCGCCACGAAAATGGTCTGGTGACCGTTTACGGCCACGCCAGCCAGTTGAACGTCCAGCGCGGCCAGAAGGTGCGCCGTGGCGACGAGATCGCGGTCTCGGGAATGAGCGGATCGGCGGATAGCCCGAAGCTGCACTTCGAGGTGCGCAAGGATTCCACGCCGATCAACCCGGCATCCTATCTCGAATAGGACGCGGTCACGCGATCACAACAAAATAACCTGGCGGCCGTCGTCTCCAGTCCGGCCTGCTGAATTTGCCCGCCCTCGATGGCGGGCATTTTTCATTCGGCCATGGCCCCCCGAAGGGAGGCCGTCTCAGTCCAGGACTTTGCCCAACCGTCCGGCCAGATCCTGGATGAATTGCCAGGCGACACGTCCCGAGCGGCTGCCGCGTGTGGTGGCCCATTCGAGCGCGTCGCGGCGCAGTTCGTCGGCCGGCACGTCCAGCCCGAAATGGGTGGCGTAGCCGTCGACCATGTCGAGATAATCGTCCTGCGAGCATTTGTGGAAGCCGAGCCACAG
>JBEBXE010000094.1:0-10172 GCA_040391705.1 Aerobium aerolatum
GCGCTACGAATTTGTTGAGTTACTAAATATGTGACTTAACATGGCACATCGTGATCGGAGGATGCATGACCATAGACGAGGCCATTACGCTATTCGGACGGGAATGCGAGGCTATCTGGCTGACCCAGCCTGAGGAAATTCGCGTCCTCTCACGCGGGGAAAGCGTGCAGGGCGTCGGATCCAGAGGGCAATATCTGACCCCCCTGATCTTCGCGGAAGGCACAGCCCGCTCGCTGGCCGACGAAACGCTCTGGGTCATTCACCTGATGTGCGACCGCCCGGACACCGATCTGGCGACGCTCAAGGTCATGATCTCGGAACTGGTGGGCCGCAAGGCGGGCTTCTTCGAGCTGTTCGGGCTCGAGCACGCCGCCGGCCTCGTCCGCACTTATATCGGGCTTGCCCAGACCGCGCAGGATCTGGCCGAACTTCAGCGCCTGACCGACGCGGCCCTGGCCTATGCCAACCGCGTCCATGTCTGGCTCGACGCTGCCTTTCCCTGGGGCGTCTGCACCGGCTTCATGCGCGCCGGCTATGGTACGCGCAACGCCGATGGTCTGGAAATGGGAGCAAAGTCATGAAGCTGATCCTCAACATGGCCGGGCGCGACACCTGTACCATCGAAATCTGGGAGGATCGCTATCCGGCGGTGGCCGAAGCGCTGCGCAAGATATTGCCGGTCACCAGCATTGCCCAGCACGGCAAGATCGTGGGCGACCTGCTCTATTTCTGCCTGCCGGTGGTGATGCCCAACGAAAAGCCGCAGACGCTGACGGAAATCTGCAAGGAGCGTCGCGCCGCCAAGGGCACGGCCGGCGGTTCGGTCTGCTTCTACGGCCCGCGCCAGCAGATCTGCATCTATTACGGCGATGACGTGTCGCCGGAGCCTTTCGAGCTTTCCTATTGCGGAGAGATCATCGAAGGGGCGACCGAAATGGAGCTGGCCGCCGTCAAGACCTGGACCAGCCCGGGCGTGCCGCTGACCTTGCGGCTCGCCTAGAAATAACCGTGTTCCCGGTGGGAGGCGGCTTGTGAACATGAACAAAAAAGGGGAAGTCATGACGCATCGTATGAACTGGCTGGCAAGGACCGGCCTGGCAATGGCAGTAGCGGCGACGCTGATGCAGGGGGCAAGCACCCCTGCATTGGCGCAGTCGCAGGAGAACGTGACTTTCGGCTTCTTCGCACCGTTGACCGGTCGCTTCGGTGCCAATGGCGAGCGCTTCAAGGAAGCGGTCGAGCTGTTTGTCGAGCAGACGAACGAAAGCGGCGGCATTGGTGGCAAGCCGCTGGTCGTCCTGACCGAAGACGATCGTGGCGAGCCGATGCAGGCGACCGCGATCGCGCAGAAGTTCTCCGAGAACAAGGATGTCGTGGCGGCCATCGGCTCGTTCACCAGCGGCAACTCCATCGCGGCCGGCGAAATCTTTGCCGCGGCCGGCGTACCGCAGGTCAGCCCGTCATCCTCGCATCCGGACTATACCAAGATCTCCAAATACCAGTTCCGTATTCCCAACACTCAGGACACCATGTCCCTGATCTATGTGAAGACGCTGGAAGAGAACGCGCCGCATGAGCGCGTGGCCATCATCTACTTCCAGGACGACTGGGGCATCTTCGTCGGCAACGCGACCAAGAAGGCGCTCGAAGCCGACGGTTCGGAAGTTCCGGTGTTTGAAGCCATGCTTCCCGACGCCCGCGACTTCCGTCCGCTGGTGACCAAGCTGCGTCAGGCCAATGTGGACGCCATCCTTCTGGCCAGCCATTACGGCCCGTCGGCCACCTTCCTGCAGCAGCTGCGCCAGGCGGGCCTCGAAACGCCGGTCATCGGCCCGGAAACCCTCTACAATCCGGAGCTGATCACGCTGGCCGGCGATGCAGCCAACGGTGTCATCACCACCACCTACTTCTTCCCGGGCGACCCGTCGAAGGCCAAGTTCGTGGAAGAATACAGCGCCAAGTTCGGCCGCGAACCGGACCTCTGGGCTGCCTATGCCTACGACGCCATCTCCATCGCTGCTGCCGGCGCCAAGGCCCTTGCCGATGCAGGTCAGCCGATTACCCGCGAAGCCCTGCGTGACGCCATCGACAACCTGCCGCCGTTTGACGGCGTTACCGGCGTTACCGAATTCGTTGATGGAACACCTGCCAAGGACCTGACGATTCTCAAGATCCAGAATGGCGCTTACACGCTGCTTAAGTGATCTCCCCCGGCGCCTGATATTCCGGAGGGCCTTCAAAAGGCCCTCCGACGATCTGCCCGTGACCCCTTGAGGTTTCCCTCCCATGTTGGAACTCTTTTTCAGTCAGGTCCTTAACGGGATCGTGATCGGCTTCGTGTACGCCATGATTGCACTCGGCTTCAGCCTTGTGTTCGGCGTCGCCAATATCATCAATTTCGCCCAGGGCGCCCTTTTGATGCTGGGTGCGTTCCTGACCTTCACCATGGTGCGGCTCCATGTGCCGCTGGCGTTAGCCATACCGCTGGCGATTGCCATCACCACGGTGACGGGCATGCTCATCGAGAAACTGGCTCTGCGCCCGCTCCAGAATGCGCCCTATATCGCTCCGCTTCTGTCGACGCTGGCGATCGCCATCATCTTCGATGCAGGCGCAGAAATGATCTGGTCTGCGGAAATCCAGTCTTTTCCTTCCCCTCTTTCAAGCTTCGTGATCCTGATCGGCTCAGCATACATTACCGGCGTCGATATACTGATCGTCGTCTTGTCGCTGGTCGTCATGGCGGCGCTGATGCTGTTCCTCTCACGAACCTGGACAGGCAAGGCGCTGCGCGCCACCGCCCAGGACCCGGAAGCCGCGCAACAGATGGGCATCAACGTTCCGCTGATGCGCCAGTTCTCCTTCGGCCTTGCCGGTGCCCTTGGCGCGCTGGCCGGCGTGCTGATCGGCATGTACTACCTGTCGGTCTTCCCGCAGATGGGCATTCCCTTCGGCCTCAAAGGCTTCGCGGCGGCGCTGCTCGGTGGCCTCTCCTCGGTTCCCGGCGCTATTGTCGGCGGCATGCTGCTCGGCATTTTTGAAAGCCTGGCTTCGGGCTATGTCGGCGAAGGCTGGCGCGATGTCACCGCCTTCAGCGTGTTGCTGCTCGTTCTCATCGTGCGCCCGCATGGTCTGTTCGGCAACAAGTCGCTCGACGCCCTCGGCGGCGCATCTGGCGCATCGGGCGGCATTCCCACAACCTCCGTCGTTGCATCCATGGCCGGCTCGACCGGCAGGACCAAACAGCGTGTCATCGATGCGCCCCTGCCTGTTCTGCTTGGCGTCATCGCACTCTTTGCCCTGCTGCCGGTGCTGAGCGGTTCTAACTACCTGATGCAGATCGGCGTGCAGGCCGCGATCTACGCAATGCTGGCCGTCTCGCTCACGCTGCTGACGGGTTCGGCGGGCGTCATCTCCATCGGCCATGCCGCGTTCTTCGGCGTCGGCGCCTATGCCGCAGCGCTGGCGAGCGTAGCCTGGAGCATTCCGGCAGAAGCCGCGTTCCTGTTCGCCGGCGTGGCGGGTGCGGTGTTCGCGGCAGTGCTCTACGCGCCGACGCTGCGCCTCTCGGGCCATACCGTCGGCCTTGCGACACTCGCCATCGGGCAGATCGTCTATCTCGTGTGCCTCAACTGGGTCGACCTGACCCGCGGGCCCATGGGCATACCCGGCGTGCAGCGGCCATCGCTGTTCATCGGCGGGCTCGACATGCGTTCACTGTCGGCCCAGTACTGGCAGGCGCTTGTGGTGCTCGGCATCGTCGTGGCCGTCGCCTTTGCGGTGCTGAACTCGCCGATTGGCAGGACGTGGCGCGCTATTCGCGAAGACAGGCTGGCGGCTCATGCCTCCGGAGTCCCCGTGGCACGCTACCTGACGCTGGCATTTCTCGTCTCCGGCTTCCTTGCCGGTCTGGCTGGCGCACAGTTCGCGTTCCTCCAGAACTTCGTCAGCCCCGACAGCTTCATCATCGACACGTCCATCGTGCTGATCTCCATGATCGTGCTGGGTGGGCTCGGAAACATTACCGGGGCGCTGATCGGAGGCGTGGTGCTTGCATTGCTGCCTGAAGTTCTGCGCGAATTCGCCGAATACCGCATGGTCGCCTATGGCCTCATCCTTCTCCTTCTTCTGCGCTTCCGTCCGCAGGGACTGGCAGGAACCCGATGAACACAAACGCAAACCAGAACCAGCCAGGCACGCTGACCATCAACAAGGTCAGCCGGCGTTTTGGCGGCGTGGTCGCCGCCAACGCGCTGGACTTCACGATCCCCAAGGGCGAATTCCTCGCCGTCGTGGGGCCTAACGGGGCCGGCAAGTCGACCCTGCTGCAGATGATCAGCGGCATCATTCGGCCCAGTGAAGGCGAAATCCTGCTTGGCGACCGGCGCATCGACAGGTTGCGGCCGGAGGCGATCAACGCACTGGGCATCTCTCGCACCTTCCAGACCAGCCGCGTCTTCCCGATGCTGACCATTCGCGACAGCATCATGGTCGGCACTCAGGTTGGCCTGATCGGAGGCGGCCGTGCCCCGCGCAAATATGGACCGGTGACCGAACTGATCTCCGCGCTTCTTCGCCTCCCCGCCTATCAGGCGCGGATCGCAGCATCCGAAAAGCGTGTGGAAGAGGTGATGGCGATGTTCGGCGACCGGCTTCTGCCGCGCCGCAACGAACAGGCCTTTTCCCTGTCCTACGCCAATCGCCGGCGTCTGGAGATTGCCCGCGCGCTGGTGCAGGACCCGGACATTCTGTTGCTGGATGAACCTGCAGCAGGCATGAACCCGACCGAGACCGACGAACTGACCGAGGTGCTGGCGGATCTGCGGCGCAGACGGCCCGACATGACCATTGTCATGGTCGAGCACAAGTTGCAGGTCGTGCGCCAGCTGGCAGAGCGCTGCATCGTCATGGCCATGGGCACGGCCATTGTAGATGCGCGCCCCGAAGCAGCGTTGGAAGATCCGCGCGTCATCGAAGCCTATCTCGGCACGCGACGCACAGCCGCCGCATTCGGAAAGGTGAATGCCGATGACTGATACCCCGAAGAAAACCCCGCTTGCCTCACTGACCAATGTGGATGTGTTCTACGGCCCGGTGCAGGCGCTCTTTGGTGTCAACGTCACCGTCATGCCGGGTGAAACAGTGGTGGTCCTTGGCGGCAACGCGTCGGGCAAGTCCACCACCGTCAAGACCCTTCTGGGGCTGGTGAAGGTGGCCTCGGGCGAGGTCGTTTTCGATGGCGAAAGCGTCAACAACCGTCCGGCCTACCAGATGATCGAGCGCGGCATCGGCTCGATCCCCGAAGGCCGTCGCATGTTCTCGGAAATGACCGTGCTCGACAATCTCAAGCTTGGCGCTTTCGTGCGCCGGGGTGAGCCGAAGGCGGTTCTGGATGCGCAGATAGAAGAGGCCATGGTGATGTTTCCGCGTCTCGCCGAGCGCCGCAACCAGATTTCCGGCACCATGTCCGGAGGTGAACAGCAGATGCTCGCCATGGCCCGTGCCTGGATGCGCAAGCCAAAGCTGCTCTGCATCGACGAGCCGTCCATGGGCCTGTCGCCTCTCTTCGTTGACCATGTCTATGAGATCCTCTCCAAATGGAAAGCGCAGGGCCTGACCATCCTCATGGTCGAGCAGAATGCGAATATGGCGCTGTCCATCGCCGATCATGGCTATGTGCTGAGACAGGGACATGTCTCCGTTGCGGGCACGGCCGCCGAACTGCGCGACAATGACGAAGTCCGTCGCGCCTATCTGGGAGGATGAGAGATGCAGATGGACCGTGACCTGCTTTACAGGCTGATCGAGGCTGCCGTCGGCACCGTGGACAGCCATTGGCAGGAGTTGACCGCACTCGATCAGGCCATTGGCGACGGCGACCACGGCGCGGGCATGAAGCGCGGCTTCGACGCCGTGATGGCCGACGCCGACAAACTGGCCGAACAGCCCCTGCCAGCAACCCTGACTGCAATTGGCCGGACGCTGGTGATGTCGATGGGCGGGGCTTCCGGCCCGCTTTACGGCACCTTTTTCATGGAACTGGGCAAATCATTGGATGCTGCACCGGATCGGGCGGCGCTGAATGCGGGCTTCGCCCGCGCACTTGCCGCTGTTGCTGCCCGCGGCAAATCCGAACCCGGCCAGAAGACCATGCTGGACGTACTGGCACCCGTCTCGGCAGCGCTTGATGCGGGAGCGGACGCCGGCACCGTTGCGCGTGTCGCGCACGACGCTGCCGAAGCAACTGTACCCATGCTGGCACTGCGCGGCCGCGCAGCCTTTCTGGGCGAGCGCTCCGTCGGCCACATGGACCCCGGCGCGCGGTCGTCATCACTGATCATTGGCGCAGTCTGCGCCGTTCTGGAGGAGCAATCGGCATGAATGTCGGAATTGTGATCGTCTCGCACTCATCCAAGGTAGCAGAAGGCGCCGCCGACATGGTCCGCCAGATGGTCGGCGACCAGGTAAGCGTGGCCTATGCCGGAGGTGACGAATCCGGCGGGCTCGGCACCAGCGTGGCCAGGATCATGGCCGCAATCGATGCGGCCTGGAGCGACGCGGGCGTCGCCATTCTCGTCGATCTGGGTGGGGCAGAGACGAACAGCGAGATGGCGATGGAAATGCTGCCGCCAGAACGACAGGGCAAGGTCGTGATCTGCAATGCCCCGATCGTTGAGGGCGCCGTCATCGCTGCCACCGAAGCGTCTGGCGGATCTTCACTTGAAAAAGTTCAGGCCGTTGCCGAAGAGCTTTCGGCCCAGTAAGGAAACTTCGATGTCGCAGGACTACCTCGTCGCCTCCGCCGTTCTGACCAATGACGCAGGCATGCACGCCCGTCCCTCGGTCAAGCTCACGCAATTGGCACGGTCCTTTACCGCAAACATCGAGGTGGCGACCGACAGCGCCGGCCCCTGGGTCGACGCCAAGAGCCCTGTCAAGCTGATGCGGTTCCGGGCGCCGCAGGGCGCTACGCTCTGGTTGCGTGCTGCGGGCGAAGATGCACAACGCGCACTGGATGAGGTTCTGGCGCTGGTAGCCGGCAATTTCGGTGAAGGTGCGCATGGCTGAGATCGTCTTCTCCGGCATTCCAGCTTCAAAAGGTCTGGCTCTGGGGTATATCTGGCGGCCAGCCACGGGAGCCGCATGTGGCGAGGCCACTCAGGGGGACGCTGCTCTGACCGGGGGCGATGCTGACGCCCTGCGCAAGGCCATTGCTACGGCGATTGGAGACCTGTCTCAGCTTGAGGGTACGCTCTCCGGCGAAGAAGCAGAAATCGTGGGCATGCAACTGGCATTCCTCAGCGACGACGAACTGGCCCGCCCCGCTTTTGAAGCGATAGAGGCCGGGCAATCGGCTGTCGCCGCATGGACAGAGGTCATGAATGCCGAAATTGCCACGTATGAGGTGTCCGACGACGAATATTTCCGCGCACGCGCCATCGATTTTCAGGACATACGTGACCGGGTTCTCGCCGCTCTGACGGGCGTGCAAAGCGGTGTGTTGCAGGTTCCCAGGGGCGCTATTCTGCTCGCCTCGGATCTGAGACCCTCCCAGTTTCTCTCCGCGCGCTGGGGCGCCGGCTGCGGCATCGCTCTCACCGACGGCAGCCCGACAAGCCATGTCGCCATGCTGGCGCGGGGTCGCGGCTTGCCGATGGTGGTGGGGCTGGCCGGCGAATTGCGGGACCTCGAAGGACCGGCTCTTCTCGACGGAACCACTGGCATTCTCGTTTCCGGCCCCGGCGCAGAGCGGCTGGCGGAGGGCAAGGCCCGCCTTGAAGCCGATTCGGCAGCCCGTAAACAGAGCGCGGCGCTGGCCGGCGAACCGGCCCTCAGTCGCAACGGCGTTCGGGTAGCCATCCATGCGACCATCGCCGATCCAGCAGAACTTGATGGACTTGACCCGAGCCATTTCGACGGCATAGGTCTGGTGCGGACGGAACTCTTCCTCGACAAACTCGAAAAACTGATGGACGAGGAAACGCAGTTTGCCACATACCGGCGCATCCTGACATGGGCTGATGGAAAGCCCGTCACCGTTCGAACGCTGGATGCGGGTGGCGACAAGCCGATCAAAGGTTATACCGCCGTCAATGAGGCCAATCCCTTCCTCGGGATACGCGGCATCCGTCTCTCGCTTCGTCAACCCGAGGTGTTCCGTGTGCAATTGCGCGCTCTGGCGCGCGCTGCAGCTTACGGCAAGCTCAGGATCATGTTGCCGATGGTGACGTTGCCGGACGAAATCACCACGGCAAGAGAACTGCTCGACGCCGAAATTACCGCTCTTGCCGCCGCAGGCGTGGACCATGGCCGTCCCGCGCTTGGCATCATGGTCGAGGTTCCGGCCGTCGCCATCACGCCAGAGCGTTTTGACGCCGATTTCTACTCGATCGGATCCAACGATCTGGTGCAATATACCTGCGCGGTTAGTCGCGACGAGGCAGGGGTTGCGCATCTCGGCTCCGCAATTGACCCGTCTGTTCTGGCCCTCATCGCGCGTGTGGTCGAACATGGCCGCGCAACCGGACGTGAGGTGAGCCTTTGCGGTGACGCCGGCAGCGATCCGCGAATGGTGCCGCATTTCCTCGCCGCCGGCCTGCGTTCACTCTCCGTGCAACACGGATTGGGAGGGGCCGTGAAGGCGACCATTGCGGGCCTTGATCTCGTCGATCACAGGGCAGGGCAGGCATGAGCGGCCCGCGCATTCCCAAGCCCGTCCGGCAATACAAGGAAGTTCTGCGCCGGATACTGGACAGCCGGCCATCGGGCACACGCCAGCGGCTGGCCGTTGCCCTGGGAACCAACCGGTCCTTTGTCTCGCAGATCAGCAGCCTGTCATACAAGGTGGCGGTCCCGGCGCATCACATCGATACGATTTTCGAGGTCTGCCATTTTTCACCCACAGAACGGGTCGAGTTCCTGACTGCTTATGACGCGGCACATCCTGATCAGCGCAAGCAGTCCGGCGGCAGCGTTGCACGGCGCACCATTCAGGTCGTTGTGCCGGACATGGGCAGCGAACGCGCCAACCGGCTGGTGGATGACGCCATACGCGACATGGCCCGCAACATTATTCTGATTTTGCAGGAAAAATAGCCTGCCAGGAGGAGGATGCTTCATGAAGAAGCTGATCAACGACATCGCCAATGTCCTCGACGAAAGCCTTGACGGTTTTGCCGCCGCCCACGCGGATCTGGTCGCGATGGACCCCGGCCGCCGCTTCGTGCAACGCCGCACGCCTGCTCAGGCCAAAGTCGCACTCGTCTCCGGCGGCGGATCGGGCCACGAACCCCTGCATGCCGGCTTTGTCGGACGGGGGATGCTCGATGCCGCGGTTCCCGGCGCGATTTTCACCTCGCCCACTCCCGACCGTATCCTTGCCGCCATCGAGGCGGCCGACACAGGCGCCGGTGTCGTCCTGATCGTCAAGAACTACGAAGGCGACGTGATGAACTTCGAGATGGCCGCGGAAATGGCCGAGGGCGAGGTCGCGCGCGTTCTGGTTGATGACGACGTGGCGGTCGACAACTCGTCCTACACCATCGGGCGTCGTGGGGTTGCCGGAACGCTGGTGGTCGAGAAAATCCTCGGCGCTGCCGCCGAAAAGGGCATGGCGCTGCCAGACCTCGTCGCTCTCGGCGCCCGCGTCAATGCCGCAACCCGCAGCATGGGCGTTGCTCTCTCCTCCTGCACCGTACCCGCAGCCGGCATCCCGACCTTCCAGCTGGGAGAAGACGAGATCGAGGTCGGCGTCGGCATTCATGGCGAGCCGGGTCGCCGCCGCGCGCCGATGGCCTCTGCCGACGCCATCGTCGCCGAATTGCTCAAGGCGATCCTCGACGATCTCAAGCCCGAGGCTGGCAGCAAATGCCTGCTCTTCGTCAACGGCTTTGGCGGCACGCCTTCGGGTGAGCTCTATCTGGTGTTCAACGCCGCTCGCAAACGTCTCGAGGCCGAAGGTCTCAGCGTCGCGCGCAGCCTCGTCGGCTCTTTTGTCACTTCGCTAGAAATGGCAGGTTGCTCGCTGACGGTCACGGTGCTCGACGATGAACTGACGGCGCTGTGGGACGAGCCTGTGAGCACTCCGGCGCTGCGCTGGTAATTTCCGCTTCCTCCTGCCCGGTGGCAGCTTCGCCGGATCCGATCTTGCCGTATGTGACAAGCTGATCCAT
>JBEBXE010000095.1:0-10163 GCA_040391705.1 Aerobium aerolatum
GGCAGGATCGGTTTCGATCCGACGATTGCGGGTGCGGAGTTCCTGTCGACGACCCCGGTCGTCAATGCGCTGACGCCGGGCTATTTCCTGCCCGCGCTCGCATTCGGCTTTGCCGCCTGGCAACTGGCGCGCACCACCGACGGCAAGCCGCGCCTGATGATGGAAGCGTTTGCGGCGTTGTTTGCACTGGTCGGTGCGGCCATGCTGGTGCGCCATGCCATGAATGGCGGCATCATTCAGCCGGGCGAGCCGACGCTGGCCGAACAGGCGATCTACACGCTGATCATGATCGGTGGCGGCGCGATCATGCTGGCGCTCGACAAACGTGCGCCGAGTCCGGTGTTCCAGTGGGGTTCGATCGCCCTCGGCGTCGTCTCGGTGGCGACGATCGCGCTGTCGCATCTGATCAGCCTGAACCCGCTGCTCACCAACGAATCGACCGGCGCGATTCCGGTGTTCAACCTGTTGCTGCTGGCCTATCTGCTGCCGGCGCTGGCGTTGGCGGCACTGGCGTGGCGGGCCAAGGGGCTGCGGCCTGACTGGTACGTCACCATGCTGGCTGCCGCTGCCGCCGCACTCGGCTTTGCCTATATCAGCCTGTCGGTGCGCCGGCTGTTCCATGGCGAGTTCATCGGGGCGTGGAAGGGCATGAGCGGGCTTGAAACCTACACCTATTCCGCGGTGTGGCTGGCGCTCGGCGTCGTCGTGCTGGCGGCAGGCCTGCGCTTCAAGTCGCGCGTTCTGCGTCTGGGCTCTGCGGTGCTGGTGGTCGCGGCGGTCGCAAAGGTGTTCCTCTATGACATGCGTGAACTGGAAGGCGTGCTGCGCGCACTCTCATTCATGGGGCTGGGAGCCGTGCTGATCGGCATCGGCATGTTCTACCAGCGCATGCTGATGAGCGCGCGCAAGGACGAGGCGGAAGAGGACCAGCCTATTCCGCAGGGTTGAGCGCCGGTCGGGCGACGGGCCGCTCCTGGATCGGCCAGTGCACCACGGCGGCAAACAGGCCGAGCACGACGCCCATCCACCAGACGGGGTCATAGGTGCCAAGCAGGTCGTAAAGGTAGCCGCCGAGCCAGACGCCGAGGAATGAGCCAATCTGGTGCGAGAAGAACACCACGCCGCCCAGAAGGCCCAGATGCGAGGTGCCGAACATGATCGCCACCAGCGCATTGGTTGGCGGCACGGTCGACAGCCACAGCAGCCCCATCAGGACGGCAAAGACGATAACGCTGGTTGGCGACTGCGGCAGCAGCAGGAACGCTGTCACCAGAACGGAGCGGCTGACATAGATCCAGACCAGGAACATCGGCTTGGAATAATGCTGGCCGATCACGCCGGCTGCCAGCGAGCCGATGATGTTGAAAAAGCCGATCAGCGCCAGCGCGATGACCGCATAGCGCGCCTCGATGCCGATATCCGAGATATAGGCCGGAAAGTGCGCGGTGATGAACGCGACCTGGAAGCCGCAGACGAAGAAGCCCGAGATCAGCAGCATGTAGCTGCGATGGCCGAGCGCTTCGCGCAGGGCTTCCGCGACCGTCTGGCGATAGGTTGCCTGCGCGCCGTTGCCGGAGGTGGCATTGCCGCGCAGCGGGATCGCCAGCAACGGCACGATCAGCATCATCGCGCTCATCACCAGCAGCGCATCGTACCAGCCGTAGGCCGTAATCAGCCCCTGGCTGAGGGGCGCAAACAGGAACATGCCGGCGGAACCAGCGGCCGTGCCGAGGCCGAACACGAAACTGCGCCGTTCAGCCGAGACATTGCGCGCGAAGGCGGCAAGGATGATGCCGAAAGAGCCGGAGGCGATGCCAAGGCCGACCAGCACGCCGCCGCCGATATGCAGCATCGTTGCGCTTTCCGCATTGGCCATCAGGATCAGGCCGCCGGTGTACATCACGCCGGACAGCGCCAGCACCCGCCACGTGCCGAACTTGTCGGCGAGCGCGCCGAACACCGGCGTGCCGATTCCCCAGGCGAGGTTCTGGATCGCCATCGCCAGCCCGAAGGTGGTGCGGTCCCAGCCCTTCTCGGCCAGCATCGGCAACTGGAAGAAGCCCATCGCCGAGCGCGGACCGAAGGTCAGCAGCGCGATAAGGCAACCGCAGATGATGATAAGCCAGGGCAGGCGCGACTGGGCAGGCTGCACGGAAGCCGACTGTGACATGAGGCAAATTCCCGGAAATTGAGCGGCGAACCTACTCCGGAAACTGGGTTCATGGAAATGAATTGAACGGATGAACAGTTCAATTCAATTGAAGGATGGTGGTGTCCCGAACGGCGGAAGCTGTCCCGGCTGCAGCGGAAGCCCCGGGAGAATCAGCTGCGGCGGCACCGGCGGCTGTTCTGGCGGCAGGATCACGGTCGATCCGCCGGGGCCGGGGACGTTGGGAACGAGCGGCGGGTTGACCCGGATCAGCGGCCTGCCGATGTCGAGCATCGGCGATGGCACTGCGACGCGCGGGATCCGCACCGTGGTGCCCGGCGGGATCGTCTCGTTGCCGCGAATGCCGGGATTGACGCTCTTCAACGCTTCGACGTTGAGGCCGCAGGCGCGGGCAATCGACTGCGCCGTGTCGCCGACACGCGCCGACATGCTGGCCGGGCACGCGGCCTGCGCGTGCGACACGAACGCGGCGCTCGCCGCGAGCATGCCGGCAGCAAAGCCCAGTCGTTTGATGCGCGTCCAACCCATGCTTTGGTGTCCTCGGTCGGGACCAATCCGTCCCTGTCTGTGTGCGTCTATCATACCCCAATGTGAGGCCGACTTGCGCGAAAACGCGTCGCTACCGGCGGCTTGCTGTCGAAACCTGTCGCAGGGCGTCGAGCTCTTCGAAGCGGGCGATGAAGGCCGTTTGCACGGTACTGACGGGCAGGGGCGTCAGCGCCTGTGGGGTCAGGCTGAGGCCGCGCGGACGACCGAAGAACTTGGCCGCCTCGGCGTCCGCAAAGCCGGCCAGTTGCGTCGCCTCCAACCAGGCAGCGACACGGTCTGCCTGCTTGATGGTCTTGGTCAGTTTCAGCGTCAGGTCGCCGGGCAACGAAAAGCGCAGATGAATCGCGCGCTGCAACCGCTTCTCGACCTCCTTGTAGCCACCGCCGACCACCGATTTGAACGGTGAGATCATGTCGCCGATGACATATTCCGGCGCGTCGTGCAGCAGGGCGGCAAGCCGATCGTTCACAGAGGCGGTCGGGCATGCTTCGGCAAACAGCGCCTCCACCAGTATCGAATGCTGCGCAACGGAAAAGGCGTGGTCGCCATAGGTCTGCCCGTTCCAGCGCGCGACGCGGGCCAGGCCATGGGCGATATCCGAGATCTCGATATCCAGCGGTGAAGGGTCGAGCAGATCGAGGCGGCGGCCGGACAGCATACGCTGCCAGGCGCGCGGCGGCGCGGACGGCTTGTCGGCCATCAGTCGTCGCCACCCGATTGCGGCAGCGTGTACTGCGCCCATTCCGGAATCGACATCGACAGGGCAACGTCATCCGCTGCAATCGGCTGGCCGTCGTCCTGCGCTCCCTTGATCTTGTCGATGCGCACGATCGCCAGCCCGCTGGTGCCGGCAACGCTTCCCAGCGTGCCGACCGGGCGGCCATTTGCCTTCACGTCAGTGCCGGTGGCCGGCAGCGGATCTTGCGCCGTGACGATCATGACGCGCCGCCGTGCGGTGCCGCGGTGCTGCATACGCGAGACGACTTCCTGGCCGATGTAGC
Organism: Aerobium aerolatum; assembly: GCA_040391705.1. Lineage (GTDB taxonomy): Bacteria > Pseudomonadota > Alphaproteobacteria > Rhizobiales > Rhizobiaceae > Aerobium > Aerobium aerolatum_A. The sequence goes on from JBEBXE010000095.1 coordinate 3,721, forward strand.
AGCCCTTCCTGAAGCCCACCCCGCCCAATTCGTCGAGCAGCACGTCATGCGGGAATGCGTCGTTGAGGGTGTAGTCGGTCTCGCTTTCGGCAATGCCGTGCGCAATGCGCAGCTGGGTCCAGGCCTCGATGTCCGTGTCGGCAGCCGCAGGGTCGCCAGCGTAGCTGCGCTGCACACCCACGGTTGCCGGGAAGCGCGTATCGGCCAGCCATGATGTGGCTGTTGATTCGGCGTCTGAGCCAGCGGAATCAATATTCCAGCGAATCAGGACAACCGGCTGATCGACCTTGGTAATTTCCGCCTTGGCGCGCAGCCGGTACATCATCAGGCGACGCAGGAAATCGTCGGCGATGGCGGCGCGGCACTCCAGCACGAACGCGTCTGGCCCGTCGCGCGAGATCAGAAAGTCGAACATGATCTTGCCTTGCGGAGCCAGCAGCGCCCCCGGTTTCAGCATGCCGGGTTCGACCCGGTCGAGATCGACCGTGAGGATGTTCTGCAGGAAATGTTCCGCGTCCGGTCCTGCAACCTTGAGGGTCGCCCGGTCGGAAAGCTGGAGTGTCGGCATGGAATCAGGCCCAAATTTACGTGTGATGATGCGTTCTAGGTAAGCCCCGTGGCCGGCGCGAACAAGACCTGACGGGTGCACGCGACAGATTGATGACAGTCCGACCTGACGCCACGCTAGCTGTGGACGTCAGTCCCCGGCGACGAAGAACAGCCAGCGGCCCTCGGGCGAAATGCCGACCCGGTAGAAAATGTAAGCGCCGAAATTCTTCATGTCCTCGTAGTCGCCGGCCGTCACCAGCTTGAACAGCTCGACGCGCTGGCGCTTGTCGAGCGTTTCGAGCGGCACCGCGAAGAAATACGGCCAGACATACATGTCGGTGGCTTCGCCGGCATCGAGATGGACAAAGCCGGCCGACATCACCTCGTAGAGGATCGCGAGGATCTCCTGGCCGTCATCATCGCCCGACAACTCGCGCAAAAACGTGATCGGATCGCTGGGCAGGTCGCCGAAGGAGAGTTGGGTTCCGTCCTCACCGGTTTGGAGGATCGGCCGCAGATTTTCCATCTCTCCGGTGAGTGCGGCATCCATGATCAGCTTGCGCATCCGGGCGACCGGCTCGGGCAACTGCTCGGTGTCGTAGAGAACTTCGGGGATGGGTTCGTCGCTGCCATCCTCGGACGGCTGGATGATCGCGTGCGGCGTCTGCGGCGGCACGATCGGGTCGGGCAGCGGCACGGTCATGTCGGGCGCGGGTTTGGGTTGTTCCGCCTCGGCAGGCGGTTCTGCGGGCGTTTGTTCGGGTTCCGGCTGAACCGGTGGCAGTTGCTCGCGCTGGACCTTGTCGCCGAGCTGGTTTTCCTCGGTGGGAACCGGCGCTTCTTCCTCGGGAATCTCACTCAGCGCCAGCGCGTAGGACGACGCGAGCATGCTGACCAGGAAAAGACCGGCGGCTGCGCCATGCCGCAACGCCCGAAGATCGGGAAATAATGCGCGCTGTCTTGCTGTCATGCCATTGTCGCTCCGCCTGTGACGACAACAGCATAGATCAAAACGGGGAGCGTACAAAAAAATGCCATACGCTCTTCCTTGCTGTGTCAGTGGATCCGGATTTCCGAATCAAATTCCCCGGCGATCAGGCGGTCGCGCATGCGCTCGAGCAGGGCAAGCGCGCCTGATTCGTCGCTGGAGCGGATCAGTTCGCCCAGTGCTGTCGCGATGGCTGCTTCGGCCATGATGTCGGCTTCGATGCCGGCTGCACGACCTTCGGCCCACGCGTCCTCGTAGCTTTCAACTGCCGACAGACGCTTCTCTTCACGCAGAAGACGGTCGATGTCGTTGAGACCTTGTTCCATACGTACCACCCATGACCACCCACCGAACCGATTCCGGCAAGCTGTTTCCCTTTAATGTCCCATTAACAGTTCTACCATGGCAAATAAGGCACGGCTTGCCCGATTTATTTAAAAGTTAACACAATCTTTCCAACGGTTGGGTTGCCAAGCGTGGTTTCGGACGCACGAAGGTGATTCGATTGTCTAGTTGCCAAAACGCGAGGCGGTGTCGCGGGTTAGCGCAGCACCCTCACGCATGTAGCGATTGATGGCTTCCAAGGCGGATGCGGTGCACGACGCATAGGCGGTTTCGAAGCCGCTGTAGCCGCGATTGAAGCTGGCGACGAAACGGGTGCGCCGCGCCTCGTCGGGGTTCTCGGTGTCGAGAAGCGCCTGCATCTGGGCGCGCCAATCCTGTCCGTTCTCGCCGCACAGATTGCGCAGATAGTGCAGCGAACCCAGGATTTCCGACAGCCGCAGCAACTGCCCTTCAAAGGGCGATTCGGCCGCGCGTGCCGCCACGGGCCCAAAAGCCAGACTGGCGACAACAGCGTAGACGAGAAAGCGGGGGCTACGGTTCATGGCGTGGTTGTCGCGCAGGATTCTGGCGTCCGCAAGGCTGTGGGCTCAACTTTCGGCGGCGATCTGCCGGGCAATCTCGAGGACTGAATCGGCCAGCGGCAAACGCGCCATGTCGGCAACAGACAGCCAGGCAACCGCGTCGGCGTCGTCACCGGCGACGATCGTGCCACCGACGAAGCGAGCGGCGTGGACGCTCAGGATGAACTCGATTCGCGCCTCTTCTTCCTCGGCGGGAATGTCGAGATCGACCAGATGCCGGATGTCGGCGAGTTCGGCGCCGGTCTCCTCCATCGCCTCGCGCTGCACGGCTTCGGCCAGACTTTCGCCCTGTTCGACCCGGCCGCCGGGAAACGCATAGAGACCGTAGGCGGGTGGGCGGCCGCGCCGCACCAGCAAAAACCTGTCGTCGTGAAAAACGGCTACCGAAACCGCCTTGATCGGGGAGGAGCGCATAGGGTGTGAGCTTCCTTCTTGTCTGTTGCCATCAGTTGCGGCAATCCTTGCCGGCCGCAAGGGATCAGGCACCTGCTGGGGGCATGATGGGGCGGGAAAACTAAGCAGGGGGCTTTCGTTCATGTCAAATCATCTCTGGCGGTTCCGCAGTGTCGCCGCAATGATGGCTGCGTTGGTGGCGCTGACGTCGTGCGCGACGCTCAACGAGGAAGAGTGCCGCAGCGTCGACTGGGTCCAGCTTGGGCAGCAGGACGGCGCATCCGGCAAGTCCGGCAGCCACATTCAGGAACACCGCCGCGCCTGTGGCGAGCACAAGCTGCCGGTCGACGAATCGCAGTGGCAGACAGGCTGGGAGCAGGGCATCCGTCTCTACTGCACCCCGGAAAACGGCCTGCTGCAGGGGCGGCAGGGGCGCTATTATCCCAATTCGTGTCCGATCGACGTGAAAACCGGGTTCGAATCGTCCTACGCGGTGGCAAAAGCATTGTATGATGCGCGCAACGCACGAGACACATTGCAGCGAGACGTGGACACACTCTTCAACCAGCTCAAGGGCGCGGAAAAGCCCGAAGACCGCAAGCGCATCGAGGCGGATATCGATTCCAAGCGCTGGTCGCTGCGCTCGGCCGAGCGACGCGTCTATGAAGCCGAAGGCGACTATGACGTCTACGTCTCGTCGCGCGGCCTGATCTCGCGGCGCTGAACCATGTGCGGTCGGTTTGCCCTTACCCATAAACCGGAGGTTATCGACGACACGTTCGGCACGCCCGTCGAGGACTTTCCGCCGCGCTACAACATTGCGCCGACCCAGCCGATTCTGGTGATCGCCTCGACCGGGCCGCGCGCGCCCGGTTCCAACCTGCCGGACCGCCACGCCATGCTGGTGCGGTGGGGCTTCATTCCCGACTGGGTCAAGGACCTGAAGCAGTTTCCGCTGCTCATCAATGCGCGCTCGGAAACGGCGGCGACCAAGGCGTCGTTTCGCGCCGCGATGCGCCATCGCCGGATCCTGATCCCGGTCTCCGGTTTCTATGAGTGGAAAGGCACCGGGACCAAGGGCGCACAGCCCTACTGGATTCGTCCACGGGACGGCGGGGTGATCGCGTTTGGTGGCCTGATGGAAACCTATGCGGAGCCGGGCGGGTCGGAGATCGACACGGCGGCAATCCTGACCACGGCGGCCAACAGCCAGATCGCGCCGATCCATCCACGTATGCCGGTTGTGGTGCGGCCGCAGGATTTTGCGCGCTGGCTCGACTGCGTGCGCAATGAACCGCGCGACGTGGCCGACCTCCTGCAGCCGGTGGAGCCGGGTTTCTTCGAGGAAATCCCCGTCTCCGACAAGGTCAACAAGATCGTCAATATCGGGCCGGAAATCCAGGAGCGGGTCGAGATTGTGGCCCGGCCACAACCGCGCAAGCCCGTGGAAGGCCAGCAGCTCAAGCTGTTCTGAACCTGCCGGATCGTTCTGCCGTGGTGTGGCCTATTGCAAGGCTGCCAGAGCACGGGCAGAGGAGCGTCATGTCTGAATCGCTCACGCCTGCTTTCGTTTCCGGATTTTTCCTCGGCCTGTCTCTGATCGTCGCCATCGGCGCGCAGAATGCCTTCATCCTGCGTCAGGGGCTGCTGCGCCAGCACGTCTTTGTGCTGTGCCTGATCTGCGCGCTGTCGGATGCGCTGTTGATTGCGGCGGGCGTGGCCGGGCTTGGAACGTTGATCTCCAACTCGCCGACGCTGATCATGGCTGTCACCATCGGTGGCGCGCTGTTCCTGTTCAGCTACGCACTGATCGCCTTCCGGCGGGCGTGGAAGCCGCAGGCGCTGGTCGCCGCACAAAGCGGGCAGAGCGACCTCAAGGCGGCTGTGGCGGCGTGTCTGGCCTTCACCTTCCTCAACCCGCATGTCTATCTCGACACCGTGGTGCTGGTCGGGTCGCTGTCGGCCCAGTACGAAGGCTCGGGGCGGCTGGCCTATGGCATCGGCGCGTGCCTTGCCTCGTTCGTCTGGTTCTTTGGCCTCGGCTATGGCGCGAGGCTGTTGCAGCCGGTGTTCGAGCGTCCGGCTGCGTGGCGTGTGCTCGACATCCTGATCGGGCTGGTGATGACCGCGATCGGCGTCAGCCTGTTACGCAGCCTTTGATGTCTGCACCGGTGGTTCGCTGTCGCTCTTCTGCTGGGCGCACAGCAAAGCTGCCAGAAGGGCTGCGGAGCCGATTTCGCCATAGTGAGCGGTGAGCGAGGCATACTGGGCGCGCTGGGCGCGTTCGCGTTCGGCTTCAAGTGCTGGATGAGCAGTGTGTCGCATTGTCTTCCCCATAGGCGCTGATGGTGGAGCGCGTGTTGAACATGAGGTCAGAAGTGCTGGCCGATTTGGTCCAAAGCGTGGTCCGCAAAGGGCAAACCGGTGGGATAAACAGGCACTTTCCGTTACATGTTTAATAAACTCTTATCGATCCGGATCGCGTTGCTGGCGCTGCCGCCTGCCGGATCACCCTTGACGGCAAACGCGGCGAGCGCGATAAAGCAGCCCATGAAAACGACTTTCGCCATTACCGGCATTTGCATTATTGGCTAGCGCGCTCGCTGGTCTGGCCGTTTTCGTCTTCTCGACAGGATAAGAAAAACGCCCCGGCCAGCTGGCCAGGGAGAATTTATGTCTGAATCCGTCGCCACCTTGCGGCTCTACAACACGCTCACCCGGACGAAGGAGGATTTTGCCCCCATCGATCCGCAGAACGTGCGCATGTATGTGTGCGGCCCGACGGTTTACGACTTCGCCCATATCGGCAATGCGCGCCCGGTCATCGTTTTCGACCTGCTGAACCGCCTGCTGCGCCATGTCTATGGCGACAGCCACGTCACTTATGTGCGCAACATCACCGACGTCGACGACAAGATCAATGCGCGGGCCTTGCGCGATTTTGGCGGCGAGATTGCCTCCCGCGCGCTGTCGCTGAATGCGGCGATCCGCAAGGTCACCGAAAAGACCGCCAACCAGTTCCATGCCGACGTGCAACGCCTCGGCTGCCTTGCGCCCGATTTCGAACCGCGCGCCACCGAGCATATCGACGGCATGGTGGTGATGGCGCAGGGGCTGATCGACAAGGGCAACGCCTATGTCGCGACCGGTTCGGAAGGCCGCGAAGTGCTGTTCGACGTGACGTCGATGGCCGATTACGGCCAGCTGTCACACCGCAAGCTGGACGAACAGCAGGCCGGCGCGCGCGTCGAGGTCAAGGATCACAAGAAGAACCCCGGCGACTTCGTGCTGTGGAAGGAAAGCGCTGCCGACCAGCCCGGCTGGCCGGCGCATTTCCATGTCGGCGGCGAACACATCGATATCTATGGCCGTCCCGGCTGGCATATCGAGTGCTCGGTGATGAGTGCGCACCACCTTGGCAACGAGTTCGACATTCACGGCGGCGGGCTCGACCTGATCTTCCCGCACCACGAAAACGAGCTCGCCCAGTCGCGTTGCGCGCATGGCACCGACGTCATGGCAAAGGTGTGGATGCACAACGGCTTCGTGCAGGTCGAAGGCCGCAAGATGTCGAAGTCGGAAGGCAA
>JBEBXE010000096.1:0-10107 GCA_040391705.1 Aerobium aerolatum
AGCTGGCGGTAGGACGGCCGGAAATCATGCCCCCATTGCGACAGGCAATGCGCTTCGTCGATGGCGATCAGCGACAGCGGCACCGCGCGCAGCCGCTCCAGCACATCAGGTCTGAGCAGCGTTTCCGGAGCCACATAAAGCAGGTCCAGCGCGCCGGAGGAAATGTCGCGCCACAGCGCGTTTCGCTCATCGCCTTGCAGGTCGGAATTGAGTGCCGCGGCCCTGACGCCCGCCTGACGCAAGGCTGCGACCTGATCGGCCATCAGGGCGATCAACGGTGAAATGATGAGGCCCACGCCCGGTCGGGCCATCGCCGGGATCTGGTAGCACAGCGACTTGCCGCCGCCCGTCGGCATCAGCACGAAAGCGTTGTTGCCGGCCGTCACATGCTCGACGATCTCCGCCTGCGGGCCGCGGAAAGCATCGTAGCCGTAAACGGCTTTCAGGATATGTGCGGGATCAGCGATCAAGTCGGCCTGCGTCGGGAATCAGAAAGGGACCTGCCTCATAGCAGATTAACCGACCGCGTGGGACGTTACCGGCGGTCAGCCCTGACGGCGACGGTCAAAACGCTCGAGAAACCCGAGCACCTCGGGCCACAGCGCCGCGCGGGCCCGAGCGATGCCCTCTGGCGTGCCGCCGACAGGGAAGCTGTTTGGGCTGCGGGCGGCATAGGATTGGAGTTCGGTCGCGGGATTGCCCGGCGGGCCGATGGTGTGTCCGGCGTTCTCGTAGCTGAGGTGGCGAACCTCGTGCGGGAAATCGGCGGCATGCAGCCAGGCGACGATCCAGTCGCAATAGATGGCAGACGGCCACATCACATCGTCGCGCCCGGACAACAGCAGGATCGGCCCACCGATCCGCTCGACCGCGATACGGGCGCCCTCGAATTCGGGATGCATGACGATCCAGTTGACGTCCTCGACATGCGGGACCGGAATGCCATCCTCCAGATCCGCATCACGCGAGCCGCGTGGCCGCAGCACCGGCGGCACAAAGGGCAGGTCGCGCCCCTGCCAGGTCCAGGCGGCAACGTTGCGGCCATCGGGCGGCGGGCCGAAAGCGCGGTGGATGTGGCTGCTTGGCACCCAGCCGATCACCGCACCGATGCGCGGGAACATCGAGCCGAGCAACAACGCCAGTTCACCACCACGCGAGGTTCCGTCCATCACCAGCGCGCCGTCGACTTCGGGTCGGGCAGCCAGCCATTCGAGTGCGTTGTCAAAATACTCCAACGGGATGCGCATCAGATAGTCAGGCAATCCGCCTTCCCCGCCGGTGCGGAAATAGCCGAGCGCCAGCGCGACATGCCCATGCGAGGCGTAAAGCGCCGCCAGATGCTCGGGAATGCCGCCATTGGAGCCGGGAACCACGACGATGCCGGTGTGCGATCCCGTTCCCTCGGGCAGAAACAGCGTGCCGGTGACACCGCCGTCGCGAATTTCCAGCCGCCGCACGCCATCTGCCATCGGCAACCGGGTGACCGGGCAGCGGGCCAGTTCCGTCCCGTCGACATCGTGAAGCGAGAACAGGATCTCGTAGGGGGCAAGCCCGCTTTCGATGAAACGCCCGCTTGCCGGTTGCCGCGCGCCGGCGCCCGAAGCGGCAAGCGACCAGATCAAACCGTTGGCATCGGCGATACGGTAGCTGCCCGCCAGCGGAACTGCCCGCGACAGGTCGAGCCGGCCGTCCGGCTCCGCAACGAACGTGGCAGCCGAGAGCCAGGCCGTGCCATCCGGGATGTTTACCCAGGCGCGCACCGACACCACCTGCGAGGGCGCAAGCCCATCGGCAATGATCCCGACCGGCGTGTCGATCAGCGCCCGGGCGGGCGTCACGTCCAGCGCAACGCTCATGCGACGTCTGCCCTGGCGCCGCTCATTTGCGGGATCGAGGCGAGAAGATCGCGGGTGTAGTCGTGGCGCGGCTGCGCAAACACCTGCTCGACCTCGCCTTGCTCGACGATTTCGCCCTTCTGCATGACCATCACCCGCTGGCACAGATGCCGCACCACGCCGAGGTCGTGCGAGATGAACAGGATCGACAGGCCGATCTCGCGCTGAATATGCGACAGAAGGTCGAGGATCTGTGCCTGCACCGACACGTCCAGTGCCGAGACGGGCTCGTCGCAGACCAGCACGTCTGGCCGCGTCGCCAAGGCCCGTGCAATGGCGACGCGCTGCCGCTGCCCGCCGGACATCTTGCGCGGCAGACGATCCAGCAGCTCCGGCTTGAGCCCGACGGAATGGAGAAGCTGTTCGGCCTGCCCATCGCGTTCGCGCAGCGGAACAGCGCCGATTTCCAGCGCCTCGTGCAGCAGACGTCGCACCGTCCAGCGCGGATCGAAGGCCCCGAGCGGGTCCTGCGAGATCAGCTGAATGCGCGGGCGCAACGGCGTGCGGGCGCGTTCGGGCAAGCGTGTCCAAGGCTGGCCAAACAACGCCACGTCGCCTTCGTCGGGGTCGACGAGACCCATGCAGATCTTGACCACGGTCGACTTGCCCGAACCGGAACCACCGACAAGGCCAAGGATTTCACCGCGCCGCAGATCGAAGGACACGTCCGAAACGACGCGCACCCGCGACCCGTCAGGATAGACATAGGACTTGCCCAAATCCCGCGCTGAAAGCGCGACGTCCGTGCTGGTTTCTGTGCGGTTGGAGACAAAACGCGATACCGGCGGCAGCTCGACCGACGACAACCGCGAACCGCGCGGCGCGCGAGCCGGCATCGCCGCGATCAGCATCCTGGTGTAGTCGTCCTTCGGATCGCCCAGAACCTCGGCGGTCGGCCCTTGTTCGACCACGCGCCCCTCGTGCATCACCACTACGTAGTCGGCGATAGAGGACACGACGGCCAAATCGTGGCTGACGAACAACAGCCCCATGCCGTCGCTCTTAAGCCCGGCCAGCAGTTGCACGATGCGGGCCTGAATGTTGACATCGAGCGCCGTCGTCGGCTCGTCGGCAATCAGCAGATCCGGCGCGGCGACAATCGCCGAGGCAATCAACGCACGCTGGCGTAAGCCACCGGACAGTTCCCACGAGCGCTGGCGGGAGCGCATTTCCGGTTCGGGAAAGCCCACCTTTGTCAGCGCGTCAAGCACCATGGCGCGGCGGCTGGTACGGTCGCCCTGCCTATGGGCGTCGAGCGTTTCCCGGACTTCGGTAAATACGTCCTTCAGCGGATCGAAGGCCCCGAGCGCATCCTGCAGGACATAGCCAACACGGGTGCCGCGCAGGAGACGCCAATCAGCTTCGCGCGCCGTGCGGCGATCCTCGCCGAACAACTCGAAGCGGCGCGCCGATTGCACCAGCACAGCTTCGTTGAGGCCGATCAGCGCGCGGCTGGTCAGGGATTTGCCCGAACCGGATTCCCCCACCAGCCCGACGCATTGGCCGCGCCGGATGGTGAAGGAGATATTCTGCACCAGGCGGGTCTGGCCCAGACTGATGGTCAGCCCCTCGATCGAGGCAAGCATGTCAGGGTCGGTCTGCATGTTCATTCCGCCGTCCTCCGGAGTGCGCGGGCAAGGATCACCGAGGCCGCTGCGGAAAGCGTGATGGCAATGCCCGGAAAGATCGCGAGCCACGGCATCATGCTGAGGTAAAGCTGCGCATCGGCCAGCATCAGGCCCCATTCCGGGGTCGGGCGTGCCGGGCCCAGGCCGAGGAAGCTGAGCGAAGCGCCATAGGTGATAGCCCGGCCCACAAACAGAGACGCCAGCACCACCACCGGTCCCAGCGCATTTGGCAGGATATGGCGCAGGATGTTGGCACGGCGCGAGACACCGAGCGCGGTGCTCGACATCACGAATTCACTGTTGCGGATGCGCCGGATTTCGCCGCGCATCAACCGGGCAAAGGTGGGAATGCCACTGATCCCGATCGCCAGAAGCGCGTTGAAGTTGCCGGCACCCAGCATGGTGATCATCAGCAGCGCCAGCAGCAGATCCGGAAACGCGAACAGCACGTCGAAAGCGCCGTTCAGGAATGTGTCGAGCCGCTTGCCACCCAGGCCCGCGATGAGCCCGAGAAGCACGCCGCCGACAAGCGCGATGGCCGTCGCCCCCAGTCCCATCAGCATCGCCGGGCGCGCGCCGTGAACCAGGCGAGACCAGACATCGCGGCCGAGATAGTCGGTACCGAGCCAATGACCTTCGGTGCCCAGCGGTTTCAGCGCCCGCAGCGGGTTGGACTGGATCGGATCATAGCCGGCAATCAATTGCGGCCAGAGCGCAGCCAGCAGCAGCAGCGCCCAGATGGCGCCGCCGATCAGCAGCAGCTTTTTTTGTGACATGTCTTTCTCCCTGCCTGCAGGCCGGCATTGTCCGCGCCGGAGCCTTGTGGCTCAGCGTTTCTCGATGCGCGGATCGATCCAGAGGATCAGACGGTCCACACTTTGGTTGATGACGACGAAGGCAACCGCCGACAGGATCACGATGCCCGACACCAGCGGTACATCCTTGATGACCACGGCGTTGAGCATGATCCGGCCGACACCCGGCCGGCCGAACAAGTTCTCGACGATGACCGCACCGCTGACCAGGAAGGCGAAATACGACGCCGATAATGTCAGGATCGGCAGCATCGCATGGGTCAGCGCATGGCGCAGGACCGCGGAGTAGTAACGCCGCCCACGCGCACGTGCGGTGATGAAATAGGGTGCCTGCACTTCGTTCTGAAGTTCCGGGCGCAGTATCTGGACGAAAGTGCCAGCCATCGGAATGGCCAGCGTCGCCGCCGGCAATACCAGCGACCACAGCCCTTGCGACCCCGAGGCAGGAAACCAGCCAAGCCCGAAAGACAACGTCGTCAGCAGCACGAGACCGAGCCAGAATGACGGGACCGAAACGACCACAACCTCAAGTACGCTGGTCAACCCCTGGCCGAACCAGCCGGCGCGCACCGTGACGACGGCCACCGCCACCGCCGTCACCAGCGCGAGACCGATTGAGGCGAACGCCAGTTCCATTGTCGGGCCGATCTGCCCGGCGATGATCTGCCCCACGGGTTGGCTCTGGGCATAGCTCATCCCCAGATCGCCACGAAACACGTTGCCGACGTAGAGCAGGTATTGCTGCCAGACCGGCCGATCGAAACCGTAGGCCGCGATGATCTCCTGCCGCCGCTCGGGGCTGATGCCGTATTGCGACAGGTCGCTGGTCAGAATGTCGGCATAGGTTCCGGGCGTCGCATGCATCACAATGAAGGTGATGGTCGAAGCAGCCCAGGTCACGATGACGACCTTGAGGAAAAGGGAGAACAAGAAACTCTCCCTGATAGTACGCAGCATATCCGTCGCTCCTGCTGGAGGCCTTGGGGTCAGGCAAGTCGTAAGCCGCCGCCCCCGGATCAGGGGCGGCGGCAAGGGATCACTGCTGAAGCCAGGTGGTGTAGAACGAACCAAGCCAGCCGGAGGCGTCGTAGCTCAGCCCCTGCACCTTCTTGTTCGAACCAAAATGCTGCACGCGGACGTAGAGCGGGATCGACCAGACGTTTTCGAAGTCGAGTTCCTGCGCCTTGCGAGCGTTGGCAACGCGCAGCGCATTGTCACGGCTGGTGACCAGCGGATCGACAATGGCGTCGACTGCCGGATCGCCGACACGGGAATAATTCACCCCTGCCGTCGGCAGCATGTTCGAGGCATAGATGCGACGCAGGATATAGACGTCGGGCGTGGTCATCGAACGGTCAGTCAGATGATAGTCGCCGTCCTTCATCTGCGCGGTATAGGCGCCACTGTCGACTGGCGTGCGGCGCAGTTCGATCCCGGCGTCGCGGACCATCGACTGGAGAGCTTCCGACAACGTGTCGCGCTGATCCTCGACCAGCGAGGCACGCACGGTCCAGTCAAGCGCCAGGCGCTGACCGTCCTTGACGCGATAACCCTCGGCATCCCGATCGCTCCAGCCAGCCTCGTCGAGCAGCTTGGCGGCTTCCTCGGCGTTGTAGGCCCACGAATTTTCCAGCGTCTCGTTATAGGCGCCAACCAGCGGCGTCGCGGGCGACAGCGAGGTCCAGGCCTGCTCGCGCTTGCCGAAATAGACCGCCTGCAACGCAGTCGGCACGTCCAGCGCGGCGCGCAACGCCTTGCGGACGCGGATGTCGTCCATTGGTGCCTTCTGGACGTTCAGATCCAGATGGTAAGGCAGCCCTGGCGATTTCTGTTCCCAGACCGCCGTGTTGGCAGCGCTTTCGAGCTGCGGCACGAAGATCGACGGGACGTTGGCGATCAAATCCGCCTGTCCGCTGGTCAGGACGCCAACCCGCACCGAAGGATCGGGCGCGAAGCTGATCTTCACCGCGTCGAGATAGGCCGGTCCCTGATAGTCGGACGTTGACGGCGCCCAGGCGTAATCGGGATTGCGCTCGAGCGTCATGCCCTGGCCGCGCGTATAGGCGGTGACCTTGAACGGGCCGGTGCCGATCATCTTGGTCGGGTCGCCGCTGAGATCGCTGGCGTGGTTCTTCACTGCGTCAGGAGCAAGGAAGCCGAAGGCCGGCACGCTCATCACCCACATCGCCTGGGCGCTTGGATTGGTGAAGGACAGGCGGATGGTGTAGTCGTCGACCACCTCATATCCTTCAAGGCCCGCAACCCGCAGGGTCGTGGTGCTCGGATCGGCCTTCCACATGTCGAAGTTCGCAGCCACGGCGTGGGCGTCGAAGACTTCACCGTTATGGAACTTCACATCCTTGCGCAGATGGAAGGTGTAGAGCTTGCCGTCTTCGCTGATCTCCCACGAGCTGGCGAGCCAGGGATAGTATTCGCCGTCATCACCAAGGTGGATGAGCCGGTCGACGACATTGCCGCCGAGCACCAGCAGCGGCGTCGGCCAGACATGGGTCAGATTCCAGTTGTCCGGCTCGACATCCTGATAATAGGTCAGCGTGCCACCGGATACCGGGGTTTGCGCCGCGAGCGGCGCCGACAAGCCCAGCAGGATCGCAGAGCATGAAAGGGCAAGCAGCTTGCCCAAAGGTCTTTTCAGTACACGCATTCACTTCTCCCAGGGTTTTCGTCCGGCTGGACGTTTAGATGTGGCGGCTTGGAACTGAGGGGCAGCGAAGACATGCTCCGATCACTGAATCAGGGAGAAAATCTTCGCGTAAACCCTTATTAAATAAGTGATATTTACTCTGGATCGCCAAGCGACTAGCATGCACGGCGAACCGTAGCGCCTGAGGGGTGCACGCCTTTTCCAAAGGGAGAATTTCATGGCGACTGTCAGCGATGTCGCGAGATTGGCCAATGTCTCGATCGCCACTGTCTCGCGCGTGCTGAACGGCTCCGCCACAGTCGCGACGGAAACCCGCGAGCGAGTTTTGCAGGCCGTTGCCGACCTCGAATACGCCCCGAACCGTGCGGCGCAGAACCTGCGCTTCGGCAGATCGAGCACCGTGGCGCTTGCAGTTGGCGATATCGAGCAGAGCGCCTATGCCGCGATCACTCGGCATCTTCAGCCGGTGCTGGAAGCCGTCGGCCTCGACCTGCTGCTCTACAACCTCGCCCACAGCAGCGACCGGCTCGCACGGCTGTTGCGCGATGCCGAAGGGTTCGGCGTGTCGGCGGTGATCATCGCCACCTCGGACGCCATGGACGAGGCGGATCTGGTCCGGCAGGCCAACCGCCTTGCCGCGTTGAACATCAGCGTCATCGTCGTCAACCAGGACATGAGCCACATCGGCATTCCGTCGGTCATCCACGACGATACGACCGCCTCGGATGCCTCGGTCAGCTACCTGATCGAGACCGGACGCACGCCGATCGCCTATCTCGGCCGTGTCAGCGGATCGCGTGTCGGACAAGCGCGCCGGCTGGGCTACGTCAACGCGCTGACCCGCGCCGGCCTTTCCGTCAACCCCGATCTGATCTGGGATTCGTACTACCGCTTTGCCGCCGGCTATGAAGCAGTCGATCGCGCGCTCGGCCGCGGCCTGACGTTTCGCGCCATCCAGTGCGGCAGCGACGAACTGGCCACGGGCGCCCTGGCAGCGTTGAAAGACCACGGCATCCGCGTTCCCGAAGACGTGGCCGTCGTCGGCTTTGGCGACAATTCGTGGTCGGCGCATCTGCGCCCATCGCTGACGACGCTGAGCAGCGATCCACAGCAGGTGGCGTTCACCGTGCGCGACCTGCTGACGACGCAAGGCGAACGCCCGATGCAGACGCTGATCCGTCGCTACTTCCTGCACAGGGAGTCCGCCTGAGGCGGTCCACTCACGCCCCCGCATTCCATCGCTCCAATCCGCGCGCAAGATCTTCGATCAGGTCGAAGGGATCCTCCAGCCCGACATGGATGCGCATGGTCTGCCCGCCGGGCTGCCACGGCGCCACCTGGCGGCCTTTTTCCGGCCAGGTCGGGATGAGCAGGCTTTCATAGCCGCCCCAACTGCCGCCCATGCCATAGAGACGAAGCCCATCGAAGAAGGCGCGCATGGTGTCGCGGCTGCGTTGCTGCAGCACAAAGCCGAACAGGCCCGAGGAGCCGGTAAAGTCGCGCTGCCACAGCGCGTGGCCCGGATCGTCCGGCAAAGCGGGGTGCATCACCCGCAATACACCTGGCTGCTCCGCCAGGAATTGCGCCAGTTGCACCGCATTGGCGTTGTGACGGTCCAGTCGCACCGGCAATGTGCGCAAGCCCCGCAGCGCCAGATAGGCATCGTCGCCAGCGACGCAGAACCCGTAGCGGCGCGAGAAATCCTGCAGCCGGGCAAAGATTTCGCCCGAGGCACTGACGGTGCCCATCATCAGGTCGGAATGCCCGCCAATGTATTTCGTCGCCGCCAGCACGCAGATATCAACCCCGAGATCGAGCGGCCGGCAGAAATACCCCGTCGCCCAGGTGTTGTCGGTAGCGGTCGGAATGCCGTGCTTCTGCGCGATGGCAACTGAAGCGCGCAGATCCTGCATCTCGAAAGTCTGCGAGGCTGGGCTTTCCAGCCAGATCAGCGCGGTATCCGGCGAGATCAGCGTTTCCAGCAGGTCCAGCCGCGACGGATCGTAGAACCGCACCGTCGTGCCGTATTGCGCCAGTGGCCCGGCGGCGAATTTACGAACCGGCTCATAGACTGCATCGGTGATCAGAATTTCCGCGCCCGGACGGGCGAAAGCCGACAGCACCAACGCAATCGCTGCCACGCCCGACGGCGCAAGGATAGTGCCCTCGGCCCCTTCAAGCTCGGACAGCGCGGTTTCCAGCGCCTTGGTGGTTGGGGTACCGCTGCGGCCATAGACGATCGGGGCGGAGAGCCGCGCTTCATAGGCGTCGAAGCCCGACGAGAGGATCGTCGAGGTGTGATAGACGGGCGGATTGACCGCGCCGTGGTTTGCCTCGGGATCAGCACCCGCGTGCAGAAGTTGGGTCGAAGGCTTCCAGTTCGGGCGCGTCATGCCTCCGCCCTTTCCGCAGCTGCATCGCCGCCCCACGGACGAATTCCACGCGCCACCGGCCGCGTCGGATCGGCAGACCATGCCGACCAGGAACCGGGATAAAGCGACGCCGGAATGCCAAGCGAGGTCAGCACCGCGATCTGATGCGCGGCCGAAACTCCCCCGCCGCAATAGACGCCGATCGGTGCCTCGCCGGTTGCACCGAACAAGTCAAAGCGCGTGCGTAGTTCCGCTGCCGAGCGTAACAGCCCGGATTCCATCAGGTTTTCCGGCGTCGGTGCATTGACGGCACCGGGAATGTGTCCGCGCCGTGCCTCGCCAGGGGTGGACGGACCGCCGCGATAGTTCTCGTTTCCACGCGAGTCGAGCAACACGCCGTCCCGCACGAAATCTCCGACCTGATCGGGCCCGAAGACCGGCATGTGCCCAGCGGTCAATTCGATATCGCCCCGGGCTGGCTGCGGGACCTCGGATGTCACCGGCAGGCCCGCCGCATTCCAGGCGTCGATGCCGCCGTCCAGCATGCGCACCGAGGACAATCCCGCCCAACGCAGCAGCCACCATGCCCGACCGGCCTGCAAGCCGGTATGGTCGTCATAGACCACCACCCGGCTGTCGCGTCGTAGACCCCACTTGCGGGCCGCGTCCTGCAGGGTCGCGATCTCCGGCAAGGGACGATTGCCCCGGATACCGCCTGGGCGGCCTGCCAGT
>JBEBXE010000097.1:0-10099 GCA_040391705.1 Aerobium aerolatum
AGGCCGCGATACCGCCACCGATGATCAACAGGACGCGTTTGCCGGAAAGGGTCATATTATACCGCCGTCTCAGGCCAGCTTCAAAGCCGGTTCGATGTCGGTATGACCGAAATCGTCGCCTTTGAACAGCAGTGGCAGGTTGCGCGATTTCGCCAGCGCATAGGAAAAGCAGTCACCCATGTTGAGGTTCGCCGGATGGCCGGAGCCGCGGCCATAGGCGGTATAAGCATCTCGGGCGACAGCGAGTTGTTCGACGTCGAAGGGTACCAGTTCCGGCTCGATCAGCGACAGCAATGTGTTCGACTGCTTTGTTCCATCCGTGAACCCCTCCCGTTTCACGACGCAATAGAGTTCGTGAAGTGTCGCCACGCTGATGACTGGATTCAGATGGACGTCCAGATGACGCCGAAACAGTTCGGAATCGCTCTCGTCGAGCAATATGGCCACGATGGCTGACGTGTCGATCACGAAGCTCAACGCAGACCTTCGTCCCACATCTCGTCGCTGATCTTTTTCTGATCCAACGGAGTTGTCGGGCGGACGCCAAGCTTTTGCAAATCGGCCAGGATCGATTCTCTGCAGCGCGGGGCTTTGACGCTTTCCGCGAGCACATCACGCACCTGCTGCTCCACCGAGACTCCACGCTCGGCTGCGCGCTGGCGCAACTTGTGCTTGAGGCTTTCGTCGATATTGCGGATCGTCAAAGTGCTCATCGTGCTGGCTCCCCTATGGAGGGCTGTGATGCCAGCAATGTATGCATTGCTGGCAGTGCAGACAAGTCAGCCTATCGTGAACGCGATCCACAGCAGCGTCGCCGCAATCACCCACAACGCGATGCGGCCGGAGCGGGTGTGGCGCGCTTCGGCCTTGCCGATATTCTGGGCGGTTTGGTCGTCGAAGCGCAGGCCGTTCTCGGCCATGGCGTCGATTTCGCGTGTCAGCCGCTCGGTGCGCGCGACCAGATCGGGGGCCTGACGCGCCAGCGAGACGAGCGCGCCGAGACCCTCGCAGGCGTCTTCCAGCATGGCGCGCGGCCCGAGATTGCCACGGATCCAGTCGCCGACCACGGGTTCCGCCGTCTTCCACATGTTGAAGGTCGGATCGAGCGTCCGCGCCACGCCTTCGACAACCACCATGGTCTTTTGCAGCAGCACCAGTTCGGTGCGGGTCTGCATATCGAACAATTCGGTGACCTCGAACAGCAGCGTCAGCAGGCGCGCCATCGAGATGGTTTCCGCCGGCTGGCCATGGATCGGCTCGCCGATGGCGCGGATCGCCTGCGCAAAGGCATGGACATCATGCGTGCGCGGCACGTAACCGGCTTCGAAATGCACTTCGGCGACCCGCAGATAGTCGCGGGTGATGAAGCCGTAGAGGATTTCGGCGAGGAACCGGCGTTCCTTCTTGCCGAGGCGGCCGGCAATGCCGAGATCGACCGCAACGACGGTACCATCGGCGTCGACGAACAGATTGCCCGGATGCATGTCGGCGTGGAAGAAGCCGTCGCGCAGCGTGTGGCGCAGGAACGACTGGACGAGGACAGCCGCGATCGCCTTGAGATCGTGACCGGCGGCTTGCAGCCCGTCGAAGTCGTTCATCTTGACGCCGTCGATCCACTCCATGGTGATGACGTCGCGCCCGGTGCGCTCCCAGTCGACCCACGGCACGCGAAAGCCCGGATCGTCCTTGGTGTTCTCGCCAAGTTCGGACAGGGCGGCGGCTTCCAGCCGCAGGTCCATCTCGATCTTGGTGGTTTGCGCCAGTGTCTGGGCCACTTCCACCGGCCGCAGCCGGCGCGACGACGGCATGAACCGTTCCTGCATCCGCGCGGCGAGGAAGAAGCCTTCGAGGTCGTTGGCAAAGCGGCGACGCACACCCGGACGGATGACTTTCACCGCAACTTTTACCGGTACGCCGTTGCGGTCGACCAGGGCAGGGTGCACCTGCGCGATCGAGGCCGCAGCGATCGGTTCGTCGAAGCGTGTGTAGAGCTCGCTGACGGGTCTGCCCAGCGACTCCGCGATTTCTGCGGTGGCCTCGGAGGTCGGGAACGTCGCCATCCGGTCCTGCAGATTGGCAAGTTCGCTGGCGATCTCGGTGCCGACGACATCCGGGCGCGTGGCGAGAAACTGTCCCAGCTTCACGTAGGACGGCCCAAGCTTGTCGATGGCGCGCGCCATGCGCATCGTCGTGTCGATCTTCTTGGCTTTCCGGCGCGACAGGAACCTGGCGACACGCCAGATTGCGCGCGGCGGGCCGGAAAGCTGGTCGCCCGGCAGCGCGCCGATCACGCCTTCGCGGGTCAGTATCCAGCCGGCGCGCGCCAGCCGGAACCAGGCTGCAGGACTGCTCATACCTGACGCCGCCTCACAGCTTCCAGCCGGAATGCAGCGCTGCGATGCCGCCCGAATAGTTGCGCCATGTCACCCGCTCGAATCCAGCCTTCTCGATCATCGCGCCAAAATTCTTCTGGTTCGGAAACTTGCGGATCGATTCGACCAGATAGCGGTAGGGTTCGCCATCGCCGGCGACCATGTCGCCGATGCGCGGAATGGCGTTGAACGACCACGCCTCGTACACCTTGTCGAGGACAGGCATTTCGACTTCCGAAAACTCGAGCACCAGGATGCGCCCGCCCGGCTTCAGCACGCGGTAGGCTTCCGACAGCGCCACGTCGATGCGCGGCACGTTGCGAATGCCGAAGGCGATGGTGTAGGCGTCAAACGTGTCGTCTTCGAACGGCAGGTCTTCGGCATTGGCTTCGACGAAGTCGGTATGGGCCGAGAGGCCGCGCTTGGCGGCGCGGTCCTGGCCGACGCCCAGCATCGAGCCGTTGATGTCCAGAATGGTGGCGTGGGCGTTGCGGCGCGAGGCCTCGACAATCCGGAACGCCACGTCGCCGGTGCCGCCGGCCACGTCCAGAACGCGCCAGCCGGCGCGCTTGGGTGGGTTGAGCCACGCGACCAAGGAATCCTTCCAAAGCCGGTGCAGTCCGACGGACATCAGGTCGTTCATCAGGTCGTAACGGCTGGCGACCTTGTGGAAGACGTCGTTGACGAGCCCCTGCTTCTCGCCCGCGCCGACTTCGCGGAAGCCGTAGGCTGTTTCCATGCCGCCGGTGGCGGTGGTGCGCTGTTCGGACATGCTCTCTATCCATTCAAATTTCGGCCGGACCATAGCCGATCGTAAACCCAGACGCTATTGTTGTTGCCGCGATGTTCGGCCGCGTTTTGCGGCCATCTTGTGGAGATGACGCGCTATGGTGCTGAAGGCCGAACTGCATTGCCATATCGAAGGGGCGGCCGCGCCCGAACTGGTGATCGCACAGGCGCGCAAATATAACGCGCCGGTCGAGCCGTTTATCAAAGATGGATCGTTTGTCTGGCACGACTTCACCTCGTTCCTGGCGGCTTACGATTTTGCCGCCGATCTGTTCCGCACCGAGGACGATTATGCGCGGCTCTCCGAGTATTACCTGACCAGTCTCGCCAAGGATGGCGCGATCTATTCGGAAGTGTTCACGTCGCCGGACCATGCCGTCCGCGCCGGCCTTTCCCCCAAAGCCTACACCGATGCGTTGGGCGAGGGCATGGCGCGGGCCAAGGCGAAAACCGGCATCGAAGGTCGCATGATCGTCACCGGCGTGCGCCATGTCGGCGTCGAATCGATCGAGCGGGCGGCGCGGTTTGCCGCCACGTGCGGCCATCCGCTGGTCACCGGCTTCGGGGTGGCGGGCGATGAACGCATCGGCACGATGGAAGATTATGTGCGCGCTTTCGAGATCGCGCGCGAAGCCGGCCTCGGAATCACCGTCCATGCGGGGGAGTTTGGCGGTGCCGACAGTGTGCGCGATGCGCTCGATCACATTCGGCCGTCGCGGATCGGTCATGGCGTGCGCGCCATCGAAGACCCGGATCTGGTCAAGCGCATCGCCGATCAGGGCGTCGTCCTCGAAGTGTGCCCGGTGTCGAACATCGAGCTGAAAGTGTTCGAGAGTTATGCCGAGCACCCGTTCACGGCGTTGCGCAAGGCTGGGTGCAAAGTCACGCTCAATTCGGACGACCCACCCCATTTCTGGACCACGCTGAAGCGCGAATACGAGGTTGCCGCCACGTATTTTGGTTTGTCGGACAAGGAACTGACCGGCATCACGCGCACCGCGATCGAGGCTGCTTTCGTCGACAGGAAGACGCGCGCCGAGCTTCTGGCGCGGCTCGATGCGGCTGCGCCGACGCGTATCCGTTAGTCCTTGTAGGTCTCGCCGGGATACGCGCCCCAGATCTGGGTCTGGCTCAGCCAGCCACGGTGGCCGGAAAATTCCATCTCGCACCATTGGCCGTTGCAGGCGCGGATGGTGCCGATGACGCCCGGTTCGAGCTTGGCGGTGATTCGCGACGTCGTGTCGGGCTCAGCGCGCAACAGCAGTTCCGTCTCCTGCCCGCGCTGCCACGGCGCGGCAATCGCGGTGCGGCGGCCGGACAGCAGCGACTGGTTGATCCAGCCTTCCGCGCCGTCGGCATCGCGCACCCGGCGCCAGTTGTCGTATTCCTGGATGATTTCCATCGGCACGCCCGATTTCAGATACAGCCATTCCACCGGGTAATTGAGGCCGGGGCCGATGCGCAGATTGACCCGGCCGGACTTCAGGCTGACGAAGCGCGGCAGCGGCAGCCCGCTTGGCCCAACGGCGGCGGCTTGCGCATAAGCGGGGTTTGATCCAAAGGCGAGATCGGCACTGGCGATCCCGATAAGAGCCAGCGCCCCGCAGAGAGCAAATTTGACGATTGCGCGAGGGCACATTGATTTCACTTCTAACTCATCACCCGACATGGCCGGACGTTGAGACGTCCGCCCGTTTTCCTTTGTCATCGACAGGGGGGCTTGATACACAGGCATCGATGCCGTGATCCTGCCGACGCCATTTCCAAGTGTCGCTAATCTTGGTTAAAGAGGTCTCAACAAGACCCGGATTCGAGGAAACAATGGCTGGCAAAAAAAAGCCGCTCGTCGTGATTACCCGGAAACTGCCGGATGCGATCGAGACCCGCATGCGGGAGCTCTTTGACGCGCGTCTCAATGTCGAGGATCGCACGATGTCGCAGGCCGAGCTGGCTGCGGCCATGCGCGAGGCCGACGTTCTCGTGCCGACGGTTACCGACAAGATCGACGCCGCGCTGATCGAGCAGGCGGGGCCGAATCTGAAGCTCATCGCCACCTTCGGCAATGGCGTCGACAACATCGACGTCGCCGTGGCCGCCCAACGCGGTATCGTCGTCACCAACACCCCCAACGTGCTGACCGAAGACACCGCCGACATGACGATGGCGCTGATGCTGGCGGTTCCGCGCCGGCTGACGGAAGGCGCAACGTTCCTCAACGAGGGCGGCAAGTGGGGCGGCTGGTCGCCGACATGGATGCTTGGCCGCCGCATCTGGGGCAAGCGCCTCGGCATCGTCGGCATGGGGCGCATCGGTACTGCCGTTGCCCGCCGCGCCAAGGCGTTCGGACTGTCGATCCACTATCACAACCGGCAGCGCGTCGCCCCGGCGACGGAAGATGCGCTGGAGGCGACCTATTGGGAAAGCCTCGACCAGATGCTGGCCCGCATGGACATCATCTCGGTCAACTGCCCGTCGACGCCGGCGACCTACCACCTGTTGTCCGCGCGGCGCCTGGCGCTGCTGCAGCCGACGGCCTATCTCGTCAACACTGCGCGCGGCGACATCATCGACGAGGATGCGATGGTCAAGCTTCTGGAGCAGGACAAGATCGCCGGCGCTGGCCTCGACGTCTTCCAGAACGAGCCGGTGGTCAGCCCGAAGCTGGTCAAGCTGGCGAAGAAAGGCAAGGTCGTCATCCTGCCGCATATGGGATCGGCCACGATTGAGGGCCGCATCGACATGGGCGAAAAGGTGCTGATCAACATTCGCACCTTCTTCGACGGTCATCGCCCGCCGGATCGGGTTCTGCCCTCCCGCGTGTAGCCGTTTTTGACGGCTACACCGTCTCGGCTTTGTAGCGCACGGTCTCGAAGCGTGCGCCGAGCCCGTCATACATCAGCAATCGTCCGACCAGCGGCTCGCCGATGCCAGTGATCAGCTTGATCGCCTCCATCGCCTGCAGCGTGCCGATGACGCCGACCAGCGCGCCGAGCACGCCGGCTTCGGCGCAGGACGGCACGAGATCGCGCGGCGGCGGTTCGGGAAACAGGTCGCGATAGGACGGATTGCGCTGCCCCTCCGCATTGGTCTCGTACGGCTTCAGCACGGTGACGGACCCGTCGAAGCGCCCGACCGCGCCCGTCACCAGCGGCCGGCCCACCGACGCGCACGCATCGGCGACCGCATAGCGCGTGGCGAAATTGTCGGTGCCGTCGATGACGAGATCGTACTTGGTGACGATGGCGTCGATATTGTGCGGGTTGAGGCGCAACCGATGCTGTTCGACCGTCACATGCGGGTTGATCCGGCTGATCGTGACTGCGGCGCTGTCGGCCTTGGCCATCTCGAGGCTGTCGGTGCCGTGGATCACCTGGCGTTGCAGGTTTGACAGCGACACCGTGTCGTCATCGACGATACCCAGCGTGCCAACGCCGGCGGCGGCAAGGTAGAGTAAGATCGGCGCGCCCAGCCCGCCGGCGCCGACGACCAGCACGCGGGCGCGTTTCAGCTTCTGCTGGCCGGGCCCGCCGACTTCCGGCAGCACGATGTGGCGCGCATAGCGTTCGAGTTCTTCCGGGGCGAGGGGGGCTGTGGTCTGTTTCATGCGGGGCAGGATAGCCTTGCCGGCAGCGAATGTCAGCGCCTCAACTGGCGGTCACGGTGCCGCCGGACACAGTGAAGAACTGCGCCTGCCCCTCAAGGCTGGAAAACAACGCCGCATCGGTGCCGGTCATGAACGCCTGGCAGTTCAGTTCGCCGAGAATCGCAAACAATGCCGCGCGCCGCCCGGCATCGAGATGCGCGGCGATTTCGTCGAGCAGTAGAATCGGCGCGGTTCCGGACAATTCCCTCACCAGCCGTGCGTGTGACAGCACCAGTCCGGTCAGCAGCGCTTTTTGCTCGCCGGTCGAACACAGTTCGGCCTGCATGTTCTTCGGCCGGTGCCGCACCAGCAGGTCGGAGCGGTGGGGTCCTTCCAGTGTGCGTCCGGCGGCGCGGTCGCGATAACGGTTCTCCGACAGGGAGCGGCGGAAGGCTTCCTCGACGTCGACGGCGGCCTGATGCGCCAGCGCTTCTTCCAGTGTGCCGGCCAGCGCGATATCGGCCTTGGGAAACGGGCTGTCGTCGGGCAGTCGTTCCATCATGCCGCCAAGCAGCCGGACGATTTCGACGCGGGCGGCGGCAATGGCGCTGCCGGTCTCCGCCATCTGGGTTTCGATGGCCTCAAACCAGGCGTCGTCGCGGGCCTGGTCCAGCAGCAGCCGGTTACGGCCGCGCATCGCCTTTTCATAGTCGAGCGCGCGGCGGCCATGGCTGGGATCGATGGCGAGCACCAGCCGGTCGATGAAGCGGCGGCGTTCGGCTGCCGGGCCGGTGAACAGCGCGTCCATCGCTGGAACCAGCCAGATAATCCGCAGCCAGTCGAGAAGATCGTCGGCGGAGCGGGCGTTGGCACCGTTGATGCGCACCCGCCGCCCGGTGGATTCCGTGCCGGGGGTGCGCTCGAACAGCGTGCCGGTGCCGATCTCGACTTCGCCGAGCGGGCCATCGACGCGGGCGTGGATGGCAAAGCCGTCGGCGCCGGCGCGCGCGACATCTTCATGGGCGGCGCGGCGCATGCCGCGGCCGGGAGACAGGAAGGATACGGCTTCGAGCAGGTTGGTCTTGCCGGCTCCGTTCTCGCCCGTCAGCACCACTGCGCCTGGCGCGAAGTTCAGCGCCACGCTGGTGTAGTTGCGAAAATCGGTCAGCATCAAACGCGCGACATGCGTCTGCGTTTCGCGTGTCGGCATGGACTAAGCTCGTTTTCCGTCAGCGACGATGGCGGGTTAAACCCGCATTGGCATCAGCACGTACAGCGCATGCTCGTCCGTGGTGTCGTGGATCAGTGTCGGAGAGCCGGCATCGGCCAGCATGAACCGGGCTTCGCCACCCGACAACTGCGCCGCGACGTCGAGCAGATACTTGGCGTTGAAGCCGATCTCGATCGGATCGGAATCATAGTCTGCCGCAACCTCTTCGGTGGCGCTGCCGGAATCGGGGTTGTTGACGGTGAGCGTCACCTGCCCGGCGGAAATCGACAGTTTGACCGCGCGGCCGCGTTCCGACGAGATGGTCGAGACGCGGTCGACAGCCTGGGCAAAGCTCTGGCGGTCGATGATCAACTGCTTGTCGTTGCCGGTCGGGATCACGCGCTGATAATCGGGGAAGGTGCCGTCGATCAGCTTGGACGTCAGCACGACGCTGCCGATGGTGAAGCGGATCTTGGTCTCCGAAAGCTCCGTCGTCACCTTCACGTCCGGCGCGTCGACGAGCTTCTGCAACTCGCTGACGGTCTTGCGCGGAATGATGATGCCCGGCATGCCTTCCGACCCGGCTGGCGCTTCGATATCGGCGCGCGCGAGGCGGTGGCCATCGGTCGCCACCGAGCGCAGGGTCAGCTTGCCGCCGTCCTCATGCGTGTGGAAGTAGATGCCGTTAAGATAATAGCGGGTCTCTTCGGTCGAGATCGCAAACTGGGTCTTCTCGATCAGGCCCTTGAGCGCCTCCGAGTCCAGACGGAAGGTATGGCTGAACGATCCGGCCGACAATTCGGGGAAGTCGGCCTGCGGCAGGCACTGCAGCCGGAACGCGGAGCGTCCCGAAACCACCGACATCGAATTGCCGCTCTCGTCGACCTTGAGCATGACTTCCGCGCCGTCGGGCAGCTTGCGGACGATGTCATACAGCAGGTGGGCGGGAACCGTGGTCGCGCCAGCCTGGTCGACTGTCGCGGCGGTGGCCTCCGTCACCTCGAGGTCGAGGTCGGTCGCCTTGAGTTCAAGGCTGGCACCGGACGCCGAGAGCAGCACGTTCGACAGAATCGGAATCGTGTTGCGACGTTCGACGACACGGTGAACGTGGTTCAGAGATTTGAGGAGATTGGAGCGTTCGAGGGTTACACGCATGATACGCAAGGATCTCGCAGGCAAGCTAAGGTCAGAATTCGTGTCGGGTGCGGTCACCTAAGAACAGGTAAAACACCGATACGGGAATGGACATAGACCCTGACGGGAAATGAGCCGGAACGCAAGTGCGCGCCGCCGTCGAAGGCAACGCGCACCAGTTTTTTGGGGAAAACCAGCCGGACGGCGGCTCAGGCCTGTTCGGCGATCAGGCGCTTGAGCAGTTCCAGTTCCTGCGCCATCGTGTTGTCGGCGCCCGAAAGCCCCTCGATCTTGCGCACCGCATGCAGAACGGTGGTGTGATCGCGGCCGCCAAACCGCCGACCGATCTCCGGCAGCGAGCGTGGCGTCATCACCTTGGCCAGATACATCGCGATCTGCCGTGGCTTGACGATGGTGCGGGTACGGCGGTTCGACAACAGCTCGATCTTCGACACGTTGTAGTGCCGCGCCACGATGCGCTGGATGTCTTCGATACGCACGCGCTTGGGCTCGCCGGCGCTGTAGACGTTGCCGAGAACCTCCTTCACCCAGTCGATCGACATTGCCGGTTCGAAGGACTGGCGGAACAGGATCTGGTTGAACGCGCCTTCCAGCTCGCGGCCGCTGCCGGTGACGGTCTGGGCGACGTGCGAGAGGATCTCGTCCGGGATTTCCAGAGCCGGCATCTCGATCCGCGCCGCAGCGTAGCGCTGCTGCAGGATCGACATGCGCATCTCGTAGTCTGGCAGCGCCATCTCCAGCGCGACGCCGCCATTGAGGCGTGAGCGTACGCGTGGCTCAAGCGATTCCAGCTCTGCCGGAGGACGATCGGCTGCGACGACAACCTGCTTGGCGCTGTCGAGCAGCATGTTGATGAGATGGCAGAACTCGTGCTGGATCGACTTACCCTGCAGGAACTGCATGTCGTCGATGATCAGCAGGTCGATGTCGCGCAGCTGCTCCTTGAGGTGCAGCGCATAATTGTCGCGAATGGCGGTCGCAAAACGCCAC
>JBEBXE010000098.1:0-10061 GCA_040391705.1 Aerobium aerolatum
GCGCCAGCGCGGCGCAGACGCCCGACAAGGCCGACCTGGTTTTCGGACTGCGGGCGGAACGTGTCGACCAGCACCGGCTTGAGGCCGGCAAGTTCCGCGCCGAGACGTACCGATTCGGCCAGTTCTCGGCCGTGGATCGTGCCGTCATCGACGATGGCGAACAGAAACTTGCGCCAGCGCGGCACCAGAATATCGGCAACGGCGGCGAGTTCGGCATCCGCGCGCGGCGCGACGCGCCAGACCAGCCAGCCGGTGCGCTGGTGGCGGTCGGTGACACCGTTGCTGCGCACCCCGGAGGTGATGACCGGGATGTTCTCCCTGGTCAAAGCGGGAAGGGCTGCCTCCAGCGACTCGGTGCAGAGGAAGCCGACAGCCATGCTGACCCCGGCCGCGATCAGCGCCTGCGCAGCCTTCTCGCCGCTTTCCGCCGTGCACTGATCGTCGACGACAAAAAGCTCGACATTTGTGGCCGCCGCAGCTGTGCGCGCGCCGTCGACCATCTGTTGGCCCAGCAACGCATTCGGGCCCTCCAGCGGCGCGGCCAATCCCATGCGTGCGTCTGCGGCATGGGTCTGGGTTGCCAGACCCAACGCCATTGCAAAACACAGAAGGGAAGGCACGAAACGCATCGACAGGCCTTTGCGGCTGGGGGTGAAAGGTGCGTCAACTGGTAAAGGCTGGCGGCCACGCACGCAACAGGCTAGACGGCGGGGGATCGGTGCAGCTTGGTCGCGCCCTGAGCCGATCCCATATAATGGCGTGTCCATGAATACGGGTAATGTCGTGCTGAAAAAGAATGCTGTGGAACCGCGCCTCTATCGTGAGGCAATGAGCCGCTATGCGGGCGCCGTGCAAGTTGTGACGACCGATGGGCCGTCTGGCCGGCGCGGGGTCACTGCCATTGCCGCCTGTTCCGTCTCCGACGATCCGCCAACGGTGCTGGTGTGCCTGAACCGCGTCAAGCGGGATAACGACTGCTTTGCCGAAAACGGCGTTTTCGCGCTGAACACGCTGGCAGCGGACCAGCATGCGATTGCTGATGCGTTTTCCGGTCTCACCGGCCTGACGCAGGACCAGCGCTTTGCGCTCGGCAATTGGGAAACGGTGTCGTCGGGTGCGCCGGTGCTGACTGGCGCGCTGGCCACATTCGATTGCCACATTGTCGAGGCCAAGGATTTCGCCACCCACCGCATTCTGTTCGGGCAGGTGACCGGCATTCGCATTGGCGACAGCGTCGAGCCGCTGATCTACTTCCACCGCGCCTACCGCAATCTCGCGGACGACGCCGCTGGCTGACCCAACGGCAGCCGGATAAGCGACCGCGCGTCGATTGATTGGAAGGCTGGCGCCGCGTGAGCGGTGCGGTTTACTCTGCGTCATGATTGTCGCAGCGAATCGCCTGACCCTCGGTGTTTTCAGCCTCCTGGCGTTGCTGCTGCTGGGCGGTGCGGCGTCGGCCGACCTGCTGCGGCCCTACAAGGACGAGCTGTTTGCCTATCCGGCGGTGCTGGGCACCAAGGATGGCGGCCGTCATGTCACGGTCGACTACCAGATCGAACGCGACCTGCGCGGGCGCGACGAAATTCCGGAGCGCCGCGTCAAGGCCAGCTACGTCGATCTTGCGCCGCTGCAAGGGCAGCGCGAACTGGTGGTGGCCACCGAGGTGGCGCGCGTGCCGCATCTGCTCGTCGGCAAACCACAGAATGCGCGGTTCATTGTCGTCTATCTCTACGGGCAGGGCGGCAGCCGCAAGCAGGGCATGAGCGACCATACGTTCGGCGGCAATTTCAACCGGATCAAGAACCTCGCGCACCGCAATGGCGGTCTCTACATCACGCCGGACTTTTCGGATTTTGGCGCGACCGGGGCAAGGCAGGTGGCAAGCCTGCTATCCTACTACGCAACGTCGTCGCCGGGCGCGCGCATTTACCTTGCCTGCGGCTCGATGGGCGGCGGTCTGTGCTGGAAGCTTGCCGACGATGCCGATCTCGCGCCGCAGCTGGGTGGATTGTTGCTGCTCGGGTCGCACTGGGACGACAGCTTTCTTGCAAGCCGTGCATTTCAACGCCGTGTGCCGGTGTTCTTCGGCCATGGCGGCAATGACCGCGTTTTCCCGGCTGAAACCCAGGAGCGCTTTTTCCGTTCGATCCTGCGGCGCGCTCCCGACTATCCGGCACGCTTCGTCCGGTTCGAGACCGGCAGCCACGGCACGCCGATCCGCATGGTGGATTGGCGCGCAACCCTGAACTGGATGGAGCAGGCGCGCTGATCACGCGCGTTAACGATCGATTTACCGAGAATGCGACATCGCGGAAACAACTGCGGATTTGAGAGGAATATTTTTAACCAGATCGACCCTAAGTTCCTGACATCGCAAACGCCTGTGTCAGGAGGCCTCGGTGGGCGGACAAGCGGATCTCGACTTTACGTCTTTGCTGGATGAGTTGCTGGCCGCAACGCATGAGGCGGAAGTGCGCGAGCGCAATGATGGCCCCGCGCCGTCGCTGCAGGTGGACATGCTGGCGCAGATCGAGCGTCTGCAGGCCGAAAACATCTCGCTGTTCCGCGATCGCGCCCTGCACGCCTATGGCGAGACCGGTGCCGAACCGACGGTGAAGAAATCAATCGAGACGCCGACCCATCTTCAGCCCGCGCTGGAGGATTTGTTCTTCCTCGACCCTGAGTCAATTTCGCGTGAGCTTGGCATCAAGCCCAAGAGCAAGCCGGATGAGCTCGACAAGGCGCGCCGCGCCTTTGCGATGCGCTATCATCCGGACCGGGTGCCGGAAGAATTTCGCGCACGCGCCGCGCTGCGGATGCAGATTGCCAATATGCTGATCGACGAAGCGAAGCGCACGAAGCGTTGAGCGACCGCAGTTCTGGCGTCAGTTGCGGGCTGCGAGCTGGGGCAGGTCGTTGATGCCGAGGCGATCGCGCAACGAGAAACGGGCTTTGGCCAGATCCTCGATCGTGTAGCTTTCCAGAACCTCGAAGAACGCGCCGAGCGCCTTGCGCAGTGCTTCGTTGAGGGCGCAGGAATCGACCAGCGGGCATTCCGTTGCGTCGTTCTCGAAGCATTCCGCCATCGCAAAATTCTCTTCCGTCACGCGCACGACGTCGAACAGCGTGATCTCCGCTGGCGGACGTCCGATGCGCACGCCGCCATTGCGGCCGCGAACGGTCTGCACCAGCTTGTGCTCGACCAGCGGCTGGAGAATCTTGAACAGGAACAGTTCGGAAACCGAATAAGCGGCTGCGATATCGGCAATGCGGCTGAGCCGGCCTTCGTTGGCAGCGCAATACATCAGAATGCGGATCGCATAATTTGTCTGGCGTGTGAGCCGCATGGTGGACCTTCCCAAAATCGAATTCGGTAGAGACTCGTGACGGTGAATATGGTCCAGAAGTTAGAACAATTCCAGAGAGGAAGTCAAATTAATCTGGAGTGAAACGTTCAAGTTATCGTATGGCGCGACATAGTCGCCTCTTGCAATCGATGTTGCAGTGCACAATATTCGGCGTGGTTGAGTTGCCATGACTCGGGAGGAACCCACGAGAAAGTGCGACCATGCAGAACAACGCCATCCGAGCCGACGTCCCGCTGAAGGGAACGATCAGGCTCCTGAGACACTCCGAATTGCCGCAGTTCAAGGCGCATCTCCTGCGCCTGGATGCTGAAAGCCGCCGCGACCGCTTCAACGGCCCGGCCAACGATTCGTTTGTATCGGACTATGCCCAGCGTTGCTTCCATAACGGCACCATCGTGATCGGCTATGTCGAGAACGGTCAGGTTTTCGGCGCGGCGGAATTGCACGAGCAGGCGTCGGATGCCGGCCCGACGGGTGAGATCGCCTTCAGCGTCGAGCGCCATCTGCAGCATCGCGGCCTCGGTGGCTTGCTGTTTTCGCGCCTGATCGAGAGCGCGCGTGCGTTCGGCTATGAGCGGCTGCGCGTCACCACCCATCCGCAGAATGGCACCATGAAGCGGCTGGCGATGCGGTTCAACGCGACGCTGCGGTTCGAGGATGGCGAGACGGTCGGCATGATCGGCCTTGCGCCGATGCCGCCCTTGCCGCCGCGACCGGGCGCAGGTGCGTTCGTGGCGCTTGAGGCCGGCGCTTTCTGAGCAAAAGCTGGCGATCTCTTAGAAAAACCGTGACGTGGCCGGCTTGAACCCCCACATCTTGGCTGGCGTGAACAACGCGGCCAAGGCGTGAGGCGAATCGATATGGCGGATGACGGAACTCTGGCTGACATGCGTGCATTGCAGCCGGACGAGCAGGTAAAGCTGTCGGCGTTGCGGCGGACCAAGGCAGTTGCCACCGGCGCGTTGGTGCTGTGCGTGGCAGTGTTTCTGACCGCGCGCGCTTTTCAGGACAACTGGCCGCTTCTCGCCTATGTCGCTGCCTTTGCCGAGGCTGCCGCCATCGGTGGGCTGGCGGACTGGTATGCCGTCGTCGCGCTGTTCCGGCGGCCGCTGGGCCTGCCGATCCCGCACACCGCGATCATTCCGGCCAACAAGGACCGCATCGCCAGCAATCTTGGCCGTTTCATCGAAGTCAATTTCCTTGCCCCTGGGCCGGTGCGCTCGAAACTCCAACAGGTCGATTTCGCCCAGATGGTGGCGGATTGGCTGACCGACCGCGCCCGCTCGGCGGAACTGGCGCGTTTTGTCGGCCGCCTTGCGCCACAGGCGCTGACTGCCGTCGAAAGTTCTGGGATCGGCGATTTCGTGTCGCGTCGGCTTGTCGACCAGCTCGACAAGGTCAAGATCGCGCCGCTGGCTGCCGAAATGCTCGGCGCCATCACCGCAGATCGCCAGCATCAACGTCTTTTCGACCAGATTCTTGTCATTCTGGGCGGATTTCTGCGCGATGAGACGGCGCTGGATGCGTTGCGTGACAAGATCCGCGACGAACTGCCGAGCCTGGCGCGGTTCTTCCGCGCCGACGCCTATCTGCTGAAAAAGATCGTCGGCTCGGCCAGCACCCTGATTACCGAGGTCGACGCCGCGCCCGACCATCCGTTGCGCGCCGAGTTCGACCGCTTCGTGGATAACTTCATCGACGAGTTGCGCAACTCGCCCGCCTACGCCGAACGCGCCGAAAAACTCAAACGCGACCTGCTGGCGCGTCCCGAACTGAAAGGGCTGGCGGCCAATTTCTGGCAAAGCCTGCGTCTGTTCGTCGAGCAGGATGTCGACGCCGACGATTCGGTGGTGCGGCGGCATCTGGCCGAGATGTTCGTCGAAATCGGCCGCCAGCTTGCAGCCGAGCCGCGCATCCGCGCTGAGATGAACGAGGGGTTCGTCGTCGCCCTGGCGTCGTTTGTCGAGGCGCAGAAAAGCGGCGTCTCCGCCTTCATCGCCGAACAGGTGCGCGGCTGGGACATCGTCCAGCTGACGCGGCTGATCGAGCTCAATATCGGCCGCGACCTGCAATATATCCGCTTCAACGGCATGCTGATCGGTGGGCTGGCAGGGCTGGTGCTGCACGTGGCGGACCGGCTGATCTTCGGCAATTGAACCGCTGGTGCGGCTGCCTTACTGTCTGACGCTCAAAGACAGGGGGAGGACTATCGATGAGCCAGGGTTCTCAGCCATCCGCGCCGCAGCCGGGGCGGGTGCGGCAGATGGAAGTCTATGTGCCGGGAGCCGGTGGCGCGCGACCGTTGGTGCCGGTGACGCCGCAACAGCTGGAAGACAAGGCCGCAGCGAAGATGAGCCGGCAAGCCGCAGCCTACATCATCGGTGGTGCCGGCAGCGAGGCGACGATGCGCGCCAACCGCGCTGCCTTCGACAGCATTGAGCTTGCACCGCGCGTCCTGCGCGATGTGTCGAGCCGCGATCTGTCGATCGAGCTGTTCGGCCGCCGCCACCCTGCGCCGATCCTGCTTGCGCCGATCGGTGTGCTGGAAATGGTGCATCCGGAAGCCGACAAGGCGGTGGCCCGTGCTGCCGCGCGCGAAGGCGTCGCCTACATCTTTTCCAATCAGGCTTCCGTCAGCATGGAAGATTGCGCGGCGGCGATGGGTGAGGGGCCGCGCTGGTTCCAGCTCTACTGGTCCAGCGACGACGAGGTGGTGCGCTCGCTGGTGTCGCGGGCGGAAAAGTCCGGCGCGGAAGCTATCGTGGTGACGCTCGACACGACGCTGCTCGGCTGGCGGCCGCGCGATCTTGATCTCGGCTATCTGCCGTTCCTGCGCGGGCTGGGCATCGCGCAATATCTGACCGATCCGGTGTTCCGCACCAAAATTCCAGCCGCGCCGCCGGAGACGGGGTTGAAGCCGAAGGGGCTGGGGATCATCGACACCGCGCTCAGCCTGCGGCGCAAGGGCAAGCAGTTCGGCCTGTCGATGCAGCAGATGCGCTGCGCCGTGGCGCATTTCACAGCCACCTATTCGCGCCCGGACCTGAACTGGAGCGATATCGCGCGGCTGCGGGCGATGACGAAACTGCCGATTGTGCTGAAAGGCCTGCGTCATCCCGACGATGCAGCATTGGCCGCGCAGCACGGCGTCGACGGCATCATCGTCTCGAATCACGGCGGACGGCAGGTCGATGGCGAGGCCGCAACGCTCGCCATGCTGCCGTCGATCGTCACCGCAGCAGGGGCAATGCCGGTGCTGCTCGACTCCGGGATACGGTCCGGCGCGGACGTCGCCAAGGCGCTGGCGTTGGGGGCGCGCGCGGTGCTGGTCGGGCGGCCCTATGTTTACGGGCTGACCCTTGCAGGCGAAGCCGGTGTATGCGAGGTGATCCGCAACATCATCGCCGAGTTCGATCTCACTTTGGCCCTCTGCGGGCTGACGCGTGCTGCCGATCTCGATGAGGGATGTGTAATACGCAATTGAATTCAGGACTTTTTCTTGGAACGCAAGCAAGTGAGTTTCGCCGATCTCAAAACGATGATCGGCGCGGAATTGGGTGTTTCTGACTGGATCGAGATCGATCAGTCGATGATCGACACCTTCGCCACCACCACACGGGACCGGCAGTGGATTCACGTCGATGTCGAGCGGGCGCAACGTGAAAGCCCCTATCATGCGCCGATCGCGCACGGCTATCTGACGCTGTCGCTGATACCGGCGCTGGCGGCTGAACTTCAGATCAAGCCGGCCGGTGTTGCCGTGACGATCAATTACGGTCTCGACAAGCTGCGCTTCCTGTCGCCGGTCAAGGCCGGGTCGCGGGTGCGGCTGCGCTCGAAGCTGATTTCGCTGGAAGACAAAGCGCCGGGCCAACATCTGATGAAGACGCTGAGCACGATGGAAATCGACGGCGAGGCCAAGCCGGCTTTCGTCGCCGAAACCCTGATGCTGCACGTCGACGCGGCTTAGACGAAGTTACTCGGCGTCGGGCTGTCGGGCCGGCGCCGTGGTGACGAACGCGTCCAGCTCCATGCAGGCATCCCGTATCCGGCAGATCGTCGGGTAGGGCCGCATGTCGACGTTGAATCGAGCATTGTTGGCGACTTGCGCGACGAGGCAGATGTCGGCCATGCCGGGCTGATCGCCATGGCAGAACGCGCCGGTCTGCGAGCTGGTGGCCAGCATTTGTTCCAGCGGCCGGAACGTCTCGTCGACCCAGTGGCGAAACCAGTTGCCGATCTCCGCGTCATCGGCACTGTAGCGGCTGCGCAGCCGGTCGAGCACCCGCAGATTGTTGAGCGGATGAATGTCGCAGGCAATCATCTGCGCCAGCATCCGCACCCGTGCGCGCCCGGCCGGGTCGGCGGGCAAAAGCGCCGGCTGCGGCACGACTTCGTCCAAAAACTCGATGATCGCCAGCGACTGGGCGACGGTGGTGCCGTCTTTCCAGATCAAGGTCGGAACCAGCCCTTGCGGGTTCACCGCCAGATAGGCGGCCGAGCGGTGCTCGCCATGGCGCAGATGCTGCGCGACATAGGTGTAGTCCACCTGCTTGAGCGCCAGCGCGATGCGCACGCGGTAGGACGTGGACGAGCGGAAATAATTGTGCAGCACCACGTCGTTCACGGCGTTTCCTTCCAAAATGCGACAGATCCGCCGTCAGTCTCCGTACGGAACCCAGACGTTCTTGATTTCGATCGCCCGGCGCAGGAAGCGGTCGAGCGCGCCTTCTGGTCCGGTCCAGTCGATGGCGTGGCCGTTCGAGGTCCAGACCCGCTTCAGATTGTCGGCTGACTCGCGCTCGGCTGCCGCGCAGGTTTGCGCATCGGCCACCACCCACAGGCCGTCGACGTCGCCGTGCTTGGCCAGAACCGCGGCGAGTTCTGCGGTCTTGCCGGTAACAATGTTGACCGCGCCGGCCGGAATGTCCGACGTCTCCATCACCTGATAAAGATCGGTGGCGATCAGCGGCCAGCGCGCCGACGGCACCGCAACGACGGTATTGCCCATGGCAAGGGCGGGCGCGAGCATGGCGATCAGCCCCAGCAGCGGCTGCTCGTCCGGTGCGACGATGCCGAGCACGCCCACCGGTTCGTTGAGCGCCAGCGTCACCGCGCGTGCCGGTGGCGTATGCACTGTGCCCTCGACCTTGTCGGCCATGCCGGCGGCCGCAAACAGCCGCTCGATCGAGGCATCGACCTCGGCCTTGGCCTGTTTGCCGGACACGCCGGTCAACTGGACGAGGCGCGCGGCGAACTCGTTGGCGCGCATAGCGAGGTTTTCGGCGAAGAAATACAGCACCTGCGCGCGGTTGTAGGCGGTGGCCGCCGCCCAGCCCTTGGCGGCGCGGGCAGCGCTGACGGCGTCGCGAATGTCCTTGCGGTTGCCGAGGCCCGCGTCGCCGGCCTGCTTGCCCTTGCGGTCGAGCACGGCCATCGAATAATTGCCGTCGGGACGGACCTGCTTGCCGCCGATGAACAGTTTTGGCGTGCGGTCGATGAAAGTGTCGTCGGCTTGGCCGCGCTCCAGCACTCCGCCCGGATGATCGTAGGGCTTGATCGGCACGGCCTTGGCCTTGGGCCACGCCAGATATTCGGCCATGCCTTCGCGGCCGCCTTCACGGCCGAAGCCGCTTTCGCGATAGCCGCCGAAGCCGCAGGCGGCGTCGAACATGTTGGTGCCGTTGATCCAGACGACGCCGGCCTTGAGCTGCGGTGCGGCGTGCAGCGCCAGATTGACGTTCTCGCTCCACACCGAGGCGGCAAGCCCGTAGCGCGAGTTGTTGGCGAGTTCGATGGCTTCTTCGGTGTTGCGGAAGGTCATGGCGGCCAGAACCGGCCCGAACACTTCTTCCTGCGCCAGAATGTTGGACGGCGCGACGTTGGTGGCCAGCACCGGCAGATGATACCAGCCGGTGGCAGGAACGTCGTTTGCAGGCATCCAGCATTGCGCGCCTTGCGCCGTGCCCTCAGTCAGCAGCCCGGTGACGCGGTCCAGCTGGGTGCGGTCGATCAGCGGGCCGATGTCGGTGTTCTTGTCGAGCGGATCGCCGACGCGCAGTTTTTCCATCCGCGACCTGACCTTGGCGAGGAAGGCGTCGGCGATGCCTTCCTGCACCAGCAGGCGCGACCCGGCGCAGCAGACCTGGCCCTGGTTGAACCAGATGCCGTCGACAAGTCCTTCCACAGCGGAGTCGAGATCGGCATCCTCGAAGACGATGAAGGCGGACTTGCCGCCCAGCTCCAGCGACAGTTTCTTGCCGGTTCCGGCGGTGGCGGTGCGGATGATCTTGCCGACTTCCGACGAGCCGGTGAAGGCGATCTTGTCGATACCGGGATGGTTGACGATGGCTGCACCGGCTTCCGGGCCGCCCTGGACGATGTTGACGACGCCTTTCGGCACGCCGACCTTTTCGCAGATTTCGGCAAACAGGATCGCGGTCAGCGGGGTGAATTCAGCCGGTTTCAGCACCACTGTGCAGCCGGCGGCCAGCGCCGGGGCGATTTTCCACGCCAGCATCAGCAGCGGAAAATTCCACGGAATGATCTGGCCGGCGACGCCTGCCGCCTGAGCACCGGGAAACTCGGTGTCGAGCGCCTGCGCCCAGCCGGCGTGGTGGATGAAATGGCGCACCGCCAGCGGCACATCGATGTCGCGGCTTTCGCGGATCGGCTTGCCGTTGTCGATCGATT
>JBEBXE010000099.1:0-10052 GCA_040391705.1 Aerobium aerolatum
TCGTAGAAGGCGATCTGGCGCACGACGGTGTTGATCATGTCCTCCACCTTCTGCGCCAGCATCGCCTTGCGCTCGCGCTTGTCGCGGGTGCGCTCCAGCAGCGAACGGAAGGTCAGCATCTCGCCGAACACCGATGCGGTTTCGGCCAGCGTCAGCGGTGTCGATGACATCAACGGTCCCTGGCCGCCGGCCAGCACCTGATGCACGCCATGGCCGAGTTCATGCGCCAGCGTCATCACGTCGCGCGGCTTGCCCATGTAGTTGAGGAGCACATAGGGGTGCGCGGACGGAATCGTCGGATGCGCGAACGCGCCGGGCGCCTTGCCCGGCCGCACTGGCGCATCGATCCAGTTCTTGTCGAAGAACTTTTTGGCGATATCGGCCATCTGCGGGTCGAATGCGCCATAGGCCGACAGCACGGTGTCGCGCGCTTCGTCCCAGCCGATCACCGCCTGCGGCGTTTCGGGCAGCGGGGCGTTGCGGTCCCAATGGTTCATCTGCTCCATGCCGAGCCACTTCGCCTTCATCGCGTAGTAGCGATGCGACAGCCGCGGATAGGCGTTGCGTACCGCCGCAGCCAGCGCGTCGACGACTTCGCGCTCAACCCGGTTGGCCAGATGGCGCGAGTCGGCGATGTCATGGAAGCCGCGCCAGCGGTCGGAGATTTCCTTGTCCTTGGCCAGCGTGTTGGTGATCAGCGTGAAGGTGCGCAGGTTCTCGCCAAACGTCTTGGCCAGCGCGCCGGCAGCTTCCTCGCGCACCGCGCCGTCGCGGTCCTGCAGCTTGTTGAGCGTCGCCTCGAGCACGAGGGTCTCGCCGCCGACTTCGAAACGCAGCGCGGTCATGGTTTCGTCGAACAGACGGTTCCAGGCGGCGCGTCCGGTGACGGACTTTTCGTGGAACAGCTGCTCGACGCGATCTTCGAGCTGATAGGGCCGGTCCTTGCGCAGATCGGTGACCCACGGGCGGTAATGGCCGAATGCCGGGTCGTTATCGAGCGCGTTTTCCAGCAGGGCATCGTCGACGAGGTTGAGCTCCAGCGTGAAGAACAGCACATGGGCGCTGGCGTCGGTCAGCTTTTCCTGGATGTCGCCATAAAACTTGCCATGGGCGGGGTCGGCGGTGTTGCCGGCGTAGAGCAGCCCGGCATAGGAGCCGATCCGACCCATCAACTCGTCGAGGGCTTCATAGTCGCGCAGGGCGGCGCCAAGGCCGTCATGACCGGTCTTTTCCGCGGCATGGGCCAGCTTGCCCTTCCAGCGCGCCTCGAACGTGGCGGAATCGTCGGCAGCCCTTGTCAGGTCGCGGGCCAGTTCCGGAGCGTCCATGCCGGTGTAGAGATCGGACAGGTCCCATTCCGGCAGTCCGTCGAGCGTGGCCGCACCCTCGCTCACGCCCCGCAGGGGCTGGGTGAAGGATGTACGAGGTTCAAGGGACGTCATGCGCTAAAGCCCATCTCAATCGTTCAAGTTTTAAGGAGGCCCGAAACCAATGGTTTACCGGCTTTCTTGAGCCCATGTTTAGTCGGGTGTGCCATGTTGAGCCAACCCTTTTTCAGATAGCCTAACGTTATTCCAAGAAAGTTCCATGGCCCGTTCTGTACTCATTGTCGATGATGATCCCGTCCAGCGCCGGCTGGTGCAGGCGGCGATTTCGAAATTCGGTTACGAGACCGTTGCGGTCGACGGCGGAGAACCGGCCCTCAAGGCGCTGGAAAGGTCCGGCGGCATTTCCGTGGTGCTACTCGACCTGATGATGCCGGGCGTCGATGGGCTCGAAGTCCTCAAGCGCATGCGCGAACGCGAGATCCATGTTCCGGTGATCGTGCAGACGGCGCGCGGCAGCATCGACACCGCCGTGTCGGCGATGCGGGCCGGCGCGTTCGACTTCGTCGTCAAGCCGGCGTCGCCGGATCGACTGGAAGTCGCGGTCGCCAACGCCATGAAGGTCGAAGCCTATGAAGGCGAGGCCAAGCGCGCAAAGCGGGGAGCAGCCGGCACCATCACCTTCCGCGACCTCATCACCGGCAGTGCCGCGATGGAGCGGGTGATCAAACTGGCGCGCAAGGCGGCGGTGTCCAACATCCCGATCCTGATCGAAGGCGAGTCGGGCGTCGGCAAGGAATTGGTTGCCCGCGCGATCCAGTCGGAAAGCGATCGTCGCGGAAAACCGTTCGTCACTGTCAATTGCGGCGCGATTCCGGAAAATCTGATCGAAAGCATCCTGTTCGGGCACGAAAAGGGCTCGTTTACCGGTGCAACCGAGAAGCATCTCGGCAAGTTCGTCGAAGCCAATGGCGGAACGCTGTTCCTCGATGAAATCGGCGATCTGCCGCCGGAAGCGCAGGTGAAACTGCTGCGCGCGGTGCAGCAGGGCGAGGTCGATCCCGTTGGCTCGCGCGCCACGGTCAAGGTCGATATCCGGCTGATCTCGGCGACGCATCGTGACCTGATGCAACACGTCAAGGACAACCGCTTTCGTGAGGATCTGTTCTACCGGCTGAACGTGTTTCCGATTCACGTGCCGCCGTTGCGGGACCGACGCGAAGACATTCCGATGCTGGTGCAGCACTTCATTGCGCAGGTCGGGCCGGCAGAGGCGCGCTCGCGGATCACCGGGATTTCCTCCGGCGCGCTGGCGATGCTGAAAGCCTATGACTGGCCCGGCAATATCCGCCAGCTCGAGAATGCGATCTTCCGCGCGATCGTGCTGGCCGACGGGCCGGTGCTGACCAGCGACGAGTTTCCGCAAATCAAGGCGCAGGTCGAGGGCCTCGAGGAGACGGAACTGCCTGCGGTGGTTACGGTTGCAAAACGCGCTGCCGATCCCGCCCGCGAACGCGTCGTGGTGGAAACTGCGCCGCTGCCGGCTGATCAAATCACCGTCGATCAGCCTGGCGTCCTGCAGACGCTCGACGACAAGGGCAATGTCCGTACGCTGGCTGAGGTGGAAAGCGAAATGATCCGTTTTGCCATCGAATATTATAACGGCCAGATGAGCGAGGTCGCGCGCCGGCTCGGGATCGGGCGTTCGACACTCTATCGCAAGCTGAAGGAACTCGGGCTGGATCCCGAAGGAGAAAGGCCGGAAAGGCTGGTGTCCTGAGCCTTTTTGGCTCTCGCCTTAACGGTTGGTTTACCCTATAAACCATTGTGGAAAAGCGCAATGAACTCGCCACGCTGTCGGCGCATTCATGCTTCAATAAGCGGTGATTAACCATTAGGACTCATATTTGGGCGTAGTTAGCGCCCAAGGATTCCTGATCCGGGGACCAATCAACAGCCGATAAGGCGACGCGTTTTGAGCATTCTAGACCGAACTGACATGGTGTGGCGGTTAGAGGGGAATGTCCGGCTGAAGTGGCTGGGCGGACTCATTGCCGCTATGATTGTATCGTTCTGCCTCGCTGCACCTGCCAGCGCGCAGACCCGTAGCCTGAAGCTCCACTTCATTCACACGAAGGAACGGGCCGAGATCACCTATATGCGCAATGGTCGCTACGACCAGCGCGGATTGGAACAGATCAATCGCTTCCTGCGTGACTGGCGGCGCAACGAACCCGCCAAGATGGACCCCAAGCTGCTCGACGTGGTCTGGCAGGTCTATCAGGCTGTTGGCGCGAGGGATTATATCCACGTCGTCTCTGCCTATCGGTCGCCTGCGACCAACAACATGCTGCGCAGCCGCAGTTCCGGCGTCGCCGAGAACAGCCAGCACACGCGCGGCAAGGCGATGGATTTCTATATTCCCGGCGTACCGCTGGCAAAGCTGCGCGCAGCAGCCTTCAAGATCGAAGGCGGCGGCGTCGGCTATTATCCCAAATCCGGCTCGCCGTTCGTGCATCTGGACGTCGGCAATGTCCGTG
Source organism: Aerobium aerolatum (assembly GCA_040391705.1). Taxonomy (GTDB): domain Bacteria; phylum Pseudomonadota; class Alphaproteobacteria; order Rhizobiales; family Rhizobiaceae; genus Aerobium; species Aerobium aerolatum_A. The sequence goes on from JBEBXE010000099.1 coordinate 3,866, forward strand.
CCTGGCCGCGCATGAGCCGCAGCGAGCTTGTCGCGCTGTTCCCGGATGGCCGCACCATTCACGTGCCGACCGACGGCAAGCCGCTTCCCGGCTACAAGCAGGCAATGGCTGCCTACAAGCAGCGCTCGGGCGCACCTGTCCAGCTTGCGAGCGCGTCGGCTTCTTCCGGCGAATCCAGTTCGCCAAGCGGCGGCCTGCTGTCGGCGCTCTTCGGTGGCGGCAACAACCGCAACACCAATCCAGCGCGTGAAGCGCCGGCTGCGGCCCCCCGTGTGGCGGCAACTCCGGCTCCTGCGCCAGCTCCAGCCCCGCAACGCGAGGTCCCGCAACCGCCGGCTGCCATCGCTCCGGCGCCTGAAACCATCATCGCCGCTCTGCCGGAACGCAGCGTTCCGCTGCCGGGAGCCGCACCGCGCCCCATCATTGATGTCGGCGCACGCGCTGCCGCGCCGTTGATCGCGGGCTTGCCGGAACGGCCTGTGGTGCCTGTCGTCGACGGCGCTGCAACTGCAACTGTATCGGCCACCGCAACCGCGCTGGCGTTCAACGTGCCGCTGCCGACGCCGCGTCCGAATTATGCGCCTGTGGCTGCGCCGGTTCAAGTTGCTGCTGCTGCCCCTGTCGCGGTTGCGGCGCAGGAAGCGGACCTGCCGATTTCGGCGATCGCCGCCGAGCGTGGCCGCGGTGCCGGCAGCACTGCGATCACCGAGATGCTGGCTGCGACCGCCGCCGATGCGCGTGCCGACGTGGTCATCAATCCGCCGTTGCCGAGCTTCCGTCCGAGCCTCGACAGCACCGGCGAACGTCAGGTCGCCTCGGTGTCCGATGCGCAGGGCGGCGGCGATATGTTCGTCCTCGCGTCACTGCCTTCGACCGAAGCACGGACGGAGTCGGCTGAACTCAAGGCTGCCTTGCGGGCGGAAATCCCGGCCCCGCTTAAGCATGGCCGGGTTGCGGCACACGCTGCCTCGCCACGCACCGCCGTCATGGCGCGCGCTACGGGTGCAGATGTGACGGCAGCGCTTGATTCCGGTGTTCGTACCACCGCCAAATCGTCCAAGCCGCGTGCCGAACAGGCACGGCCGGAGCCGCGCACTGTAGCGATCCCGGTCCAGCAGGGCCTGACGCGCTGGGCCTTCGTTCGCGATGTCGATGTCAAGTCGGCCGGCGGCACCGTGGCGCCGGACAAGGCGCACGACATCGTCTGGTCGGCACCGAAGACCGTCTATACCGCCGGCTTCCAGCAGGCAGCGCCACGCCCCGATGCCAATCGGTTCAGCGGCAAGGCGGTGACCTTCATGTCTGTGGCACGCTTCCAGTAATCACAAAAAAAGCCGGGAATTTCCCGGCTTTTTTAATGCGATTGCGGCTGTTGATATCAGCCCTTCAGGGTCGAGGCGGCGCGCGCCAGCGCTTCGATCTCGTCCCATTTTCCTGCAGCCACCAGATCATCCGGCGCGACCCACGACCCGCCGACGCAGATGACGTTGGGCAGCTTGAGATAGTCTTTGGCATTGCCCGCGCCGATGCCGCCCGTCGGGCAGAAGCGGATTTCGGCCAGCGGCGAGGCCAGCGCCTTGAGGAAGGTGGTTCCGCCAGCCTGCTCGGCCGGGAAGAATTTCAGCACCGAATAACCGCGCTCAAACGCGGCCATGATTTCGCTGGGCGTGATCGCGCCCGGCAGCAGCGGCACCGCGCTGTCGGCCGCCGCGTCGATGAGGCTCGAGGTGCAGCCGGGGCTGACGATGAAGCGCGCGCCGGCTTTCGCCGCCGCGTCGAATTGCGCCGGGTTGAGGATCGTGCCCGCGCCGACGATGGCTTCCGGCACCTCGCTTGCGGCCAGCCGGATCGCTTCCAGAGCGGCAGGCGTGCGCAAGGTGATCTCGATGGCGGGCAGGCCGCCGCGTGCCAGCGCGCGCGCCAGCGGAATGGCGTCGGCGGCGCGTTCGATCTTCAGCACCGGGATCACCGGCTGCGCTTCCATGATTTTGAGAAGCTCACTGCTTTTCTGACCAGCGGTTGCCATGCTGTTACTCCTGTGTGCGATCGCTTTCAATCGATTTAGTTTTGCCCGCTTCTATCAGGTGACCAGAAGGTCTGTCCATGTTCTATATCCGCAGCGCCCGGACGAACACATTTTTCAGCCACTCGAGCAGCGACCAATCCCTGATCGTTTCGGTGGTGGCGAGCGCGGTGCGGGTGGCGGGGCCGGCAATCCCGTCGACGCTCAGGCCCGCGTCCTGCTGGAACCGTCGCACGACGGCTTCCGTCTGGGGGCCGAAGATGCCATCGGCGCGAAGCGTGTAGCCGCGTCCGGCAAGCGCTGCCTGCAACGCCGCAACTTCTGCACCCCGCGCGCCGCGTTTAAGAACGCCCGACCCCGTCGCCGTTTTTCGCAAGCGCAGATAGGCGCGGGCCAGTCTGCTGTCGTAGCCGTTCTGGCGATAGGCGGGGCCGTTGTAGCCGCGCGCGAATGCTGGCCAGTCGTGGGTCTGCAGCGCGGCCGTAAGCCCGGCTTTATCGATGTAGCGCGTCATCAGCCGCAACTGGCCGGCAGCGCCATCGCGGGCCTCTGCCACCAATGCGTCGATGTTGGGATAGCCCAGCCACGCCCAGTGCGCGCCCATCACCTGGCCGAGGCCCCAGGAGGTGGATTCGTAGGCTGCACGCCGGTCCAGTTGCACTGCTGCGGCAAGCAGTCGCCAGCGCGCTTCCTGCGAGGCCGGGTTTTTGATCGCGCCTGCTGTTGGCGAGGCCAGCCCGAGACGGCGCGCCTCGGCGCGTGCCGGGTCGCTCAGGCGGCGGTCGAAATAATGGCCCTCGAAACGGATCAGCGGTTCACGCCTGCCATTGACGATGACGCCGGCGCGCAGCGCGCTTTCAATCTGGGCGACCGCGGCCAAAGCCGCCGACTCCACCTGCAACCGCTGTGCGGCGCGCTCGATTTCAATCATCACGGTGCTGTCGGTCACGGTTTCGACCCTCCGGTGAAAACCGCGATTGTCGGGCACCCCTGGCGGCAGGTGGATCGAGTGACGCCTTGAAACTGGCGTGAAGCAGAGTTAGAGCAACGGCAAATCTGATGAACGCAAGCTTTCTGCTCGATCTGTTTGTTTCGGCCGCATCGCGATGCGACGCCAGACGTGCTCTTCTGGCTGCAGGATGCTCTGGGAGCCAGCAATGGACACACACAACGATACTGGCACCTGCAAGGTCGCCGCGCTCTACCGTTTCGCCGGGTTGCCGAACTGGCGTGAGCTGCAGGAGCCGCTGGCCGCGTTCTGCGCCTCACACGGCATTAAAGGCACGCTGCTGCTGGCCCACGAAGGCATCAACGGCACCGTCGCCGGTTCGCCGGACGCTATCGACGCCTTGCTGGCGCATCTCAACGCGATCGAGCCGCTCAGGGGTATCGAGGTCAAGTTCAGCTCTGCCGCGCGGATGCCGTTCCACCGCATGAAGGTGCGGTTGAAGCGCGAGATCGTCACCATGGGCGTCGAGGATCTCGACCCGGTTGCCGACGCCGGCACCTATGTCGAGGCCGGGGCGTGGAACGCGCTGATCGCCGATCCTGACACGATCGTGATCGACACACGCAACGATTACGAGGTGGCGCTGGGCACGTTCCAGCGCGCCATCGACCCGCAGACCGACAGCTTTCGCCAGTTTCCCGACTGGGTGAAGGCCCGCCACAACGAACTGGCCGGCCGCAAGGTCGCGATGTTCTGCACCGGCGGAATCCGTTGCGAGAAGGCGACGGCCTATGTGCGCTCGCTGGGCATCGACGAGGTCTATCACCTCAAGGGCGGCATCCTGAAATATCTGGAGGATGTGCCGCAGGAGGAAAGCCTGTGGGAAGGCGAATGCTTCGTCTTCGACGAGCGGGTGTCGGTGGTGCATGGGCTGAAGGAAGGCGAGGCGAAGTTTTGCCGCGCCTGCCGCTACCCTCTGTCCGCCGAAGACCGTCGTTCAGACCTCTATGTCGAAGGCGTGTCGTGCCATTATTGTCATGGCAGCCGCACCGAGGAAGATCGCGCCCGCTATCTGGAGCGCCACCGTCAGGTGACACTGGCGAAAGAGCGCGGCCGTTCCCCGCATATCGGAAGCAACCACGACGAGAGTTGAGTGGCGTTATTGTAATGCCATGATTGCCTGCCTACTTCTTGGCAACATCAACGCGAGGAGAGTGCGCGCATGTTCGACCCCAAGAAGCTGCTTGACGATCTGCTTGGTTCAAAAGTGCCTGGAACGGAGTCCACCGTTCGCGACAAGGCCGGTCAGGCGGCGCAGATGGCGCGCGACAACCCGCTGGCTGCCGGTGCATTGGCCGCCGTTTTGCTCGGAACCGGACAGGGCCGCAGAATTACCGGCTCGGCCGTGAAGCTTGGCGGTCTCGCCGCTGTCGCTGGCCTCGCCTATAAGGCGTATCAGAATTATACGGCCGGCAACCAGCCGGGAGAGGGGTCGCCGACCGGCGAGACGGTGCTTCTGCCGCCGCCAGCCGACACGCCCTTCCATCCGGCGCAAGCGCCGCAGGGCGAAGCTGAATTCGCGCTGGTGATTGCCCGCGCGATGATCGCGGCGGCCCGCGCCGACGGCCATATCGACGACGCCGAACGCGCGCGCATCGCCGACAAGCTGAAGCTGTCCGGCATCGGAGCTGACGCCGAGGCGTTTTTGAACGCCGAGCTCGACAAGCCGGTCGATCTCGACGGGTTGGTCTCAGCCGCGCACACCGACGCCCAGAAGGCCGAGCTCTACACCGCGTCGCGTATCGCTATCGAGCCACGCACCCGGGCCGAGCGCGGCTATCTCGACATGCTCGCCGGCCGCCTGATGCTGCCTGACGCGCTGATCGACCATATCGAAGCGACCGTATCGCAGGCGAAGACACAGGAAGCGTCGGTTTTCTGACCAGATATCGTTAACCGCTCGTTAACGAATCAGGTCCAATCTGAACGAAGTCGGATCGGCTTTCCTCCTCCCAAGCGCGATTCAGATTAAGGGCGGTCGTCGTGACCGCCCTTTCTTTCGACGCTGTTTCAGCCTCGCCTTGCCATCGCGCCCATCATTTGCAAAGCAAGCTTTCTGACAGAAGGAGGCTGGCATGGCTGATGGAAAAATCGCTCTCGTGACCGGTGCAGGAAGCGGCATCGGCAAAAGCGTCGCCACGGCGCTGGTGCGCAACGGCTGGCACACCATTTTCACCGGCCGCACCCAGGCCACGCTGACCGCTGCTGCGGCGGAGGCGCAAGCCCACGGCAGTGCGCGGGCGGTGCCGATTGCCTGCGACGTGTCGCGCGCCGAACAGGTGGAACACCTGTTCGAGCAGATCCGGACGGAATTCGGCCGCCTCGATTTGCTGTTCAACAATGCCGGCATGGGCGCCAAATCGGCGCTGATCGACGAAATTCCAGTCGAGGTCTGGCACGACGTCGTCGGCGTCAATCTGACCGGCTCGTTCCTGTGCGCACGCGCCGCCTTCGGCATGATGCGGCGGCAGAGCCCGATCGGCGGGCGGATCATCAACAACGGTTCGATCTCGGCCCATGCGCCGCGGCCTGGCTCGGTGCCTTATACCGCGACCAAGCATGCGATCACCGGTCTGACCAAGACGCTGGCGCTCGACGGCAGGCCCTTCAATATCGCCTGCGGCCAGATCGACATCGGCAACGCAATGACGGAGATGGCGGTGCCGATGACGCAGGGCGTGCCGCAACCCGACGGCTCGGTGCGCGCCGAGGCGGTGATGGATGTCGAGCGCGTCGCCGACGCCGTCCTGCACATGGCCAATTTGCCGCTCGATACCAACGTCCTGTTCATGACGGTGATGGCGACGAAGATGCCGTTCGTCGGGCGCGGCTAGCGTCGTTTGGCGCATCCGGCGTCTGCCGGCTGGTTCTGTCGCGCGCGGCTTGATCCTGCAAGTTTCACCGACGGTACGGCAATCGGAGGAAGCGCGGATGGAAAATCTTGAGACCTGGACGCCGCGCGCACGCCCGGCGCGGATCGCCCTTGAGGGTCGCTATGTCCGGCTGGAGCCGCTGGATGCCGCACGCCATGGCGATGCGCTTTATGAGGCGTCGCGCACCGAGGATCGCGACGACCGGTTCCGCTGGCTCTACGATCCGGTTCCGACCACCCGCGAGGCGTTTCAACCGTGGCTGGACGCTGCCCTCGCCAGCGA
>JBEBXE010000100.1:0-10035 GCA_040391705.1 Aerobium aerolatum
GGCGTGGTAGCCATAGGCCGCCCCGCTGCTGGTGACGACGAGCCGGCGTACGCCCTCAGCAATGCAGGCATCGAGCACATTTTGGGTGCCGACCACATCGACCTGATATTCGAACTCCCGCGTCGAGCCTCTGGGTGGCGAGACGATGGACGCCAGATGGACGACCGCGTCAGGCCGCAGTTCGGCGATGGCGCGCGTCACCTCGTCGCCGCGCACGTCGAGGATGCGATAGGTGGCGTTTGCGGGCAGGAACGCCGGCTCGCGGATGTCGCCGGCGATCACCTCGTGCTGCGTCTCTCCCAACAGGTGCAGCAGGCCCTGCCCGACAAGACCAGCGGCACCGGTGATGAGGATGCGGCTCATGCCGGCGCCACCACTTTGCGGCGCGCCCACAAGCTTGCCAGCGTCAGTCCGGACACCGCGTGCCAGATGCCCCAGAACGCTGCCGCAACCGTCATGCCGCCGAGCCCGCCGAAGAAGGCGAAGATGAGAATCAGGCCGAGGCCGGAATTCTGGATGCCGGTTTCGATGGTGATCGCGCGACGATCGGCCTCGCGCAGGCCGGCCAGCGTCGCCAGCACGAAGCCGATCGAAAACGCCAGTCCGTTGTGCAGCACCACGAGCACCGCCACATGGCCGACATAGCCAAGGAAGAAATTCCAGTTGGCGGCAAGTGCTGCGACGATGAAGGCGATAAAGATGCCCATCGACACGATCTGCAGCGGCTTGCGCAATCGCGCCGCGATGTCCGGCCTGCGGGCGTTGAGCAGCATGCCCAGAATCATCGGCAGCACCAGCAGCAGCAGCACCGTGTAGAGCACCGACACCGGGTCAATCTCGGTGGCGCGGAGGATTTCGCGCGTCGGGGCATACATGCTGCCCCAGAAGGCGATGTTGAGCGGCGTTGCGATCGGACAGATCGCGGTCGAAAACGCCGTCATCGATACCGACAGCGCCAGATTTCCCTTGGCGCGGTGGGTGAGGAAGTTGGAAATGTTTCCACCGGGGCACGCCGCGACCAGAATCAGGCCCAGCGCGATGCTCGGACGGGGCTCGAGCAGCACCACCAGTACGAAGGTCAGCGCCGGCAAGGCGATGAACTGCGACACCACGCCGACGAAAAACGCCTTCGGGTTGCGCGTCACCTCCTTGAAATCGGAGGTTTTCAGATCGAGCGCGATGGAGAACATCACGACGCAGAGGATGACGTTGAGCAGCGTCATCGACGCCGGGCTGAAATTCAGGACGATATCGTCGAGATCGGTCATGTGCCGCTTCCCTTCAGCGCGCTGATACGGTCGTTGACTGCATTTCGAAAGGTTCGCTTTTCGACGTAGTAGGCCATGCGCGGCAGGTCGAGATAGTCGACGCAGCCCGTCAACCGGTCGAAGCCGGCGGCCTTTTCGGCGCGAATCTTCGCAGCGGCCGGGCTCTGGTCACGCAGACCGCGCAGGTAACGTGCCACCAGTTCCGCCTGTTCATGACGGCCTTGCCAGCCAAGGCCCGACGCCTCCACCATGCCGAGCACAAACACATCGTCGCGGGTCGGATGCATGGCGTTGAGGAACAGATGCGGCGCGCTGCCGCGCCAGTTCAGGAGCTCATCGTCGATGAACGGGTAGTGCACCTTGTAGCCGGTGGCGGCGAGCACGAGATCGTAGTCGTCCGACGTTCCGTCGCGAAAATGCACCGTGTTGCCGTCGAAGCGCGCGACGTCGGCGCGCACCCTGATGTCGCCGTGGCCGGCATGAAACAGCACCAGCGAGTTGACGATCGGGTGCGATTCGTAAAGCGCGTGATCCGGCTCCGGAAAGCCGTAGCGCTGGGGATCGCCGGTGAACCATTTCAGGATGGTGCCGTCGATCCGGCGCTTCAGCCACATCGGCAGCCGGATCGCGCCGCCAACCGTGTCGGCCGGTTTGCCGAAAATGTATTTCGGCACGAAGTGATAGCCGCGGCGCACCGAGATATCGCAGCTTTTACCGTGATGCACCGCGTCGACCGCGATGTCGCAACCGGAATTGCCTGCGCCGATGATCAGCACCCGCTTGTCGCGCAACTGGCTGGCCGAACGATAGGCGCTGGAATGGATCAGCTCACCGGCAAACTCGCCCTCGAAGCTCGGCATGTTGGGCTCGGATAGCGTGCCGTTGGCGATGATCAGGCCGGCGACGATTTCCTCGTGGCTGTCGCCCTGTCTGTCGCGCCAGACCAGCTTCCACCCGTCGCCCGACTGGCCCAGCGGCGTGGCGCTGATCACCTGCGCGTTGAAATGAAAATGGCGCCGCAGGTCGAACCGGTCGGCAAAGGCGCGAAAATAGCGCTTCAGCTCGGTGTGCGACGGATAGTCGGCGACATCCTGCGCCATCGGAAAGTCGGTGAACTCGGTCATCGTCTTTGACGAGATGAGATGCGCCGATTCGTACATCGTCGAGCGCGGCGCATCGATGTCCCACAGCCCGCCGACATCGTCGTGCAGTTCGAACCCCTGAAACGGGATCCCCTGTTCGATGAGTGTCTTGGCGGCAGCCAGCCCCGTCGGCCCGGCGCCGACCAACGCAAATCGCAACGCGCTCACGCTGCGCGCTCCTGAGTGATCATGTTTTTTCCCCTCCCGATCATCCTCTCCAATGATCAGGAGCAATAGTGCGAGTTTGCCGCGCGCCTGTCGAGTGATTGTTGAAACGGTTTCATTTTAGATAAAATCGCAAAGAAAAGCCGGGCGCGATGGCCCGGCTTGATTGTAGTTCCTGCGACGTCGGTCAGCCGATGACGGCCTCGATGATGCGGTCCTGCACCTGCGCCGACAGATAGGGGTGCATCGGCAGGCTGATGACGCGTCCCGACAGATCTTCGCTGACCGGCAGGCCGGCCGGATCGGATGGGAAATCCTTGTAGGCCAGCTGCTGATGCAGCGGGATCGGATAGTAGATCGCCGTCGGGATCTGCGCTTCGCTGGCGCGGGCCTGCAGCGCGTCGCGCTCGGCCTTCGACTTGGTGGTGATGGTGTACTGCGCCCAGATGCTGGTCAGGCCTTCCGGCACCAGCGGAACGGTGAAATGCGCCGCCAGGCCGTCATTGTAGCGGCTGGCGATCTTGTTGCGCTCTTCCAGTTCGTCGGCATAGATCGTCATCTTCTGCAGCAGCACGGCAGCCTGGAGCGTATCCAGACGGCTGTTCAGGCCGATGCGTTCATTGATGTATTTGTGCGTCCCCTGCCCGTGCACGCGCAGCGAATCGATCACGCGCGCCAGTTCGTCGTCGTCGGTGAAGATCGCGCCGCCATCGCCATAGCAACCCAGCGGCTTGGCCGGGAAGAACGAAGTGGTCGACACGTCGCACAGCGAACCGGTGACGCGGCCCTTGTAGACGCCGCCCCAGCCTTGCGCGCTGTCGCCGATCACCTTGAGGCCGTTCTCCTTGGCGATCGCCAGCAAGGCGTCATAGTCGGCAGGCAGGCCGAACAGATCGACCGGAATGACGCAGGCCGGGTTGAGGCCGAGCTCGCGAGCATGCGCGATGGAGCGCTTCAGGCTTTCCGGGTCCATGTTGAAGGTGTCGGGCAGTACGTCGACAAACACCGGCGTCGCGCCGACCAGCGGAGCGACCTCAGCGGTCGCGGCAAAGGTGAACGCAGGCACGAACACCGCGTCGCCAGCCTTGACGCCGAACGCCATCAGCGCCAGCTGCAACGCATCGGTGCCGTTGGCGCAGGACAGGCAATGTTTGACGCCGCAGAACTCGGCCAGCTGCTTTTCAAGCTCCAGAACTTCCGGGCCGCCGATGTATTTTCCTTCATCGAGAACCTTTGCAAAAGAGCGATCCAGAGCGGATCGGATACGGGCCTGTTGCGCGGCGAGGTCGATGAATGGAAGCTGCATGAGGTCTGCTTTCGCGATAGACGACGTTGGGAACGCGTCGTGGAGTGGTGAAAGGTCCCTACATCAACACAGCCAGAGCGGCAACGCCGGGGACGCCGTGTAACGGGCGGAACTGTTCAATTATGGCGACGCTTTATTGCGACGTGTGCGCGCACACGTGCCTGACCTCGCGATTTCCGATTGTCGCCGCCGCGCGCAACAGCCTTTGCAGGGTGCCGGGAAGCGCCGGATACCGCCTCCATATTGCGGCTTGCCCTTCCACGCGGCTCGCACCTATTCTGCATCGATAACAGGTGTGAGACGATCAGTTCTTGAGGAGGCAAGTAGCTATGACGCATCACTTTCTGAAAGCAGCCCTGCTCTCTACCGCATTGTGTGCCCTGGGCGGTGCAGCCATCGCGCCAGCGCAGGCCGAAGCCGTCTACAATCGCGGCAACGACACCGACCCGACGACGCTCGACCATCACAAGACTTCGACCGTGGCCGAAGGCAATCTCATGCGCGACCTGTACGAAGGTCTCGTGGTGCAGAACAACAAGGCCGAAGTGGTTCCGGGCGTCGCGAAAAGCTGGGAGATTTCCAGCGATGGTCTCGTCTACACCTTCAAGCTGCGCGACGACGCCAAATGGTCGAATGGCGATCCGGTCAAGGCCAGCGACTTCGTCTTCGCCTATCAGCGCATCCAGAATCCCGAGACTGCCGCGCCTTACGCCAACATGTTGTATCCGATCCTCAACGCCGAGCAGATCAACAAGGGTGAGAAGCAGGCCGCCGAGCTCGGCGCCAAGGCGCTCGACGACTATACGCTCGAAATCACGCTGAATGCGCCGACGCCCTATTTCCTCGAACTGCTGACGCACCAGACCGGCCACCCGCTGCATCAGGCCTCGGTTGAGCAATTTGGCGACCAGTTCACCCGCCCCGGCAACATGGTGACCAACGGCGCCTACATGCTGGAGAGCTTCACGCCCAACGACAAGATCACCATGCGCAAGAACCCGCACTTCCATGGTGCAGCCGATGTGAAGATCGACGTCGTCAACTTCATTCCATTCGAGGATCGCGCCACTTGCCTGCGCCGCTTCGAAGCCAAGGAAGTGCTGTCCTGCTCCGACCTCGACAACCAGCAGATGGACTACATGAAACAGAACCTGGGCGATCAGGTTCATGTCGTGCCCTATCTCGGCGTCTACTATCTGCCGGTGAAGGTGAAGAAGGAAAAGCTATCCGACCCGCGGGTGCGCCAAGCGATCTCCATGGCCATCGACCGCGACTTCCTGGCAACCCAAATCTGGCGCGGCTCGATGCTGCCGGCATTCTCGTTCGTACCCCCGGGCATCGGCAATTACGGTGAAAACGCCGTGCTGCCCTACGCCAACGACGACATTCTCGACCGCGAAGACGCCGCCAAGGCGCTGCTTGCCGAAGCCGGCGTGGCGGAAGGCACGCTCAGTGTCGAGCTGCGCTACAACACCTCGGAAAACAACAAGAACACGATGACCGCCATCGGCGACATGCTGAAGAATGTCGGCATCGGCTCGACAATCGTCGAAATGGAAGGCACCGGCTACTTCGATTACATGAAGCAGGATGGCGACTTCGACATCACCCGCGCGGGCTGGATCGGCGACTATTCCGATCCGCAGAACTTCCTGTTCCTGTTCGAAAGCCAGAATCTCGGCTTCAACTATCCGCGCTGGGCCAATGCCGATTACGACGCGCTGATGCAGAAGGCGGCGCAGACCATCGACCTGAAGGAGCGCGCAGCAGTCCTCAAGGACGCGGAGGCGCTGCTGTTGAAAGAGATGCCGATCATTCCGATCCTCTATTATTCCTCGGCGGCGCTGGTCTCCAGCAGTCTCAAGGGCTGGGAGGACAACGTCATGAACGTCCACGGCACGCGCTGGATGTCGATCGAGCAGTAAACGCCCCGCAACTCGCCCATGCGCTGACCGGCGCATGGGCCGCCGACCGGAGCAGGTCATGTTCGTATATGTGCTCAGGCGATTTGCCGGCGCGGTCCCGACGCTTTTCATCATCGTCACCATCGCTTTCTTCATGATCCGGCTGGCGCCCGGCGGGCCGTTCGACCTTGAGCGTCCGCTCGATCCGCTCATCATGAAAAACCTCGAACGCGCCTATAATTTCGACAAGCCGCTGTGGCAGCAGTTCCTGATCTATCTCGGAAATCTGGCACAGGGCGACCTCGGGCCGTCGTTCACGCGCCGCGATTTCACTGTCAACGATTTGTTCCGCACCGGCCTGCCGGTTTCGATCCAGATCGGTGGCCTGGCGCTGGCGATTGCGCTGGTGATCGGCGTGCTGCTGGGCGCGTTGGCGGCCCTGCGGCAGAATACGTGGGTCGACTACATGGTGGTCGGCACTGCCACCTTCGGCATCACCATCCCCACCTTCGTCATCGCACCGGTGCTGTCGCTGGTGTTCGGGGTGATGATGGGCTGGCTGCCGGCGGGCGGCTGGGGCACATGGCAACACATGGTGCTGCCGGTGGCGACACTGGCCTTGCCGCAGATAGCCATCATCGCGCGACTGACGCGCGGCGCGACCATCGAGGCGCTGCGCTCCAACCATGTGCGCACCGCGCGCGCCTACGGCCTGCCGACGCGGGTGGTGGTCGGCGTCCACGCATTGCGCGCCGCAATCCTGCCGGTGGTGTCCTATCTCGGGCCGACCGCGGCAGCCCTTCTGACTGGGTCGGTTGTGGTCGAAACCATCTTCGGCATCCCCGGCATCGGCCGTTATTTCGTCCAGGGCGCGCTGGGCCGCGACTACACGCTGGTGATGGGCACCGTCGTGGTGATCGCGTGCTTCGTGATTCTTTTCAATCTGATCGTCGACATTCTTTATGCATGGCTTGATCCGCGCGTGCGCTATGACTGAGGAGACGACGCTGCGCGATCCCGTTCTCTCCGAGGCACCCGCCGCTGGCCGTTCGCTCGGCCAGGACGCGTGGATTCGCCTCAAGCGCAACCGCGCCGCCGTCGCCAGCGCCGTCGTGCTGGTGGTGCTGGCGCTGGCGGCCATTGTCGGGCCGTGGCTCCACGCCCACCCGTACGACCGCATCTACCCGCAATATGTCCGCACCCCGGCCAGCCTCGAAGCCTACCCGACAGAGGACGCCATTGTGCCGGCGTTCGAAAATGTGCTGGCAAGAGCACGGGTTGAGATCGGAGAGATCGACGTGTCCGGCTCGACGGTGCGCGCGCCGGTGTCGAGCACGCAGCCGCTCGACCCGCGCATCGTGCGCTATGTCGACCGCTCCGACCTGTTCTCGAATGCGCGGCTGGTCGATGATGGCGGCAATATCCTGCCCGAGGGCGCCACAAGCGGCTTCATGGAAGCCGATGTGCAGCGGCTGCTGTTCCTGTTCGGCACCGACGCGAATGGGCGCGACCTGCTGGCGCGCATCCTGATCGGCATCCGCATTTCGCTCGCCATCGGCGTACTCGCCTCCGTCATGGCGCTGCTGCTCGGCGTCACCTATGGCGCGGTGGCAGGCTATCTCGGCGGGCGCGTCGACAATGTGATGATGCGGGTGGTGGATATCCTCTATTCCCTGCCCTTCGTCTTCTTCGTCATCCTGCTGGTCGTGTTCTTCGGGCGAAGTTTCGTGCTCATCTTCATCGCCATCGGCTGCACGGAGTGGCTCGACATGGCCCGTATCGTGCGCGGCCAGACACTGACGATCAAACGGCAGGAATATGTGCAGGCCGCCGAGGCACTGGGCGTGTCGGATGCCGGCATCGTCCGCCGCCACATCATCCCCAATGCGATCGGCCCGGTGGTGGTGTTCGTCACGCTGCTGGTGCCAAAGGCGATTCTGCTGGAAAGCCTGCTGTCGTTCCTTGGCCTTGGCGTGCAGGAACCGCTGACCAGCCTAGGCCTGCTGATCGCCGAAGGCGCGTCGAACATGCGCGGCGCGGCCTGGCTGCTGCTCTATCCGGCGGTGACCCTGACGGCGATCCTGTTTGCGCTGAATTTCCTCGGCGATGGCCTGCGCGATGCGCTCGACCCGAGGGATCGCTGACATGCACGACGACGCAATTCTCCGGGTTCGCGGCCTGCATGTCGAGTTCGAGACCAATGACGGCATCATCCACGCCGTCAAAGGCATCGACCTCGACGTCAATCCCGGCGAAACCGTCGCTATCGTTGGCGAATCGGGCTCCGGCAAGAGCCAGACCACCATGGCGATGATGGGACTGCTGGCCGCCAATGGCAGCGCGCGCGGCTCCGCGACCTATCGTGGCCAGGAACTGATCGGCCTGTCGGAGCGCAAGCTGAACCGGATCCGCGGCAAGAAGATCACCATGATCTTCCAGGAGCCGATGACCTCGCTCGACCCGCTCTACCGCGTCGGCAAGCAGATAGCCGAACCGCTGATCTATCATGGCGGGCTTTCCGCCAAAGCTGCGCGCAGCCGCGTCATCGAACTGCTGGAACTGGTCGGCATTCCCGATCCGGCGCGGCGCATCGATGCCTATCCGCACGAATTGTCAGGCGGCCAGCGCCAGCGCGTGATGATCGCCATGGCGCTCGCCAACGATCCCGACGTGCTGATCGCCGATGAGCCGACAACGGCGCTCGATGTCACCATCCAGGCACAGATTCTGGCGCTGCTTGCCGAGCTGCAGAAAAAGCTCGGCATGGCGATCGTGTTCATCACCCACGACCTCGGCATCGTGAAGCGCTTCGCTGACCGCGTCTATGTGATGCGCGCCGGCGATGTGGTCGAGCAGAACGAGACCGCCGCGCTGTTTGCCAATCCCCGCCATCCGTATACGCAGATGCTGCTGGCGGCCGAACCGACGGGGCGCAAGGCACCGGTGGCCGACAGTGCGCCGATCCTGCTCGAAGGACGTGACGTGGAGGTGGTGTTCAGCGGCGGCGGTGGCTGGTTCTCACCTGCCGGCGGCGACATTCGCGCCGTCGACGGCATCTCGATCCAGCTTCACCAGGGACAGACGATCGGGATCGTCGGTGAATCGGGATCGGGAAAATCGACGCTCGGTCGTGCGCTGCTCAGGCTGCTGCCGTCGCAGGGCACCGTTCTCTTCGAGGGCAACGACGTCAGCGCCGCAGACAAGAAGGCGATGCGGCCGCTGCGCAAGGAATTGCAGCTGGTGTTCCAGGACCCGTTCGGCTCGCTGTCGCCGCGCATGACCATCGGCCAGATCGTCACCGAAGGCCTGAAAGTCCACGAACCGCAATTGCCCGCCCGCGAGCGCGACCGGCGGGCTGTCGAGGTGCTGGAGGAAGTCGGGCTCGACCCCGCCATGCGCAATCGCTACCCGCATGAGTTTTCCGGCGGCCAGCGCCAGCGCATCGCCATTGCCCGCGCCATGGTGCTGAAGCCCAAGGTCGTGGTGCTGGACGAGCCGACATCGGCGCTCGACCGCTCGGTGCAAAAGCAGATCGTCGACCTGCTTCGCGACCTGCAAAAGGCGCACGGCCTGTCCTATCTGTTCATCAGCCACGATCTCGCCGTCGTGCGTGCGATGGCGGACCACATTATAGTCATGAAGCAGGGGCAGATCGTCGAGGAAGGGCCAACCAACGCGATCTTCGACGATCCGAAACAGCCCTACACCAGGGCGCTGATGGCGGCGGCGATTGACGGAACGCCGTTCCGGGTAAAATCGGACCCGATGTAAACCGAACAGCAAGCACATCCCTGCTATAGACGTTCACCGACAACACCCGAGCGAACCGGATTCACGATGAGCCAACGAAGCTGCCTGTCCGTCATTCTAGCCGCTGGCGAAGGCACCCGCATGAAAAGCGCGCTGCCCAAGGTGCTGCATCCGTTGGCGGGCCTGCCGCTGGTCGCGCATGCGGTCAAGGCGGCGCGGCTGACCGACGGCGTCGACGTGGCGATCGTGGTCGGACGCGGCGCGGACGATGTGCGCGCAGCGGTGCTGCCCTATGCGCCCGAGGCCGAAACCTTCCTGCAGACCGAGCGTCTGGGCACGGCGCACGCCGTTCTGGCAGCACGTGCGAAGATTGCGCGCGGCTATGACGACGTTCTGGTGATGTTCGGCGACACGCCGCTGGTTCAGGCCGACGCGCTGGCTGCCTTGCGTCAGGGCATCGCCGAGGGCGCAGCCGTCGCGGTGATGGGCTTTCGCGCCCC
>JBEBXE010000101.1:0-9921 GCA_040391705.1 Aerobium aerolatum
TCATTGCGCGGCGATGACCTCCATCATGCCGGCTGCCGAGCGTGCATTGAACTGCGGACGATACATGTCCTCGACCACGGCTGCCGGGTGCGAATAGACGCCGGGCGTCACCGCGCGCACGACATAGGCGACGAAGAATTCGCCGCCGCTGTCGCGGTCGAAGGCGGCGACGAAACGGTCGTCGCGGAACTCACTGTGGACCGCTGCGGGTTCGCCGAGCCAGTCGAAGTTGGACAGTTCGGCGCTGCCGATCAGGCGCGGATTGTCGATCTCGAAGCCTGCCGGCAACAGATCGGTGATCACCACGCGCGACGACCAGTCGTTCTCTTCGGTGACGCGCAGCACCACGACGAAGCGCTCGTTCTGCGCGGCTTCGCTGATGTTGGCCTCTTCGCCGTCGAGCGTGTAGGTGCTGCGCTCGATGGTGAAGCCGTCGCCGCCCGCAGGCAGCGGGTCGGCGGGGGCTGCCACCGTGGTGATGACCGCATCGACCGCCGCCTTGCCGCGATTGGTGACGGTGAGGGGGCTTGCTTCCAGCACGTCGCCGTCGATGCGGCGGGCAAAGCTGCCCGTGTGTGCGTCACCGTTGATGTCGAGGCTTATGCTGCCGGCGGTTTCGCTGACGGCGCGGGCGGCAAGCACCATCCACACCTGTTCCTGCGTCGACGTATAGGTCTTGTCCTGCCGCTCCTGCGCGACAAACCGGGTCAGCGCCGGCACGATGCCGGGTGCCGGGCGGGTCTCGGCGGCGAGCGCCAGGATCGCCGCGCCGTCGCGCAGCGTCGAGCCATAGTCGGACCGGTAGAAGCCGACGTTTGACCCCGCCTCGATTGCCCGCAGTGCCGAGGCGAAGGTGCGCTCGGCGCGCTGGTTGTCGCCATAAAGCGCCAGTGCGGCAGCAATCTGCGCCCGCGCCATCGGGCTGGTGAACTCGTCGATGCGGGTGTCGGCATAGTAGCGCAGGTCGCCGATGGACGCCTTGCGATTGCGCGCCAGCACGTAGAGCGCATAGCCGATCTCGGTGCCGCGTTCGGCAAGGTCGGTGGTGTAGGAGAGCTGGTTCTGCAGATTGTCGAGCGCCGCGGTGAAGCCTTGCGCTGGGACTGCGTAGCCGGCCTCGCGGGCGCGGGTCAGGAACTCGGTGATGTAGGCGTCGAGCCACATGTCGCCATAGCCCGGCCCCCACAGGCCGAACGTTCCGCTCGACGTCTGCGCCGTCATGATGCGGCCGATGGCGTCCTGCACGCGCTGGCGCAGGTTCGGATCGTCGGCCATGCCGGTGGCTGCCGCCAGTTCGCTGACATAGAGCAGCGGCATCGCGCGGCTGGTGGTCTGCTCGGTGCAGCCATAGGGGTAGCGGTCGAGCGTGGTCAGCAGCGACGGCACGTCGAGTGCCGCCAGCGGCGAGATGCCGACCGAAACCGACGCGCCATCCATCAGGCTTGCGGCCAGCAACTGGTCGTCGATGCGCAGCGAGCCGCCAGCCGGGATGCTGACCACCTGCCTTGTCGCCAGCGGCATCGCGGGTTGGCGGACCGGGATGAACAGCGTCCGTTCGACGCTGGTGCCATCTTCATGCGCGAGCGCGACGGTGACGGTCGCGTCGCCGGTGGTCAACGCCGAGATCGGCAACTGCACGGTCGCGCGCTGGTCCTGCGCCAGCGTGACGCTGTGCGGGATCGCGCCGAGGTCGAAGGTCGCCTTGCCGTCGGTCGTGACCGACAGCGCATAGTCGCCCGCCGGGCCGTCGGTATTGTGGATGTCGAGGCGGATCGTCGCCTGATCGCCGGTGGCGAGGAAGCGCGGCTGGCCGGCCGTCACCACCAGTGGATCGCGGATGATGACGTCGCCATTGGCCTGACCGATGGCTGATTTGGACCATGCCACGGCCATGATGCGGGCCGTCCCGTTGAATTCGGGGATCGGGAACGAGACTTGCGCCTTGCCGTCGCCATCGACCTGCACCGGGCCGGAGAAGAAGGCGACGAGCTTTTCGGTCGGCGGGTTGCCCTGCACGGTCATGCCACCGCCGTCGCCGCCGGTGCGGATGCGTCCAAACGCGCCGGCCGAGCCGTCGATCAGGCGGCCATAGAGGTCGCGCAGTTCAAGGCCGAGGCGGCGCTGGCCAAAATACCAGCCCTGCGGGTCCGGCGGCGTGTAGCGTGTCAGGTTGAGGATGCCGACATCGACAGCCGCGACCGTGACATAGGCTTCTTCGCCCGGCTGCAATCCGGCCAGGGTGACCGGAATGGTCAGTTCCTCGCGCGGCGAAGCTTTTGCCGGCAGGTCGAGCGTCACGACCAGCGAGCGCTCCGCCGGGTCAACCGACAGCCACTTCACGCCGATGGCGCGCGCCGGCATCCGGCTTTCCTCGCTGTCGCCGGGGCGGAACAGCACGGCGGTGACATAGGCCCCGCCGCCCCAGTCGGCGGACACCGGAATGTCAATCTCCGCGCCGTCCTCGGGCACATGTGCGGTCAGAGTCGTGAACAGGCGTTCGGAGCCGATCGTCACCAGCAACTCGCCGGCAAAGCGCGGCGACACTTTCAGCCGCGCGGTTTCGCCCGCCCCATAGCGCTCCTTGTCGAGCGCGATTTCCAGCCCGTCCGGGGTTTCGGTCGAGGCGGCCTCGACGAACCAGCCGGCGTTGAAGGCGAAGCTGGCGGCCGGACCGGTCGCGCTCTTGCTTTCGACGTCCAGCCGGTAGCGGCCCCATTCGACCGGCATCGACAACGCCGCCGGTTCGCCGGTGGTGATGTCGAGCGTTCCGCTGTCGACGCGGCGTTCGGTGGTGATCGCCTCATAGTTCCAGCTGTTGTTGCTGCGGTACCATTGATAGCTGCGCTCGACCTTGTTGAGGGTCCAGCGCGCGCCGTTCAGCGCTTCGCGTTCGCCGTTGGGCGCAACAGCGATGACACGGAAGCCGGCCATCGAGTTTTCGGCAAGTTCGGTACCGGCGAAGTCGGGACGGATGCCCAGCACGGTGCTTTCCGGCGTGATCGTCACCGGGGTGCGACGCTCGACCGCGCGGCCGCCGCCTTCGCGCATGCGCACGGCGACCTGCGCTTCCAAGAGCGCCGTGGTGGCGGGCAGGGGCTCGAGCACGGCTTCGAAACTGGCGTGGCCGTCCTCGTCGACGGCGTCGAGGTCGAGCGGGATCGAGACGGTTTCCACCTCCTCGTCGGCAAGGCCGAAGCGGTAGCCGGGGAAGCGGTCCCATTCCCGTTTGACGCTGACGGCGACTTCGCCTTCGAGGGCGAGCCCGGAGGCGGGTGCGCCGTAGAGATAGCGGCCGTCGACGCTGAGTCGGGCCGGTTGCCCGGCGGCGACTTCAGGGGTGTCGGCCTTGAGTTCGAATTCGATGCGATCGGGCACGAACTGCTCGACGAGGAAGCTCGCCTGCGCGATGGCTTCCTTCTTCGGGTCGGTGTGGACCGCCATGGTCCAGGTGCCGAGCATCGCCGTGGGTTCCAGCGCAAGCGGTGCGTGATGTCCGCCCAGCGCGCTTGAATCGCTGACGATGCGACGTTCCTCGACGCCATCGGGGCGCGCAAAGATGAAGGTAAGCGGCAGGGCTTCCACCGCCTCGGCGCTGTCGTCGCGCGCCAATGCTGCGGCATGGACGGTTTCGCCGGCGCGGTAGATGCCGCGTTCCGTCCACGCAAACACGTCGAGCGCGCCGGGCGCGGCGCGGCCGGTCACGCCACGGTCGGACAGGTCGAAGCCGGGGCGGGTCATGTCGAGGAAGACGAAATCTTCAGCCGCGCCCGCAGCCGTCAGCACGGCGGGGGCCATGCCCGAGGTGCCGCGCATCAGGCCCGGCGTGAACACGGCGCGCCCGTCGGCGTCGGTGGTCGCGGTGCCGAGAATTTCGTTGTTGCGCGCCAGAAGCTGGAGTTCGGTTCCGGCCAGCGGCTTGGCGGAAGCCAGTGAACGGGCAAACACGGTCAAACCGTCTTCGCCGGCATAGGTCGACAGGCCGATGTCGGAGACGACGAACCATTGCGTCGCGCGCGAATCCCACGATTCGCTCTTGTCGCCCTGCGGCGTCGCCGTCAGCACATAGACGCCCGGCTTGCGCTCAGGCAGGGCTTCGGAGACCGGAAAGCTGGTGACAATCTCCTTGTTGAGATCGCTTTGCAGCTCGATCGTGCCTTCCCAGACCTGCTCACCGCTTTCGCTCGTCAGCGTGTCCAGCCCATAGGCGTCGAGCTGGCGCAGGAACCGGTAGCCGTTGAGCAGGCTGGCCAGCGAGCGCTCGCCGACGCGATAGAGTTTCAGGTCGGCCGATCCGGCATTGACGCTGACCAGCGGGATGCCGTGACGACCGGCTGCCGGCAGCACGAAATTCTCGCCCGAGAAACGGATCGACGGGGCACGGTCGCGGACATAGATCGACAGCGCGACCGGGTTTTCGGTGACTTCGCCGATGGCGGCCGGCAGGCCCTGCCGGACCGCGATACGATAGTGCTGGCCGTGCTGCAGGCCTTCGATGCAGAGCTGTTGGCCCTTGGCTTCGACGGCCTGCGGCGGCGCGTCGTCCACCGTCACGAACGGGGCGTAATCCTGTCCGGACTTGGCCAGTTCCTCGGAAAACTGGATGCAGACGCGCGGCGCGGCGATGTCGGCGTCGACTTCGTTGCCGACAACGCGGAACCCCTTGCGCGATTTGAGATCGAGATAGGCGGCGCGCACGGTGCTGTCGTTGGCCAGCGCCAGGCTTGCCTCGTAGGCCTGCAGGGCAGGGCGGTAGAGTTCACGCCGGTCGAGCGCCTGGGCGACGACAGCAAGGTTTTGCGCGCGCTGCGAGACGGTGCGCGACAGGTTGTAGCCGATCAGCGCGGCCGACGATGCGTCGCGGTTGAGCTCGCTGCCTTCGCGGCCGGTTTCCGGTTCGATCGCCAGCAGCGCCGTGGCAAGGCTGGTCCAGCTGTCGGTGTCGTCGGCAGCAATGGCCAGCGCGGCGATGTAGTTGCGCACCGCTGTGCGGGCGTCGCCCGACTCGAGCGCGCTTCCGGCTGCCGAGGACAGATGCACCAGACCTGCCTCTTCAGTGCTTTGCGTCTTGGCGATGGTCTGGCTGTAGCGGCGCGCCTCGTCGGCCAGATAGTCGGGCACGAAGGTCAGCTTGGGGGCGGCGCCGATCTCGGGTTCACCGGTCAAGTCGACGATGCGCCCGGCAATCGCGCCTGCAAACGGCTTGATGATGCTGTAGTCGGACTTGAGAAAACACCATTGCGCCTTGGTGTTGTAGGTAAACGCGCTGCAGGCACTGTCTGCCAGACAGACCGCGCTGCACTGATCCAGCGTCACGTCGCGTTCCGTCCGCAGGTCGAAGCCGAAATAGTCGCTGTCTTGCGTCGTGACGACCGAGCGTTCGCCGCTCTGGGCAAAGCCCAAAGCCGGAAAACCAAGCACGATCAGGAGAACGGAAAACCAGCGGGCCGCGCGCAATGACATGAAGTCCTCCAGATGCTCGCACTATCCCCAAGCGGGCAAGAGAGCAGTCTGGCAGGAATTTTGTCAATATGCGGGCGGGGACGCCGAGGCGAAATCCCCGTCCAATACGACCCGCGCGTTAGCGGCAGCGCTGCATCTGCTGGGCGTAGGTGTTGGCCATCGAGGCGGTCTTGCGGGCATAGGCCTGGATGCCGTTGTTGCCGCGCCAGCTGCCGCGCGCATAGCCACCATGACCGGAATAGTAGGCGAGGTAGAGGTTGTAGGTGTCGTGGGGGGCGATGCCGAGCGTGTTCACCGACTTTTTGTGATACCAGCCGACGAAATCGGCGGCGTCGGAAAAATTGTTGCGGCGCGCAGAATGGCGGCCGGTCTCGCGCTGATATTGCAGCCAGGTTCCGTCGAGTGCCTGCGAATAGCCATAGGCGGTGGATGCGCGCTTGCCGGGGATGAAGCCGAGATACATCTTGCGGGCAGGGCGGGCGCGGCCGTCGAAGCCGGACTCCATCCGGATCGTTGCCATCACCACATGCAGCGGTACGCCATGGCGTTGCGACGCTGCGGCGGCGTCACGCCGCCAGCTGCTGGTCCAGCCCTCATTCTGCGAGAACACGGCACAGACATCGTTGATGCGCTGAGGTTTGGTGGCGCAGGCGGACACCAGCAGCAACAGCAATACGGGAGCGAAACGCAGAACAAAGGAGATACGCATACGCGCACCATATCGCGTTGGCGTAAATTAAAGCTTTCGACGAATTTTAACCATTAAGGCATGTCGCCCGAAAGTGGGAACCGGTTTCGGGGCAACGACATGCACGGAAGCAAGGCATTGGCTGGGAGTCGAAATCACTCGTTCTTGGCCAGATGCAGTTCGTCGAAGGTGATCCCGGCCGAGCCCGAATAGGGGGTGGCATGGAGCGCGAGAATCCACAGGCTGACGACCGCGGCGACCATGAAGATACTGAGCGCGGTGCGGGCGGCGGGCGGCCGGTCAGCGTGAACCGCGGCAATCGAGATCATCGACAGGAAGGTCAGAAACAGCACCAGATACCATTTGTACTGGCTGACTGAACTGCTGCCGATGGCGAGCCGCTTGTTGCGGGCGTCCTGCAACTCATCGAAATCGAGCGTCATCTTTGCCACCAGCGCCGACGGGACGTTGTCGCGCGCGATCCTGACGATGCTGACGCGAATCTGCTGCAGCGCCTGGTCGACTGTGTCGACGGGATTGCGGTTGAGGCCGTTGCCCCATTCCTGCTCGCGGACTTCACTCTGGTAGAGGGTCAGCCCTTCCAGGATCTCTGGAAGGTCGAGCGTGTCGTCGCCGGCCATGCCGAGAAGACGGATGATCGAGGAACGTTCCTCGCTGGCCGCCTGTTCGGCATGGGCGCGCGCCGTCCAGACGTCGGCTGCGGCAAACCCAAGCGCCAGCGCCCAGGCGGTGGCAATGGTGCTGAGAAAGGTAGAAACCGGAATGGCAGCGGCGATCTCGATGTGAAGACGGCGCAGAAACCAGAGAAACGCCAGCGCCCCGCCGTAGCAGATGAGTCCGAAGACGACGAGCATCAACAATTGCACGGGTGCGGATTGCGAGAACAGCATGATCAGGAGTTCAGACACCGATACCTCAATACTTTCAGCTTCAGTTACCGTGTGGCGCCGTTCCACAATCGCCGTGCAGGTGAACGGTTTCCGGTGGTCACGTCCAGAGTGTTGCGGGAAAACCCACTGCTGATTTTTCGAGAGAGTCGGCCAGATACTTTAACATGAGTAGATTTGTCATGTTATTTGTATTGCTTTTCAATGGCTTATCGAAAATTTGACCGATTGATAAAAAATTGGATCGTGCTAGCATTTCCTCAAAACCAATAATGGGGAACATTGATGATGGCTGAGGGCCAGTTGAAGCAGGGCATAGCCGCCGGACGGCTATCCCCGGTGGAATATGCCGAGAATTTTTCCGATCTGAATGCGCCGCTCGACGCGCATGAGGCGCGTGTCGAGGCCGACCGTTGCTATTTCTGCTACGACGCGCCGTGCATGCAGGCATGCCCGACGACGATCGACATTCCGCTGTTCATCCGACAGATCTCGACCGGCAATCCGCTCGGCGCTGCCAAGACGATCTTCGACCAGAACATTCTGGGCGGGATGTGCGCCCGCGTCTGCCCGACCGAGACGCTGTGCGAAGAAGTCTGCGTGCGCGAGATCGCCGAGGGCAAGCCGGTTCAGATTGGCCGGTTGCAGCGTTACGCCACCGACGAGGCGATGGCGCGTTCCAAGCAGTTTTACACCCGCGCCGAGCCGTCTGGCCGCAAGGTTGCCGTCGTCGGTGCCGGGCCTGC
The DNA here is from genome assembly GCA_040391705.1 of Aerobium aerolatum. Taxonomy (GTDB): domain Bacteria; phylum Pseudomonadota; class Alphaproteobacteria; order Rhizobiales; family Rhizobiaceae; genus Aerobium; species Aerobium aerolatum_A. Next base: position 7,803 of record JBEBXE010000101.1, read on the forward strand.
CGGCCTTGCCTGCGCTCACCGTCTGGCGGTCAACGGTCACGACGTAACGATTTTCGAAGCCCGGCCGAAAGCGGGCGGCCTCAACGAATATGGCATCGCCGCCTACAAATCGACCGACGACTTCGCCCAGGCGGAAGTCGACTATGTCACCGCTGTCGGGGGTATCGAGATCAGGCATGGCCAGGCGCTGGGCAACGGCCTGTCACTGGCCGAGCTTGCCGCTGGCCATGATGCGGTCTTCCTTGGCATGGGCATGAGCGGCGTCAACGCCCTGCGTGCCGAAGGCGAGGATGCGGAAGGCGTGGTCAACGCCGTCGATTTCATCTCGGAACTGCGGCAGGCCGACGATCTGGCGACGCTCGAAATCGGCCGTCGCGTTGTCGTCATCGGCGGCGGCATGACCGCCATCGACGCGGCGATCCAGTCGCGACTGCTCGGGGCCGATGAAGTGACGATCTGCTACCGTCGCGGTCAGGAAAACATGAACGCTTCGGGCTACGAGCAGGATCTGGCCAACGTCAACGGCGTCATGATCCGTCACTGGCTGCAGCCAAAGCGCGTTCTGACCGAAGCCGGACGCACGGTCGGGGTCGAGCTTGAGTACACCAGGCTTGACGGCGACCGTCTCGTCGGCACCGGCGAAATGCTGGTGATCCCTGCCGACCAGGTGTTCAAGGCCATCGGCCAGTCGTTCGAAGCCGGGCCGCTCAATGGCAGCGGCAATTCCATCGCCATGGAGCAGGGCCGCATCAAGGTCGACGCCGAAGGCAGGACATCGATGCGCAAGGTCTGGGCTGGCGGCGACTGCGTCGTCGATGCCCGCGAAGACCTGACGGTTGCAGCAGTTGCGGCCGGACGCGACGCGGCGGAAAGCATCCACCGGGCATTCACCGCGAACGGGAGGGCATGAGCATGGCGGATATTCGCAACAATTTTGTCGGCATCAAATCGCCCAACCCGTTCTGGCTGGCCTCCGCGCCGCCGACCGACAAGGCCTACAACGTGGTCCGCGCCTTCAAGGCGGGCTGGGGCGGCGTGGTCTGGAAGACGCTGGGCGAAGAGGGGCCGCCGGTCGTCAACGTCAACGGGCCGCGCTATGGCGCGATCTGGGGCGCTGACCGTCGCCTGCTCGGCCTCAACAATATCGAGCTCATTACCGACCGCGACTTGCAGACCAATTTGCGCGAGATGAAGCAGGTCAAGATGGACTGGCCCGATCGCGCGCTGATCGCCTCGATCATGGTGCCGTGCGAAGAAGACTCGTGGCGCTCGATCCTGCCGCTGGTCGAAGAGACCGGCGCTGACGGTATCGAACTGAATTTCGGCTGTCCGCACGGCATGAGCGAACGCGGCATGGGCGCTGCCGTCGGGCAGGTTCCCGAATATGTCGAAATGGTCGTGCGCTGGTGCAAGCAATACACCCGCATGCCGGTCATCACCAAACTGACCCCCAACATCTCCGACATCCGCAAGCCGGCGCGCGCGGCGCATGCCGGCGGCACCGATGCGGTGTCGCTGATCAACACGATCAATTCGATCACCTCGGTCAATCTCGATTCGTTCGCGCCGGAACCGTCGATCGACGGCAAGGGCACGCATGGCGGCTATTGCGGCCCGGCGGTCAAGCCGATCGCGATGAACATGGTCGCCGAGATCGCCCGCGATCCCGAGACCCGCGGCCTGCCGATCTCCGGCATTGGTGGCATCACCACCTGGCGTGACGCGGCCGAGTTCCTGGCGCTGGGCGCGGGCAACGTGCAGGTGTGTACGGCAGCCATGACCTACGGCTTCAAGATCGTCGAGGAGATGATCGAAGGGCTGAAAAGCTGGATGGACGAGAAGGGCCACGCCACACTCGATGACGTCATCGGACGCGCCACGCCCAACGTCACCGACTGGCAGTATCTCAACCTCAACTACATCGCCAAGGCGCATATCGACCAGGATTCCTGCATCAAGTGCGGCCGCTGCCACATCGCCTGCGAGGACACCTCGCATCAGGCGATCACCAGCATGGTCGACGGGTTGCGCCATTTCGAGGTGATCGAAGCCGAGTGCGTCGGTTGCAATCTCTGCGTCAACGTCTGCCCGGTCGAGAACTGCATCACGCTGGAACCGC
>JBEBXE010000102.1:0-9884 GCA_040391705.1 Aerobium aerolatum
GATGCTTGATATCGAGGCTCGACACCGGCTCGTCGAGGAACAGCCAGCGCGGCTCGCCGTCGAGCATCGGGGCCCATACCTGACACAGCACCCGCGCCAGCTGCACCCGCTGCTGCTCGCCGCCGGACAGCTCCTGATAGAACCGGCCGGCAAAGCCTTCGAGGTCGACGCGCGCCAGCGCCCGTTCCGGCAGACGCTCGCTTTCGGCAGCCTGCGCGCCGGAGCGTCCGCCCGTCACCCCCAGCTTGACGATCTCGCGCACCGTGAACGGAAACGACAGCGACGTTGCCTGTGGCAGCACGGCGCGCACGCCGGCAAGCTGCCACGGCTTCATCTCACGCAGGTCCCGCCCGTTGATCTGGATCGAGCCTTCAGCCTGTAGGTCACCCGACAGGGTTTTCAGGAACGTCGTCTTGCCGGACCCGTTGGGGCCGACAATCGCCGTCACCTCGCCGGTGCGGGCGGTGAAGTCGACGCCATGCAGGATCTGCTTGGTGCCGATCGAGACGCAAACGTCGCGTGCTGTAATCATGGTGATCTCCTCAAAGATCCAGAATTCCGCGCTTGCGCAGCAGGATCCACAGGAAGAACGGTGCGCCGACGGCAGCCGTGACGATGCCGATCGGCAGTTCGGCGGGTGCAACGATGGTGCGGCTCACCGCGTCGGCCAGAAGCAGCAGCGACGCGCCGAGCAACGCGGAGGCCGGCAGCAGATAGCGATGATCCGGCCCGATCATGAGGCGCAGCAGATGCGGCACGACGATGCCGACGAAACCGATGCCACCGGACACGGCGACGGACGCGCCGGTCGCTGCGGCGACGGTGACGATGGCGATGTTCTTGAAGTTCTGCACCGGGATGCCGAGATGGCGCGCCGTCGCCTCGCCCAAGGCCAGTGCGTTGAGCGAGCGCGCCATGAACGGGGCGGCCAGCAGCGAAATCGCGATGATCGGGCCTGCGGCGGCGATCTTCGTCCAGGTCGCACCGGCGAGCGAGCCAAGCCCCCAGAAGGTCAGGTCGCGCAATTGCCGGTCGTCGGCGAGATAAACCAGCATGCCGGAAAACGCCCCGGCCATCGCACTCAGCGCGATGCCGGCCAAAAGCATGGTCGCAATCGACGTCTGCCCCCGCCGCGTCGCCACGCGATACAGCAGCAGCGTCGTGCCAAGCCCACCCAGAAACGCCGCGAACGGCAGCGCAAAGATACCGAAAATCGCAATCGCCGGCGCCAGTACGGTCGAGCCAAGCACGATCACGGTGATCGCCCCGAGCCCCGCGCCGGAGGAAACACCGACGAGGCCCGGATCGGCCAGCGGATTGCGAAACAGGCCCTGCATCACCGCGCCGGACACGGCGAGCGCCGCGCCGATCAGGATGCCCAGCACGACGCGCGGCAGCCGGATATCGTAGATGATAATGCGGTCGCGCGCCGTCAGCGCCGCATCGACATCGTCGCTGCGCGACAGCCAGCCGGTCATCACGTCCCAGGCGGACGCGTCGGACGCGCCAGCCGTCAGGCTGAACAGCGAGACGACCACCAGCGCGAGGACGAGCACGCCAATCGTGAGCCTGGCGCGCGCCGAACGGTCCCCCTCAGGTGCATCTGAAAGGGCTGTGGCTGCGCGGAGACGTTGCAAAACCATCATGCTGGTGCTCAATCCGAAGCAGCGTCGCCGTAAAGCGCGACGGAAAGCTCATGCGCGGCAGCCCCCGTGCGCGGGCCGAAGCCGAGAAGAAACGCGCCATCCATGCGCACGACGCTGCGGGTTCTGGCAGCCGGCGTGGCCGCGATGGCCGGATGCGCGAGCAGCTCGTCGATCTGGGTTTCGTGGTCGCCACCACGGTCCATCGCCAGAATGACGTCGGGCGCGGCCTCGATCACCGCTTCATCGGTCAGCTGCTTGTAGCCGGAATAGTCGGTCACCGCGTTGTCGCCGCCGGCAATCGCGATGATGCCGTTGGCGGCGGTGTCGGTGCCGGAGGCGAGAATACGGCCGCCCTGCAACGACAGCACGAACAGAACCTTCTTGCGGTCCGTCACATCCTTGGTGGCAGCCTGCGCGGCGTCGATCTCGGCCTTGATGTCGTCGGCCAGCTTCGTCGCCTTGTCCGGCACGCCGAGCACATCGCCGACAATGCGGATCTTTTCGAGAATACCGTCGCGGTCGAACCGATCCGGCACGATCACCATCGGAATGCTGGCCTTGGCGAGCACGTCCAGTGCTTCTGGCGGACCGCTGCCTTCCAGCGTGACGATCACGCTCGGATTGACCGACAGGACGCCCTCGGGAGAAATCGCGCGCATATAGCCGACATCCGGTAATTCCAGCGCTGCTTCAGGAAAGACGCTGGTCGTATCGCGGGCGATCAACTTGCCCTCTTCGCCCAGCGCATAGACGATTTCGGTGATCGAGCCGCCAATCGCCACCAGACGCGATGCGTCATAGCTGGACTGCTGTGCAGTCGCCGTGGAAAGAGCGGCCAATAAGGCCGCTCCTGTCACGAGCGCTCGCGGGATAAGCCGGAGTGTCATGGTCTGTTTTCCTAAGCCGCGGCCGAACGGGCGACGCGCGGGAGAGCTTCGACGATCGCCCGCCAGTCGGAACGTTCGCCCTGTCCTTCGTGCCGTTGGCCGAAGAACTGAATGATCAACTCGTCGTTTTCGTCATAGGCTTCCAACGAGGTGACGTGACCGTCCTTGGTCGGCTTGCGCACCGCCCAGACCTGCCGGATGTGATCCAGCCGCAGGTGCATGTGAAAACCTTCGTCGAGAATGTTCATCCACGGCCCCATCGCCTTGATCGTCTGGATCGGGCCGGAATGGATCTGGATGCAACCATGGTTGCCGATGAAACACATGATCGGCGCTTCCTGCTCGACCGCCTGCTGCATCATCGACGACAGGACATCGCCATCCAGCAGCCAGGCATAATCGTCGCCGACCATGTCGAGCGCCTGGCGGCGATTGATCTTGAGCTCGCGCAACAGCCCGAAGAACTGATGCACGTCGGTCATCGCGCCCCAGCGTTCGCGCAGGACATCGGCGCTACCGGCTTCGTCTTGAGCAAACGTCTTCTTCTCGATCGGCGTGGTTTCGATCTCGCGGGACTGATCGTCCGACAGAAGCCCTGCGACCAGCGCCTCATAAGCCTCGACATTCGACGCCGGACGCAGATGGACCTTGTGAACGGCATCGCCGGCGCGGTCGAAGAACTGCAGGCTGCGCCTGACGTCGTCGCCATCGCGCTTCTCGACGGCAAAGCCGTGCGCCCAGATTTTCGGGAAGATCCGCATGTCGATATCAGCGCCGAGCATCATCGAGACGAAATCGCCGGCGACGACCTTGTCGTAGACGCCGATCTTTTCGTGCACGGCACTTTCGTTGCGCGTCAACGCCATCACTTCGCCGAGCGCTTCGAGCCCCTTGAGGATGTCATTGACCCGCGGCTCGATCCGCCGCGCGCCGGCGCCGACTTGCGCCGCCACGAGATCGGCTTCCGAAACCCCGATCTGCGCGACGAAATCGCGTTCCCTGAGTTTCGGGTTGTCGGCCTTCATACGTAGAATTTCGTCAGGATTGGGCTTGGCAGCACACATCATGGCACCTGGTGATTTCACTTGTTGAGGATGAGTTTGCCCTGCCGCGTGATCTTGAGCCGGTACATCGAGCCTTCGTGCTCGATGCCGATCTCCTGCGACCCGCGAAACAGCGATTCGCTGGTGACGACGCGGGCCATGCGATCGATCGGGCGATGCACGACCTCCTGCACGGGGGCGGCCGAAGTCTTGCGGAAGGAGGGGTGGTTATAGGGAGTGTAGCTATTCACGATACCGTTCCTCTCGATGTCCGGGCTCGCAGATGCTGGCTGGGGATTTGCTATGCGCTGCCGCATTTGATTTCTTGACACTAATTATCAGGTTTAATACGAAGCGCAATACCGGAGTGAAAGAGTCAACATTAATCACGCCGCGAAAAATTGATGATGCAAGCGAGCGTGTCGCAAGCCAGCATGTGAACCAGGAGTTTGGAAAATGGGGCTGGTGGCTCAAAAGAGTGCTGTTCTGCTGGGCGGAGCGGCGATGGCAATTGTGATTGGGGTGACGGGCGTTTCAGCGCAGCAAGCGGCTGAAACGACAACGACCACCACGGCCAAACAGAATCGCGTCACGCTGCTGCAGCGTCTCGTGGTCGGCGCTGGTGCGGAAAAGATCGCGCTCGACACGCCGCAGGCGGTGACGGTTCTCGATCAGGACGACATCGACCGCGAACAGGCGACGACGATGGGCGACCTGCTGCGCGACGTTCCCGGCGCGACGATGGTCGGCAGCGACCGCGTCTTCGGCGAGGCGTTCAACATCCGCGGCATCGGCGCAACCGACAATTCCGCTGACGGCTCGCGCATCGTGGTCACCGTCGACGGTGCGCCAAAGTTCAACGAGCAGTACCGCATGGGCTCGTTCTTCTCCGATCCGGAACTGTACAAGAAGGTCGAAATCCTGCGCGGCCCCGCCTCCTCGACGCTGTATGGCTCGGGCGCGCTCGGCGGCGTCGTCAACTTCGTCACCAAGGATGCGTCCGACTTCATCGCTGACGGCGAGACCGGCGCGGTGCGCCTCAAGGGCACCTACACCAGCAACGGCGACGGCGGGCTGGCTTCCGTTCTGTGGGCGCATCGCTTCGGCGAAGCAACCGAACTGCTCGCAACCGGCAATTTCCGCCGCTCCGACGCGTTCAAGCTGGCCAACGGCAATCTGCTCACCGGGTCCGAATTCGAATCATGGTCCGGCCTGATCAAGGGCACCCACTACATCGACAACGAACAGGTGGTGCGCCTGTCCTACCAGCGCTGGCAGTCGGCAGGCAACAATCAGGACTACGCCCAGACCGGCACCCAGCCGATGTTCGGCTTCATCGATCGCGATGTCAGCGACGACACCGTCGTCCTCAGCTATGAGAACGACGCCAGCGACAATCCGTGGCTCGATCTGAACGTCTCGCTCAGCTACTCCAACACCGCCAACTCGCAGAAGAATTATCGTCCCGGCAACCCGCCGCTGCCGCTGCCGCCGATCGGCGACACCGGCAACACCGCCATTCTGCGCGACACCGATTACGGCTATCGCACCTGGCAGTTGAAGGCCGACAACACCTTCGACCTGATCGGCGACTCCTACGAGAACTTCCTCACTGTCGGTGTTCAGGCATCGCATCAGGATCGCATCGCCGGCCGTCCCGGCGGCAGTGCTGCCCTGCAACAGCATCCGGAAGGCAGCGAGCAGAAGCTTGGCCTGTTTGCCCAGAACGAATTCATCTGGGACAAGCACCTCACCATCATCGCCGGCACCCGCGTCGACTTCCACACCATGCAGCCGAAGGGCTCGATCCCCGGTTCGCGGGCGATCAACGGCTCGGCGTTCTCGCCGAAAATCGCCGCGATGTACGACTTCAACGACAGTTTCGGCATTTTCGGTTCGATCGCCCACACCGAACGCTTCCCGACCCTCGATGAACTCTTCACCTACGGCGGCGGCAAGACCCTCAGCCTGAACCTCGAGAAGGAAAGCTCCAACAACTACGAGCTCGGCTTCAAGACCTCCGCCTACGACATCGGCGGCGGCAGCAATACGGTCAGCCTCAAGACCACCGGCTTCTACAACAACATCGACAACATGATCGCGTCCGGCCCGGCCGGCGGCGCCTACTTCGTCAACATCAACAAGGCGCGCATCTATGGCGTCGAGGTTGAAGGCTCCTACGAATCCGATCTGTTCTTCGCCCGTCTCGCCTATGCCTACATCAAGGGCGAGAACCGCGAGACCGGCGCAGCGCTGACCACCGTGCCGCAGAACACGCTGGCGTTCACGCTCGGCAGCCGCTACGAGCCGTGGAGCCTGGAATATGGCGTGCGCGCAACCATCGCCGACAAGGGTGACTACGTGCTTGCCTCCGCAAACCCACGGAACCCCTTCGGTGGCGACGGCGAGGCAACGGCGTGGAATTCGGTCGACCTGTTTGCGACCTGGAAGCCGCAGGAAGGCCAGTTCAAGGGTTGGGAAGCGCAGTTCGGCGTCGAGAATTTGTTCAACGAGGATTACCGACGTAACCTCGCGCAGGACCGGTCGAAGGGTCGCACCTTCAAGGTCACGCTGGCCAAGCAGTTCGGTTACTGAGAAACCCGGAGACGATGATGTTGAAGCGAAGTGTGCTTGCCCTGACTTTGGCATCGTCCCTTTTGCCGGGAATTTCCCATGCACAGGAGGCGGGGGCGCAATCCCCCGCTCCGCGGCTCGTTGTCGAACTCAATGCGCTCCAGCCGACCGCCAACGGATGTCGGTTCACCTTCATGGTGACCAACAACCTCAAGGCGGAACTGAACAGCGTCGGCTTCGAGCTGGTGCTGTTCGACAAGGCCGGCATGGTCAGCAAGATGACCATCGTCGACTTCAAGGACCTGCCGGACGGCAAGACGAAAGTCCGCCAGTTCGACTTTTCCGGTGTCGACTGCACCAACCTTGGCCGCGTGCTCATCAACGACGCAACCGAATGCAAGGGACCCGGCGTCGAACCCGGCGCATGCGTGCGCGCGTTGCGGACCGAAACCCGCACCGATGCAGCCTTCGGCACCTGACGAAAAACAAATCGCCGCAATGCTCTGGACAGAAAATTCGCGGCCCTTTAAAATTTGACAATACAAGTAGACTTAACAGCACCATGACCCTGACATCCTCGAAAATCCGCGTGGCAGCCCCCCTGCTCTTGCTGGCTGCAGCCCTTGCCGCCTCGGTTGTCGGCGCGGATGCGCAGCAGCTTCAGCTGTTCACCGAGCAGGCCCCTGCCGCCGCCCAGGCGGTGCCGGCTTCGACGCTGCCGCACGATCTGTCGCCGTGGGGCATGTTCATGGCCGCCGACTGGGTGGTCAAAGCGGTGATGATCGGGCTGGCGCTGGCGTCGCTGGCGACCTGGACGATCTGGCTGGCCAAGTCGATCGAACTCGCCGCCGCCCGCGCAGCGCTGTCGAGCGCGCTGGACAAGATCATCGCCGCCACCAGCCTCGAGGAGGCCGGCCGTGCCTTCGAGCGCGGCAAGGGCGGCGCGGCCTCGCTGCTGGTGCGCGCAGCCGGGCACGAGACCGCCATGTCGGCGCAGATGTTTGCCCGGGGCTGGAGCGCGGAAGCCGCCGCCGGCCTGAAAGAGCGCATCGCGTCGCATCTCGGACGGATCGAGGCGCAGGCGTCGCGTCGCATGACGCGCGGCACCGGCATTCTCGCCACAGTTGGCTCGATTGCGCCGTTCGTCGGCTTGTTCGGTACCGTCTGGGGCATCATGAATTCGTTTATCGGCATCAGCCAGTCGCAGACCACCAACCTGGCCATCGTCGCGCCGGGCATTGCCGAAGCGCTGCTCGCCACCGCGCTTGGTCTGGTGGCGGCCATTCCCGCCGTGGTGATTTACAACGCCTTCACGCGATCGATCTCCGGCTATCGGCTGCTGCTGGCCGACACCTCGGCTGCCGTCGAGCGCCTCGTCAGCCGCGACCTCGACCGCAAGGCGACCGGTGTCAGCACCCAGGCTTATTCCAGCGCTCTTGCTGGAGAGTGAGAAAAGACCATGGCAGGAAGCCTCAAGTCCCGCGGCGGTGACAGCGACGATCTGGTGGAAAGCCACGAGATCAACGTCACGCCGTTCATCGACGTCATGCTGGTTCTGCTGATCATCTTCATGGTCGCAGCACCGCTGGCCACCGTCGACATCAATGTCGACCTGCCCGCCTCCAACGCGCAGGCCCAGCCACGCCCGGACGAACCGCTGTACGTGACGATCCAGGACGATCTGACGGTCGCCGTCGGCAACGAAACCGTCACCCACATTGACCTTGGCGAAGCGATCCGCCGCGCCACCGAAAGCAACACCGACGCACGCGTCTTCCTGCGCGCCGACAAGATCGTCGCCTATGGCGATTTGATGAACATCATGAACCTGATCCGGATGGCCGGCTACACCAAGATCGCCTTGGTCGGGCTTGATGCCGCGCCCGCGGCCAACGCCGCGTTGGCTCCGTCCGACGCCGGGGAGCAGAGCCAGCAGCCATGATCTGTCCCGCCGACATCGCCTGGTCGCGCCAGCTCACCCGCACCTCACGCCGTCAGGTCGCGCTGTGGTGTACCGCAGCCCTCATCATGACGACGGCGCATGCCGGCGCGGCATGGTTTGCGCTGCGCTCGCCCGGCGCACCGGAAATCCAGATCGCCGGCGGCCCGGCGATCGAGGTCGATCTGGCAGCCCTGGGCTTTGCCGAAGCCGATCAGGTTTCCAGTGGCGAAATGGCGGAAGCGGTTGAACCCGTCGAAGCAGAAGCCGTTGAAGCGATTCAGCCTGAAGTGGCTGAAGCGGTCGAGACGGCCACCCCGGTTGAAACCGCCAGAGCTGAAGCAGTCGAGCCGGTAACCGAAGCGACCCCCACCGAGGTTCAGCCGGAAGAGGCCATTGTTGCCGAAGCGGTTCCGTCGCCTGTGTCACGTTTGGCCGAGGCTGTATCCGAAGTGCAGATCGCGGCGCTGCCGCCGGTCGAGAACGAAGCGGTAATCGTGCCGGAAGCCACGCTGCCGGTCGAGCCGGAGATCGTTGAGCCGCTCCCGGACGAGGTCGAGCAGCAGGTTGCAGCGCTGGTGCATGTGCCGTTGCCGAGCGCCCGTCCAGAAAACACCAAGCCTGCCGAGCAACGCGTCCAGCCGCAGGCAAAGCCCAAGCCCAAGCAGGAGGCGACGCGCCAGCGCGAGCGCCGTCCGTCCGCCGGCAATGGCGGCCAGAACCAGGCCGACGCTCGTCGCGGCACCGCCGAAGGCTCAACGCAAGGCCGCGCCACCAATCAGGACGCCGGCAACCAGCGCTCGCGCGAAGCTGGCAACGCGGCGGTGTCGAACTATCCCGGACAGGTTGCAAAGAAACTGAGCCGCGCCGCACGCTCCACCCGTGCGCGTGATCGCGGCGAAGTGCTCGTCAGCTTCACCGTCAGCAGTTCCGGTGGCGTCAGCGGCCTGCGGATCGCGCGTGGCTCCGGCTCCGCACAACTCGACGAGGCAGCACTGGCAACGGTCAACCGCGCAGCGCCGTTCCCGCCGATCCCGCAAGGTGCGGGCCGCTCCAGCTGGACGTTCAATCTGCCGATCGCGTTTTCACGCTAGGCCCGTTTCGTTAGGAAGGATCAAATTCATGTACATCGCCATGAACCGCTTCAAGGTGAAGTCCGGCTCGGAATCCGACTTCGAAGACGTGTGGAAAAACCGCGACTCGTCGCTCGCCGAGATGAAGGGTTTTCGTGAGTTTCACCTGCTGCGCGGCGCGCTGAACGCGGACGAAGGCTACACGCTGTTTGCCTCGCACACCGTCTGGGAAAGCCAGGACGACTTCGTCGCCTGGACCAAATCGCAGAATTTCCGCGATGCCCACAAGAATGTCGGCGACCGCAAGACCGTCTATATGGGCCACCCGCAGTTCGAAGGGTTCTCCATCGTCGAAGGCGCATAACGCCAGACCGGGTCGAGCCCGACCGGATCGAGAATGAAAAAGGGGCCGCACGGCCCCTTTTTTGTGCCTACTCGGCGGCGGCCAGCAGGCTCGCATTGCCGCCGGCGGCAGTCGTATCGACGCAGATTGCCCGCTCGTGGGCATAGGCGGTCGGTTCGATGACGCTGGAAATCAGCGGCACGATCGGTCCGCTGCGCTTTGCCAGCGCCTGACGCACCGGGCGCAACGCCTCGGCATCGGCGGCAAACGCCACCAGCTCGAGCCCGAACGTCGCGAGATCGTCGGCGGCCACGGTGCCGTCGGCGATTTCCACCGGCAACCCCTTGCCCAGCAGCGGCGCCAGCGCCGCGCGTGCGCC
>JBEBXE010000103.1:0-9850 GCA_040391705.1 Aerobium aerolatum
TGCAGGCCCAGCACAACCTGTCCGATGCCCGCACCGAGTTCATGATCCGGGATCGTCTGAGTTGGATGCGCTTCCTGGGCTTTTCGCTGGGCGATCGCACCCCCGATGAGAATACCATCCGCCATTTCCGCAACCGTATGACCGAGACCGGCACTCTGAAGCGGGTCATGAAGGCCTTCAACTGGCAACTGCACAAGAAAGGCTACATTCCCATGTCGGGGCAGATTGTGGATGCCTCGCTGGTGCCGGCACCCAAGCAGCGCAATACCAATGACGAGCGCGATGCCATCAAGTCGGGCAAAACTGCGCAGGAGATTTGGCCGAACGAACCGGGCAAGGCGGCCCAGAAGGATACTGATGCACGCTGGACACTCAAGATCGGCGGCAAGGTGCGCTATCGCCCAGACGGCACGCCCCTGCCCATGATCGCGCTGCCGGTGTTCGGCTACAAAAGCCATATCAGCATCGACCGGCGTTATGGCTTCATTCGGGCTGCGACGGTGACCTCGGCATCTCATCCCGATGGCCGAATGCTGGGCCAGGTCATCGATCGGGAAAACACTGGCAGCGAAGTCTGGGCCGACAGCGCTTACCGCTCACAGAGCAACCAGGCCTGGCTCGCCGATCGCATGCTGACCAGCCGGATCCACCGGCGCAAGCCCAAGGGCAAGCCGATGCCAGACGCGACAGCCCGCGCCAATGCGGCCAAATCTGCAATCCGCGCCAGGGTCGAACATGTGTTCGCGCATCAGAAGAACCGGTTCGGCCTGTTCATCCGTACCATCGGCATCGCCCGGGCTGAGACAAAACTGGAGACCTCGAAAAACCTCGCCTACAACTTCGACCGCCTCGTCTTTCATGAAAAGCGCACGGTCACGCCATGAGTCTGCCCGGAATCCCGGGGAAAGCCCATAACGGGCACCACCATCGTCAAATGTAGTGACAAATCCACCCAAAACACGAACCCACCCCGCCATCTTGACATCATCGGTCCCGCAGACCCGGTTTTTGCGGGTGTCCAGCTGGCGTCAAAGGGAGCAGTAGACCCAAGCGCTTGACCGCTCACGCAGTGGCTTCTCTACCAAAATCCATCTGAAGACCGACTTCGACGAGTATCCGATCGCCTTTGACCTGACAGGCGGCGAGAAGAGCGATGCACCGCACTTCCCGATCCTGATCGGTGTCGGCCCCGGCGTAGATTCAATGCATGCATTCTACTACCCCATCAGAATGGTTCCGAACGGACAGAACTTTCAAGGCGCCAAAGCAGCAGATCAGTTGGCCCCAGCCTGCTGCTTCAGCCACCTGACGAGTTCATGAATGCGCGTGCTGTTCGAACCCTTGAACAGAACCGCGTCGCCGTCCGTCAGTTGATCGAGAAGAACGTTCTTCAATCTATCGAGGGAATCAACGTATTCGCCCTTGCGAGAGGATGAAAGCTCACACCAGAACCCTTCATAGAGTTCGCCGGTGACGTAGACACGATCAATCGATCGGCTTTTCACAAATGCGGCAAGTTCGGTATGATAGGAAGCGGCCTGTGGCCCCAGATCTGCCATCTGCCCGAGGACAGCAATGCGACGCCCGAGGCAGTGCAGATCGCCCAGCCGGTCGAGCGCTGCCCGCATCGAGCCGGGATTGGCATTGTAGGCGTCGTCGATTACCGTAAGGCGCTGTCCACCCAGCATCAGATCAAACTCCTCGCCGCGTCCAGGCAATGCCGTGAAACTCTTCAGTTGCGTGATTGTCGGCTCCAGCGGATAGCCAAGTGCCGATACTGATGCGAGTACGGCAAGGCCGTTCAGCGCCATGTGCCGGCCCGCTGCGCCGACGCGGAAGTCGATTTCATGGTCGCCGAAACGGGCCCGCGCAAACCCGTTCTCGGCGTCGTAACCCAACAGCCGGAAGTCACAGTCCTCGGACTCACCATAGGTCAGGATATCAAGACCACGATTGCTCGCCGCGCCGCAAACCGTCTCCCATTCGAGCATATCACGATTGATGACGGCCTTGTCACCGGGCGACATGCCCAGAAAGATCGCGCTTTTCGTGTGGGCAATGTCATATAATGTGCTGGTCTCGCCAAGATGAGCAGGCAGGATGTTGGTGAAAAGCGTGACCTGCGGGCGCGCCATGCGCGCGCTGACGGCCATGCGACCGACAGCCAGTTCCAGAACGACATGCGCGCAATCCCACGGGATGGATGCCAGATTCCAGGCCACGCCGTATGGCAGATTGGCGTTGCGGGTAGTAGCGCCCACCGTGCCCCAAGGAGAAAGCGCATGAGCGAGCATGGCAACTGCCGTGGTCTTGCCAGCGCTTCCTGTCACGGCAAGCACCTTACCGGACATCCGGTCACGGGCATAGCGCCCCAATGCCATGACCGCCTCGTTGCCATCTGCAATCCGCAGGAGGGGAACCTCTTTTTCCTGCACACGGTCGGGATCGGCCGTAATGATGCCTGCAGGCGTCGGAAACCTATGCAGCACCTGGGGAAGAATACCGACGGTCTCTCCTTCCGCGCGGACTAGGGCCAGATCGTCTGGCGTCGTTGCCGGTGCGTAGGTCGAAAGCCCTGTCGCCATCCAGCCCTCGGTCGGACGACGTATCCAGGTTCCGCCGGTGGCGGCCTCGACATGCTCCGCCGTCCATCCGCGTCCTTCGGGAAGGGTTGCTGCTTCATTGCAGAGGTGCTGGACCGCACGCTCGCTGACCAATTTGCGAAAGGCCGCCCTTTCGGCGAGGTAGTTCCGGTAGGCAATAAAGCCCGAAAGATAATGCTCCACATCATCGATGCGCACGCGGAAGGCGTGATGACGGATGAAAAAGGAGCCGACGATTCGGTCAGGCTTGCGAAAATACATGGCCGTTTCCGGCCAGAAATGGCCGTTCAGCAGGTAGTATGCGCGTTTCTCCAGTGCCCGCTCGAAATGCACCAGATCGATCTCGTCCAGAAGCCAGTGTAGCCGAGGGGAGTCAGCGATCCGTGACAGCGTCTCGCGCACGGCCATCATCAGTTCCAGCAATGTCGGGAAGGTGGTGATCCGGTTTTCCACAAAGTCGAGATAGCCAGCGATGTTACGGATGCCGAAGCGGAAATAGCGTTCCTCCGGCCTGTACCGGGTGAGTTCATTGACGCAATAACCTAGCCAGTGGTCGTGATGCTTCCAGTGTTCCTGCGCTATGAAGTGATCGAACGCCTTCTCCACTGTAGCAAGCCAGCGTGGATCGCCGGTGAGTCCATAAAGGCGCATCAACCCGAATGCTGCCTCTCCCTCGTAATAAATCGTGCGGAACTTTTCCTTCACCGACAGGTCTGAGGACTTAAGGACGTGGACGAAGGCCCCCGTCTCTTGATCCTGCATATGACAAATTCCCAGCGCCAGCTGCTCTGCGAGCGAGCGATAGATGTCTGTCCCGGTGACTGTCATATATTTGGCGAGCGCCAGTATAGCGACGGCGTTGCCGCCGAGCTTGATCTCTTCTCCGACGTCGACAAGAAAGGCAGCTTCGGCACCATCCTGCAGCCGGGCGGGCTTTATCAACACCTCTGCCAGATGCTTCAGCGCGCGATCGATCGCAGCCTTCAGTGCGGCATCACGCGTAAGCTCCCATGCCTCTATCATCGCATAGGTGCTACTGGCGTGGCGCAGCGTGTTATAGGCATTAATGCGCCGATCGAAACAGGGATGGTAACCATAGATGAAGGTGCCGTCCGGCTCGACCTGTCGCGCCAGATAGGCCGATGCATCACGCACCAGCGTCAGGACACGGTCCTCGTCGAGTGTTTCTATCGTCCTTCGGCCGGCGTCGAGACCAACTCCCTCGATTGCGTGCAACGCACCGTGCTCGTCGCAGAACACACCTTTCGTGGAGAAAAGAAATACTTCCTCCCCGTCCGCGAAGTGAAGCGGCGGCAGGTCGCGATGGCGCGCTTCGGCATACAGCCTGAAATTCTTCTCGTTAATGATGGCATGCTCGATCCGGTTACCACCGTAGAGCATCGCATGGGCGTTCAGCTCCTGTTCAGTAAAGGCAAAGTGCAAGTCGCAGTCGAGCGCAATGCCGAAACGGAAATAGTTGCGCTTCGTCCTCGCAAGCAGCGCACGGAGGCGTACCCAAGTGGTCGCTTCCGCATTCTCCACCCAATCGACGCGTATCCATTGCCCCTTAATGCCCGCCGTCTGCATCGCATCGCGAAGCAAAACAACGGCCTTCTGCCACGCCGATTCCAACGATGGTCCGGAAACATTGAAAACCCGCGCCCGCCTGTCACCATCCGAGACCGAAAAGAAAAGCGTAACGGTTGAAAACGGCGCCACCAATGACGGCACCCTGCCACGAAGAAAAGCCCTTATCGAGGAAAGTCGCTCTTTTACATCATGCCGCTTCAGCAAATCCTTACCCTTACTAACGCTCACGCAATGCCTCACGCGCCCGATTGAACGGCTTGATGAGATAGTCGAGCACAGTTTTCGCTCCAGTGTGAACATCCACTGTTGCCACCATGCCGGGCACGATCGGGAATTCGCGGCCAGCATCATTCACCAATGCATCCTTCTCCGTCTTGATGAAGACGCGGTAATAATAGAGTTTTCGATCCACATCGTCCTGGATCGTATCGGGCGAGATCGTCGTCACCTGGCCTTCGAGACCGCCATAAAGCGCATAGTCATATGCGGTGATCTTAACACTGGCGCGCTGTCCGGGATGGATGAAGGCAATATCTCGCGGTGAGATTCGTGCTTCCACAAGAAGTTGGTCGTCAAGCGGGATGATCTCCATAAGCTTACCGTTGGGCGGTACGACGCCACCAATTGTGGTTATCTCAATGTTCTTAACGATACCGCGCACAGGCGAGCGATGGGTTAGTCGAGCGAGACTGTCAGTACGGCCGGTAACGACAGGCGATAGCGTGTTAACTTCCGCATTCGCCTGCGCTAGTTCCTCGCGCGCGCGTACGACATATTCGGAGTTAATCTCGACCTTCTTCAACTCCAGTTCGACCATTTGCCTCCTAAGTCGGATCACCTCCACCTTGCTCGCCGCACCGATCGCCGTGAGCTGCTCATTGAGCTCCAGTTCGCTACGAACTAGTGAAAGAGATTCTTCTACCCAACGTAGCGATTCCTCAACGGCTCGTCGGCGCGCCATATAGAGTTCGGTCTCGGTCGCGATGAGCGCCGGAAACAGATCAAGGTCAGAAGGAAAGCGCAGCGGCGTGCCATTGACTTCTGCATCCAGCCGGGCGGCCGATGCCAAAGCGGCTCTGTACTTCGCCGCGCTTTCCTCGACGTTAGATTCCGTTCTGGTCGGGTCAAGCTGGGCGAGTACCTGACCGGGTTCAACAACCTCGTCCTCACGGACGTGAAGCGCGGCGAGAATGCCGCCTTCCAGCGACTGGATCACCTGCTCACGGCTTGTCGGCACAACACGTCCGTCACCGGTGGAAACCTCGTCCAGTTCGGCGAAATACGCCCACGCCAAGGCAACCGCGAGAAGCAGTACAAGCAGCCGAACGACCCGGTTCAAGCCGGCAAGCGCCACACCGTCATCATCACCATAGGCCCAGCCGGCGGGAGCAAGGCTGCTACTATTGCCGACCGGCGCCATCTATGCCTCCATCTTTGCCAAAGAGGGCACCACCGACAACGTGTTGCGCTGCTCGTCCTCTCGAGGCGGCACCATCTTCCTGATACCGCTCAGCCGTTTGAGCGCTTTTTCCTTATCTTCATCGAGCGCGAGCTGCCCATTCTCGACCGCAACCACCCGCTGAACGAGGTCTAGTACCCGCATTCGGTGCGTGGCGATCACTACCGTCTTGTCTGCGCTCCACGTTCGGAAACCAGATATGAAATGTCGTTCGGCCCCCTCGTCCATAGCTGCCGTAGGTTCGTCGAGAAGCACGATGGCCGGGTCACGGATCAATAGACGCGCCAACAGCAGAGCCTGTTGCTGTCCTCCGGAAAGGCCCCTTCCACCTTCGAGGATGGGATGATCGAGGCCGCGCGGCAATCTGCGGATGAATTCGTCAGCGCCTGTCATGGACAGGGCGTCAAGCAGTGAACCCTGTGAGGCGTGCAGCGCACCCAGCGTGACGTTCTCGCGGATCGTGCCATGAAACAAGCGTGCGTTCTGCGAGAGCAGCCCGACATTGCGGCGCAGGTCCGCAGGATCGATCTGCGCGAGAGCCAGATCGTCGAGTAAAACCTCACCTTCCGCCGGTTCGAGCATGCCAGCAAGCGCTAGCAGAAGAGTGGACTTGCCGGCACCGTTTTTGCCCAGGATTGCGATTTTCTCTCCGGTCGTGATTGAAAGGCTACTGACGAGAAGTGCCGGCCGGCCAACTCCTTCTCCATAATGGAACGCGGCGCGCC
This sequence comes from Aerobium aerolatum, assembly GCA_040391705.1. Lineage (GTDB taxonomy): Bacteria > Pseudomonadota > Alphaproteobacteria > Rhizobiales > Rhizobiaceae > Aerobium > Aerobium aerolatum_A. The sequence goes on from JBEBXE010000103.1 coordinate 6,378, forward strand.
GGATCCGGTAGGTGCCTTTCAGCACCGGTGCCGCAACGCGCGTTTCGGCCTCAGGGTGGTCTGTCGGCAGCTTCATGATCGCATCGAGGCTGTTCAGTCCGACTTTCGCCTGCTGGAGACGGCCGAGCACCTGACTGACCTGCGCCATTGGCGCCATCATCCGCGAACCGAGGATCGAGCAAGCGACGAGCGCACCAGTGGTCATGTCACCGGCCATCACCAAGGGGGCTCCGAAGAAGACCACCACGGCGAAGGTGCACGTCTGGATGCAATGGCTCCATGCCGCAAGATCGTTCGTGATTGCGCGCAGCCTCAGCTGCGCATCAGTAGCCACGGCATTGAAATGATTCCAGCGCTGCTGAAAATGATCCTCAGCCTGAAGCGACTTGATGTCCTCGATGCCCTGCACCGATTCCACCAACATTGCATTGCGCAGAGAGGATTCACGCATCGCCTCGTTAGCGCAAGAGCGTAGCCGCCGCTGCGCGAAGAGGCCGGGCAGGACAAGGAGCACCAGCGCAATCACCGGAACGGCGACCAGCGGCCCGCCAATGAGCCAGAAAATGAACAGGAAGAAGAAGAAAAAGGGCAGGTCCGCGATGGCAGCGACCGTGGTGGAGGTGAGTAGCTCGCGCACCTGTTCCAGATCACGAAGCTGCGCGATGAAGGTTCCGGTGGAATTGGGCCGGGCCTGATTCTTCACGCGCAACGCATGGCCGAAGATAAGGTCTGACATGCGCCGGTCCGTACGCTTGCCGACAATGTCGATGATACGCGTGCGCGTCCGGCGCATCACGAAGTCGAATGCGACTGCCAGGAGCACGCCGGCGAACAGGACGTAAAGTGTGTCGTAGGAATTAGCCGGCACTACGCGGTCATAGACCTGCATGGAGAACAGCACGCCCGCCAGGGCCAGCGTGTTGGCAACCAGCGAGGCGAGCAGAACGTGGCCGTAGGACCCGATGTCACGCAATGCCAGACGGCGGAACCAGTGCTCGCGATAGGGTGCGATATAGGCGTCCACCCGCTCATCAACCATTGCTCGATCGGGGCGTGCCACCACCACGAGTCTCGCCTCGGAAAGCAGCATATCGACGGGCAGTCGGGTTATGCAGCCACCGTCTCCGCTGAAGACAACGGATACTTCGCGATCCGCAGAAAGTGTGGTGACGACGCCGACCGATCCATCCCGAAGGTGACAGATCACTGGCAGCCGCCAGGATGTCATCAGTTGGTGCGATGGTGAAGCGGCTTTTGCCTGAAGCCCAATTTTCCGAGCAACTCGGAAAATCTGATCCTCTTCGCCGACCGTCTGCAATGCTTCAGCAAGTCGTTCCACACCGCGCGGAGAAAAAGGGACGTTATAATGGCGTGCGACATGCTGAAGTGCTTCTGCCCACGCTGCACTGTCGGTGCCGTCTGCTTCGGTACCGGGGTGAGTGCCCCCGGCATTCATTCGGGGATCAATCATGGGCCCCTCCTTGCAACAACCGCTTCCGATCCTGACTGCACATGGGGTATCTGTCTCGCGCGCAGCCTTTTCAGACTACGCCCGGATCGTTAACGTTCCACTCCTCCTCGCTCGTTAGATGGCCGAACGGATCGACCGGGGTTTCGGGAAGATCAGGCAAGCCCGCAACTTCCATCGTGCCATTGGTCGTTGGATCTGAATCTCCTTCTTGTGAGTCGGCGAGGATCGAGAGACCGTCCAGAGAAAGAATTGAATCTTCGTCTGCGCCCCCTTCCAGCAGAAACTCGATTTCAACTTCGGATTGCCCGCCTTCCGACGGCTCACCGAAGCTGTCTGCAAGGTTATCGAATGAGTCGAATCCGACGACGTCGTCGGCGATAAACATCATCGCTTCGGAAACGCCCGCACCGGTCGGCTCGACGGTGAGTGCGAGCGATCCGCTCTGGACTGCCCCCGTGGGATGTACGAGCTGGTAGGTGAAGGTCTCCACCTGGGCCTCATCGAAGTGATCGAGGTCCATACGCAGCTGATAGCTGTAGTTGCCTTCAACGTCGATGGTCAATGTACCGTAAGTACCCTGCACCTGTACCGTGCCGGTCACGTTCACGAACTCCGTACCGTTGAAGATTTGTAGCGTCGTGAACTCGGAACCCGGCTCGTCATTGTCGAGCAGGTTGCCACTGTCGCTGCTGACGCTCGCGACCTCGAACTGGTCAAGATGGGTGATGGACTGCTCCACCCATACGGTCGTGTCGTAGCCCGTGCCCAGCGTATTGGTGCTGGAAACCCGGATAGTGTAATCGCCCGCCTCAAGGCCATCGACCGAAAGGGACATGCCTGCGCCCAAACCGGCGATATCTGCCAGGGACGCGGCCGTTATGGTCTTGATAACGGTGCCGCCAGCATCGAGAACGCTGATGGTATAGGTCGGCAACACGCTAAGAAGCCCGGCGCGCACAGCATATATCACGATATCCGATACGTCGTCGTCGGCCACGGTGAAGGCTATATCGGTGGTGCCGGTACTCGGAATTATAATTCCGATGCCGGTGTCGAACGTCCCCATGGATTGCGGAGCTATCGTCTGGACCACATTCTGAAACGTCACCGCCGCCATTGCAGTATCGTTCGATGCGGCGAACTCCAACTCCGCCGGCGCGCCCGGATTGTCCGGATCCCAGACCATCGCTACATTGTCACTGCCGATCTGGACGTAGAGCGTCGCCGAGCCGGAATTATTGTTCGGAGCCACCAGAGTATACTCAAACTGCTCCACTTGGCCGATGCCCGCCCCATCCTCGAACGGGGTGTAGGTATAGGAGCCGTCGGTGCTGATGGTAAGCGTTCCATAGTCACCGACGATAGCTGTATCCGGCCCCGTCACCTGCATGCCGTTCACGCTCTGGACGACGGTCCCTTCCTGGAATTCGTCATTGTCCATCACGTTTCCGGCAGCCACGACGACCTCGTATCCATCGATCTGTGTGAAGTCAAAGTCGGTGCCCGAAGCCGCCAGGGTCGAGCCGAGCGACAGGCTGATGTCCAGTCCGCCTTCGTTGGTGACAAACGCGCGATATTGTCCGACTTCAAGTCCTTCGAGATGCGCTCCGCTTCCACCGCCCGCTAGCAAACCAATCGCCAGCAGGGTCGCGCCGGGTTCGGAGCCGTCGATGGTAGTCCACTGCTGCGAGGCCTCGTCCCACTTCTGAACAACGATTTGAAGTTGCCCGAGAAGTTCTACCGACAGAAGCGAGCTGAATTCGAACGTAAGATCCTGACTGTGTCCAGGATCGATTTCGAACTCCAGCGTGCTGACACCGAGCACCTCAGCCTGCAGGTCCAGGACCGCCAGTGAGGCACTGACGCCCAACAGATAGCTCGCACTGCCCTGATTCACGTCGGTTTCAACAGGCAGGATGTTTACCTGAGCGTTCGTGACATCGTCGATCGGGTCAAGATCTGCATCTGCATCTGCATCTGCATCCGCGTCCGCATCGGCGTC
>JBEBXE010000104.1:0-9798 GCA_040391705.1 Aerobium aerolatum
ATGTCGGTGTCCCGCGTGATGGTGTCGCCAAGGCTGCGGCGCGCAACCGTCAGCCCCAGCGCCGCCGCCTGCGCGGCAATCGCCTCGGCGCGGTCGGGATGGCGCGGCACGATGATGGTGAGCAGGTCGGGGTGACGGCCGCGCAGCGACTGGTGCACTTCGGCGGCAGCAAGTTCCTCGCCCTCATGGGTCGAGATCGCGGCCCAGACCTTGCGGTTGCCAATCTGCGCCTCGATGCGCGCCAGTTCGACCGTGTCGAACGGCACCGGGCCGGTATCGACCTTGAGGTTGCCGGACACCGTGACCGGGCGCGCGCCCAGCTTGCTGAAGCGCTCGGCATCGATTTCCGACTGGGCGACAACATGGGCGAGGTTTTCGAACAGCGCCTCGGCGAGATAGGCCCGCTTGGTCCAGCTGGCGAAGGAACGGTCGGAAAGCCGTCCGTTGACCAGCACCTGCGGCACCCGGCGCGCGCCAAGCTCGAGGATGGTCATCGGCCAGATCTCGGATTCCGCCATGATGGCGAGGTCCGGCTTCCAATGTTCGAGAAACTTGCTGATGGCGGGCTTGAGGTCGAGCGGCACGTATTGGTGGATGATGATCTTGCCAAGCCGCTCGCTGGCGACCTGTGCCGAAGTGACGGTTCCCGTGGTCAGCACGACATTGATGCCGAAGGAGGCCAGTCGCTCGATCAGCGGGGCGACGGCAAGCGTTTCACCGACGCTGGCGGCGTGGACCCAGACCAACGGCCCGTCAGGACGCGGATGGCCGGCGCGGCCATAGCGCTCGCGTCTGCGGACGTGCTCTTCCTTGCCACGGCTGGCGCGCCAGGCGACGTAGGAACCGATGAAGGGATAGACCGAAGCGCCGGCCCAGCGGTACGTCGTCAGGATTGCGCGCGCCCAGCGTTCGCTCATTTGGGACCGTCGACCAGTTTGTACGCGCGTGCCGTCGCCGCATTGAGGGACGCCGTGACTTCCTGGCGCTTGAGTTCAAGCGCCTCGGCGTCCGCGTCTGCGGGAACGTAGACGATGTCGCCCACCGCAAGCGCGTGGTGGCCGAACGGCAGGTTGATCGCCGTCTTGTCCCAGCTTTTTTCGAGCACCTTGCGGCGGCTGGTGGCAATCGCGATCGGCACGATCGGCCGGCCGGAAATGCGCGCCAGCGTGACGATGCCCAGCCCGGCCTCGCGCGGCGTTCCATGCGGAATGTCAGCGATCATCGCGACATTGCTGCCACCATCGAGTTCCCGCTTCAGCGCGATCAACGCACGTGCGCCGCCCTTGCCGGCATTGCTCGAATCCGCGCGCCCACCCGAACCGCGCACGATGTCGAAGCCGAGACGGCTGGCCACGGCAGCGTTCAGCTCGGCGTCGGCGCTGCGCGAGAACATCGCGACGATGCGATGGCCGCGCGGGTTGATCACCGGGCCCAGCAGATGCTGCCCGTGCCACAAGGCGGCGATTGCAGGCGTGTGCGCTGTAATCGCGGCGCCAATGTCGTCCGAACCGGCAACGGCGGGATTGGTACGATAGACGAGCTTGACTGCGCCGGCGATCAAAACCACCAGCGCGTGCTTGACCACCGTCGAGCGCGCAAGCGGCTGGCGTATCCGTTTCCAAAAACGCTTGAGGAGGCGCGCCTTCTTCGGGCGCCCGTCCCCCCGCACGTCGAGGGGGGCTGAAACGGAATGTTCGTCCATACGATGATGTTCTTCTTACTGCGCCTGCGGGTCGAGCAGCCGGTGCAAATGCACGATGAAATACCGCATAAGCGCGTTGTCTACCGTTGCCTGCGCCTTAGCTTTCCACGCAATTTCGGCGGATTTGTAGTCAGGATAAATGCCGACGATGTCGAGTTCGTCGATTTTCCTGAAATTCACGTCGTCCAGCGACGCCAACTCTCCACCAAACACCAGATGCAAGAGCTGCTTCGTTTCTTTTTCTTCGGCCATAATCTTCCCACGTGTCTGAAAACTGGGATGCATTGCGGCACGCGAGACGGTGCCACAACCGGTGGATATTCCTCTAGATCAAATCGTTACGATTTGAAACCATCGCGTGAACACAACAGCTCTATCAAACCGCAATAAGTTTAGCCATGTCGGCCAGAAGCTGGCCGCTGCCCGCGACCAGCGCGCCGTGGCGCGGATCGGCTCCGGCGTAGAATGGCACGACACCGTCCGCGTTGAGGATGCCTCCACCCGCACAGCGCAGGATCAGGTCGGCCGCCGCCAGATCCCAGTCGTGCGAATTGGGCTTCACGAAGGTCGCGTCGATGTCGCCTTTGGCAACCATGGCGATGCGATAGGCAAGCGACGGCACATAGGCCATCGGCGCGGCGGCGCGCATATGGGCGGGCGCGTGATCCAGCATCGCCTTGGGGCCGCCGACGCGCAGACCGCCCGGCCGCTCACCGGACGCGACGTGGATCGGCTTGCCGTTGCACAAAGCCGGGCCCGCCAGCGTCGCCTCAAACAATTCGTCGAGCACCGGACAGTCGAGAACGCCGACGCGGGACGCGCCGTTTTCGACCACCGCAATCGACACGCACCAGGTCGCCTTGCCGGCGATGAACGCGCGCGTGCCGTCGATCGGGTCGACCACGAAGGTGCGTTGCGACGACAGGCGGGCCGGATTGTCGGCGGTTTCCTCCGACAGCCAGCCATAGCCGGGCCGTGCAGCGCCGAGCGTCTCGCGCAGATAGGTGTCGACGGCAATGTCGGCGGCGGTGACCGGCGACTCGCCGCTCTTCATCCAGGTTTCGGGATTCTTCTGGAAGTAGCGCATGGCGATTTCACCGCCCTTGCGGGCGGCGTCGCGGATCAGGACAAGGTCGGCCTCGAGATCGTGCATCGGTCTATTCTCCCGCCAGCATCATGCCGTCGATCAGCAGCGTCGGCGCGGTGGTGCCGAAATTGCGGTCGACGTCGTTGGCGGGCACGAGATTGAGGAACATGTCCTTCAGGTTGGCGGCGATCGTCACTTCGGCGACCGGCCAGGCGAGTTCGCCGTTCTCGATCCAGAAGCCGCTGGCGCCGCGCGAATATTCGCCGGTGATCATGTTGACGCCCTGCCCGAAAACCTCGGTGACGTAGAAGCCCGACTTGAGCGAACGGATCAGCTCTTCCGGCGTCTGCTCGCCCGGCTCGATGGCGAGATTGGTCGAAGTCGGCGACACCGACGACGCGGCGCGCGCGCCGCGCCCGTTGGTGACAAGGCCGAGTTCGCGCGCAGCCGAGGTGGACAGGAACCAGTGGTTCAGCACGCCGCGTTCGATCATTGCCAGCGGCTGGCCCTCGACCCCCTCGCCGTCGAACGGCCGCGACGCCTGCCCGCGCTGCTTCAGCGGATCGTCGGTGACGGTGATTGCCGCTGCAGCGACCTGCTTGCCCATGCTGTCGCGCAGGAAGCTGGTCTTGCGCGCCACCGATGCGCCGTTGATCGCACCTGCAAGGTGTCCGGCAATGCCACGCGCGACGCGCGGGTCGAGCACGACGGTGACCGGGCCGGTCTTGGCCTTGCGTGCGCCCAGCCGCCTGACGGCGCGCTCGCCGGCGCTGCGACCAATATCGCCCACTGCATCGAGATCGGCGAAATGCAGCCGCGACGAATAATCGTAGTCGCGCTCCTTGCCCGTGCCTTCACCGGCAAGGACGCTGACCGAGCGCGAATAGCGCGACGCGGCATAGTCGCCGAGGAAGCCATGCGAGGTCGCCAGCACCAGACCGCCCATGCCGGCGGATGCCCCGGCACCACCGGAATTGTTGACGCCCGGAATGGCAAGGGCTGCGTCTTCCATCGCCAGCGCGTCGTCGCGCAGACGGTCGGCCGAAATCTCGGTGCCGTCGAACAGATCGAGATTCTTTGGCGCACGCGCCAGCAGCGCTGCATCGGCGAGGCCCTGCCATTCGTCTTCCGGCGAGGCTTTCGCCATCGCCACGGCGCGTTCGGCCAGCATGGTGCGGTCGGAGGCGGCGTTGGCGGAGACGGAGGCGACGCGGTTGCCGACGAACACCCGCAACGACACATCGTCGCTTTCCGACGACTCCGTGCCTTCCACCTTGCCGAGGCGAACCGAAACGCTGGTCGAGCGCGACCGCACCGCCACGGCGTCGGAGGCGTCCGCGCCGGCGCGCCTTGCTGCCTCGACGAGCGAGGCAACGAGGTCAACGAGATGTTGGGAATCAATTTTCTGGGTCATGTCCTGGGAAGGTCCGCGCCGCGAGCTTGAATGGGTTACCTTCATCTATGACCCCAACCCGCACGATGCAATGCTCCCTCCCGACGCATTTCATGTTAGGAGCCTCCGAAAACAGTGAGTGAGCATCATGGCGAGTCGTTCGACATCCCGTCCTAACCAGGCAAAATTCGTGACCGGATCGACCATGCGTCACGTCGCGGTGATGACCGCGACCGGCTCGATCGGCCTGGTCGCGATCTTCATCGTCGATGCGCTCAACCTGTTCTACATCTCGATGCTCGGGGTTCATGAGTTGGCGGCGGCGATCGGCTTCGCCAGCACGCTGATGTTCTTTGTCGTGTCGATTTCGATCGGCTTCACCATTGCGTCGTCGGCGCTGGTGTCGCGCGCGCTCGGGCGCGGCGACCGCGCCGAGGCGGCACGCCAGGGCGGCGCGTCGATGCTGTTCATCGGGTTGGTGACCGGCCTCATCACCGTCGTGACCTGGCCGTTTCTCGACACGCTGGTCGGCCTGCTCGGCGCAGCCGGTGAAACCCGTCACCTGACCACCGAGTTCCTGCAGATCGTCATGCCGTCCACCCCGCTGGTGTCGATGGGCATGTGCGCCACCGGCATCATGCGCGGCGCCGGCGACGCGCGGCGCGCAATGTACGTCACCCTGGCGGGCGGCATCGCCACCGCCATTCTCGACCCGATCTTCATTTTCGGCCTCGATCTCGGCCTTCAAGGCGCAGCGATTGCGACCGTGCTGTCGCGCGTGCTGCTGCTGGCCGTCGGCATCCATGGCGCGCATGTCGTGCACCGGTTGATGGCGATGCCCGACCGGCACAAGCTGGCAGCCGTGGCCCGCCCGTTCTTCGCCATCGGCCTTCCGGCCGTGCTGACGCAACTGGCGACGCCGGTCGGCAACGCCTACGTCACCATCGAAATGGCGCGGTTCGGCGACGAAGCCATCGCGGGCTGGGCCATTGTCGGCCGCGTGATCCCGGTGGCCTTCGGCGTGATCTTCGCGCTGTCGGGCGCCATCGGCCCGATCCTCGGCCAGAATTACGGCGCGCGCCGCTACGACCGTCTCAACATGGTGATGCGCGACGCGCTGATCTTCGTCATCGCCTATTGCTGCGTGGCGTGGGCGCTGCTGGCGATCTTCGCCGAGCCGATCGCCAGCCTGTTCGGGGCGACGGGAGCTGCACGCGAGCAGGTGGTGTTCTTCTGCGTCTTTGCCGCCGGCACCTTCCTGTTCAACGGCGCGCTGTTCGTCGCCAGCGCCGCCTTCAACAATCTCGGCTTCCCGACCTACTCGACGGTGTTCAACTGGGGTCGCTCGACGCTCGGCGTGATCCCGTTCGTCTGGGTCGGCGCGCATTATTATGGCGCGATCGGCGCACTCGCCGGCTGGGCGCTCGGTGCCGTGGTGTTCGGCATCGTCGCAATGATCGTGGCGTTCCGCCTCGTCAGGAATATCGGCAAGAACCCGCCGCCGCACCAAAGCGACGTGCCGCCGCCGCCGCCAGCAGCCAACTCGCCGTTCTCCACCAGCAAGGCCTCCACGCTTCCGTAGAGCGGAGAGGTCCGACCGGCTTCAGATCGCCGCGCCGACGTCGTTGTGGAAGCGTTCGATGGCGGCGTCGACGGCGCGTTTGAGCTCGTCCTTGATCAGCGCGGTTTCGGCCATCACCTTCTCGACCTTCATGAAGTCGAGGACGCCGATATGCGACACCGGCGGGCGCAGCATCACCTGCGGCTGAACCCGCTGGAGCTTCAATGCGACGATGGATTCCATCATGATCTGGCTGGCGCCGAACAGCAGCTCGATCGAGGTGGGGTCCGGCGTGCCGTTCTGCACCGGCGCACCGATGACGTCGATGGCGATGACGATATCGGCCTTGTCGCACACCAGATCGAACGGGATCGGGTTGACGATGCCGCCGTCGATGAGGATGCGGCCTTCATGACGGACGGGACGGAACACGGCCGGCAACGCCGCTGACGCCGACAGCGCCAGGAACAGGTCGCCTTGCGAAAACACCACCTGATCGTGGGCGAAATAGTCGGTGGCGACGATCTGCAGCGGGATATCCAGCTGTTCGAAGCTTTCGGGGATCGCATCGGGCAGGAATGCGCGCAGGACGCGCTCTATGTTGAACTGCCCGAGCCGAAACCCGCCCTTGAACATCGACGCAAAATTCTCCGGGCGCGCGCGCCACATCCGCGCCGCGACTTCAGAGGAGCGGCCGAGATTGGACGACGCATAGTCGCGGATCTCGCGGCCGGTCATGCCCGCGGCAACGCCCGCCGCCATGATTGCGCCGATGGATGCGCCCGACACCGCGACGGGACGAATGCCGAGTTCGTCGAGCGCTTCGATGACGTGGATATGGGCCAGTCCCCGCGCCCCACCGCCGCCAAAGGCGACGGCGAAGGTGGGGTCGAGCCGGGAGCTGCCGTCAGCCGCCATTGCCGGCTTCAGGCCCGATGATGAGCACCGCCGGCTTTGCCGTCAGCAGACGCTTGGCCGCGTCCTTCACCTGCTCCAGCGTCACCGCTTCGATATAACCGACGCGACGTTCGATATAGTCGATGCCGCGATTGTCGATCTGCAACTGCACCAGCGTGCTGGCAACCGACGAGGACGAATCGAGATTGTTGATCGGATAGGCCCCGACCAGATAGGTCTTGGTCGCCTCCAGTTCAGCCGCGGTCGCGCCCTCGTCGAGGAAGGTCTTGATCGTGTCGCGGATCACCTGCAGGGTTTCTGCCGCACGGTCGGCGCGCGTCGAGGTGCCGATGAACAGCGAATTGGCGTAATCGCCGTTCATCAGGCCGGAGCCGACACCGTAGGTCAGGCCGCGCTTTTCACGCACCTCGTTGAAGAGACGCGAGGAGAAGTCGCCACCGCCGAGGATGTGGTTCATCAGGAAGGCGGGGAAGAACTCGGGATCGTCGCGGTCGATGCCGGGATAGACCATCTGCAGCGTCGCTTGCGGCAGGTCGTAAGGGTAATCCACTTCCTGATCGAGCTTCGGCTCGACATGGGCGATCTCGGTCAGCTCCGCCTGTGCCGGCAGGTCGCCGAACACGCGGTCGAGTTCCGTCTTCAAGGTTTCCGCGTCGATCGCGCCGACGACGGCAACGTAGAAGTTGGAGCGCGCAAACAGACGCTTGTGCAGAGCATGCAGGTCGTCCGGCGTCATCGACGCCAGCGATTCCAGCGTGCCGTTGGCCCGGCGCGCATAGGGGTGGTCGCCGTAGAGCGCCTTGGCGAAGGCCTGCTGGCCGAGCGTTTCCGGGTCGCGCATTTCGCGCTGGATGCCGGTCAGCATCTGGCTGCGGATGCGGTCGACCGGCTCCTGGTCGAAGCGCGGCGAGGTCACGGCCAGATGCAGCAGGTCGAAGGCGTTGGCGCGCTCGTCGGCGAGCGTGCGCATCTGCCCCTGGATGACGTCGCGGCTGGCGCTGAAGCTCATCTCCGCGCCGGCATCGTCGAGGCGTTCCTGGAAGGCGTCGGCGTCGAGATCGCCGGCCCCTTCATCGAACAGGCCGGTCATCAGCGTGCTGAGGCCTTCCTTGCCGACCGGGTCCTGGACGGTGCCGCCCTTGAAGGCAAAGCGCACCGAGATGATCGGCACGGTATAGTCCTCGACCAGCCAGACCTTGATGCCCTTGTCGGTGGTGATTTCCTGGATGTCGACGGCGGCGCGCGCAGCGACGATGGCCGGGAAGGTGAGGAACGCCAGCGCCAGAAACGTGACGGTCAGCGTGTTGGCAAAGCGATGGATCATGGTGTCACCAGTGTGCGCGCGGGTCATGGGCGATCCTCCTCTGCGGGAAGAAGATAGCCCGAAACCGAACGGCGGGCGTCGAGATAGCGGACGGCTGCGGCTTTGACCTGCTCGGCGGTGGCAGCGTTGATGCGATCCGGATAGGCGGCGATGTCGGCGACGGTGCCGCCGGTGGTCAGCGTCGCGCCATAGATGCGCGCCATGCCGGACTGGTCGTCGCGGGCAAAGATCATCGAGCGCACGGCGCGCTTCTTGGCCTTGGCGAGTTCGTCCTCGGTGATGCCGTTTTCAACGACCTTCGCCACTTCGGCGTCGATGGCCTTTTCCACGGCTTCGAGCGTGGCATCGCCGCGCGGCGAGCCGTAGATGACAAAGCTGGTATCGTCGAGCGAGGTGCCCTGATAGTAGGCGCCTGCGCCAGAGGCGAGGCCCTGCTTGACCACGACTTCCTGATAGATGCGGCTGCGCATGCCGCCGCCCAGCACTTCGGCGAGGATTTCAAGCGCTTCGGCTTCGCCGTTCTTGGCGGTGGTGTAGGACGGCACGACCCAGCGCTGGGAGTAGGCCGGCACGCCAACGCGCGCATCGTTCATCGTCACGCTGCGGCGCGTGTTCTGCTCCGGCTCCACCGGGCGGATGCGCGGCGGCAAGTCGGCGCCACGCGCGACCTTGCCGTAGGTGTCCTGCGCCAGCGTGCGCACGGTCGCTTCATCGACGTCGCCGGTGACGACGAGGACGGCGTTGTTGGGCGCGTAGAACTGCTGGTAGAACGCCACCGCGTCGGCGCGGTTGAGCTGTTCGATCTCCTGCATCCAGCCGATGACCGGAATGCGGTACGGCTGGTTCTGGTAGAGCGTCGCGTTGACTTCCTCGCCAAGCAGCGCCTGCGGGCTCGATTCCACCCGCGAATTGCGTTCCTCGATGATGACGTCGCGCTCCGGGCCGATGACCTCGTCGGTCAGCACCAGATTGCGCATCCGGTCGGCCTCGAACTCCATCATCGTCTTCAGCTCGGTCGGTGCGACCTGCTGGTAATAGGCGGTGTAATCATATGAGGTGAAGGCGTTCTCGCGGCCGCCGACCTTGGCGACGTAGTTGGAAAACGCGCCCGGCGCGTGATGGCTGGTGCCCTTGAACATCAGATGTTCGAAGAAATGGGCAATGCCCGATTTTCCGGGAGCCTCGTCGGCACTGCCGACCTTGTACCACAGCATGTGGGTGACAACCGGGGCGCGACGGTCGGGGATGACGACCACTTCGAGGCCGTTGTCGAGCGTGAAGTGGGAGACTTCGCCTCCCGCCTCCAGCGCAGACGCAGCCGTCAGAGGCACAACGAGAAACGCGGTCAGGGCAGCAGATCGCAACGCCAGACCGCAATCGGGAATCAGCTTCATCGAAACTTCCTTCTTCCAAGTATTGCGAGAAATAGCGCCTTCAAACGCGCTTGCAACAGGAACCGGACAAGAAGCTCTCTCATCCGGTGGAAGAGTGACGAAAGTCAGGCGCGGGTGCAGAAAGTCACTGAGGTATCGCCATAATCGCGGCGATCCACAACAACCAGCCCGGCCGGAGCCAGAAACGGCGACGCCGTTGCCTCCTCGACCAGCACCAGCGCGTCGGGCTTCAGCCAGCCGCCCGCCATCGCAGCGACCAGAGCCCGCTCGGCAAGACCCTTGCCATAGGGGGGGTCGGCAAACACGATATCGAACGGCGCGATGGTGCCGGCATCGCCGAGCGCGGTTGCGTCGCGGCGGAAAACCTTGGTGCGGCCCTGCAGGCCGAACGTCTCGACATTGGTGCGGATCAGGCCGCG
>JBEBXE010000105.1:0-9796 GCA_040391705.1 Aerobium aerolatum
ATCCGCCGCGACGAGCTGATCCCGCGCGAAAACTTCAAGTATGGCGACCGCGTTCGCGCCTATGTCTACGACGTCCGTCGCGAGCAGCGCGGTCCGCAGATTTTCCTGTCGCGGACCCATCCGCAGTTCATGGCGAAGCTGTTCACCATGGAAGTGCCGGAAATCTACGACGGCATCATCGAGATCAAGTCGGTTGCCCGCGATCCGGGTTCCCGCGCCAAGATCGCCGTGATTTCGCGCGACTCGTCGATCGATCCGGTCGGCGCGTGCGTGGGTATGCGTGGTAGCCGCGTTCAGGCGGTTGTCGCTGAGCTTCAGGGCGAAAAGATCGACATCATTCCGTGGTCGCAGGATGCGGCCGCCTTCATCGTCAATGCGCTGCAGCCTGCCGAAGTGGCCAAGGTCGTGCTTGACGAAGATGCAGAGCGCATCGAAGTCGTGGTGCCGGACGATCAGCTGTCGCTGGCCATCGGCCGTCGCGGCCAGAACGTGCGCCTGGCGTCGCAGCTGACCGGCTGGGATATCGACATCCTGACCGAGCAGGAAGAAAGCGAACGCCGCCAGAAGGAATTCGCCGAGCGGTCCAACCTGTTCATGGCTGCGCTCGACGTCGACGAGATGGTCGGCCAGGTGCTGGCGTCCGAAGGCTTCTCCTCCGTTGAGGAAGTCGCCTACGTCGAGTCCGACGAGATTTCGTCGATCGACGGTTTCGATGGCGACACCGCGTCGGAAATCCAGATGCGCGCCCGCGAGTATCTCGACAAGATCGAAGCCGAGCACGATGCGAAGCGCCGCGAACTTGGCGTTGAAGACGAACTGCGCGAACTGCCGGGCATCACGTCCGCGATCCTGGTCACGCTTGGTGAAGATGGCGTCAAAACCGTCGAGGACTTTGCCGGCTATGCGATTGACGACCTGGTGGGTTGGAAAGAGCGCAAGGACGGCGAAACCAAGTTTTTCCCGGGTGTGCTCGCCGAGTACGGCGTCACCCGCGCCGACGCAGAGCAGATGGTTGTAGCCGCCCGCCTGAAGGCTGGCTGGATCACGGAAGATGATCTGGTTGCCGAAGGCGAAGAAGACCTCGTCGCCGAAGGCGAAGAGGGTATGGCAGAGGAAGAAGCCGGCGCATGATAATGCGTACGGATGGAAACGCACTTGAAAGAATTGAACGAACGCACATGTATAGTGACACGCCAGGCGGGCGAGCCGGATGGCTTGCTGCGCTTTGTGGTGGGTCCCGATATGTCGGTTGTTCCCGACCTCAAGCGGCGGCTTCCAGGGCGCGGTTGCTGGGTCACGGCTGACCGGACCCATGTTGAGGAGGCGGTGCGAAAAGACCTTTTCGCCCGCGCCTTCAAGGCAAAGGTAACCTTGCCCGACGATCTCGGCGGTATGGTCGACAGACTGTTGACGCAGGCGACACTCGGTTCGCTTGGGCTGGCCCGCAAGGCCGGCCAGCTCGTGTTGGGCGCCGCCAAAGTAGAAAGCAACGTGCGTACAGGCAAAGCGGCGCTGGTGCTGCACGCACAGGAAGCGTCGCCCGATGGCGTCCGCAAGATTGATCAGGCCCGCCGCGCAGTGGTCTGGCAGGAAGGTCCCTCAATCCCGGCTTACAAACTCTTTTCGGAGGCCGAATTGGGTTTGGCATTGGGGGGCACTAATGTGATACATGCAGCCGTGCTCGCCGGTGATACGGGCAAGGCGGTGCTCAAGCGCGTGGTAGCGCTTAACCGATACAGGGGCGGTTCCCCCGAAGAGCGGATTGCGGTTGCGGCGACCGGCGATCATGATGACGCCGCAGCAGAGGATACGGAATGAG
Source organism: Aerobium aerolatum (assembly GCA_040391705.1). GTDB lineage: Bacteria > Pseudomonadota > Alphaproteobacteria > Rhizobiales > Rhizobiaceae > Aerobium > Aerobium aerolatum_A. Next base: position 1,820 of record JBEBXE010000105.1, read on the forward strand.
CGATACCAAGGACGACGACAAGACGCTGAGCGTGAACACGAAGAAGACGCTGACGATGAAGCGGCCCGGCAGTGAGACGGGAACTGTACGTCAGAACTTCTCGCACGGACGCACGAAGGCGGTCGTCGTGGAAACGAAGAAGCGCAAGTTCGCGATGCCCGGTGAGAAGCCGGAAGCCGCGCCGCAGCAGCCTGCTGTGACGTTGAAGCCGCGCGCGCCACAGCCTGCTGCTGCAGCACCACAGGCGCCGACCCCGCCGCGTCCAGCGCCGCCGCGCCAGGCGCCACGGCCGACGTCCCGCTCCGGCATGGTTCTGAACACGCTGTCGAGCGATGAGATGGAAGCACGCCGTCGCGCGCTGCAGGACTCTCAGGTTCGCGAAGTCGAAGAGCGCAAGCGTGCCGTTGAAGACGCCAAGCGTCGCAGCGAGGAAGACGCACGTCGCGAGCTCGAGCGCGAGGAATCCGCGCGTCGCCAGGCGGAAGAAGACGTTCGTCTTCAGTCCGAGGCTGAAGCGCGCCGTCGTGCCGAAGAAGAAGCGCGTCGTCGTTCGCCTGTCGTCGAGACGGTCAAGCCCGTCATGGAAGAAGAAGACGAGCGCAAGCCACGCAGTGGCGGTGCAGGCGCGCCTGCTGGCGCTGCGATCAAGCGCAGCCCGGTCAAGCCGGAAGTCGCCGCAGCCAAGCCGACAAAGGCAAAGGGTGAAGAAGAGCGCCGTCGTGGCAAGCTGACGCTGACTGCAGCGCTGTCGGGTGACGAAGCCCGTGGCCGCTCGCTGTCGGCGATGCGCCGCAGGCAGGAAAAATTCAAGCGGGCCATGCATAATGAGCCGCGCGAGAAGATTGCGCGTGAAGTCATTCTGCCGGAGACCATCACCATTCAGGAGCTCGCCCAGCGTATGGCCGAGCGTGCCGTCGATGTGGTGAAGTACTTCATGAAGCAAGGCCAGATGATGAAGGCCGACGACGTGATCGACGCCGATATGGCTGAACTGATCGCGGCCGAATTCGGCCACACGGTCCGCCGTGTTGCTGAGTCCGACGTTGAAGAAGGCATGTTCAATGTCGAGGACAAGTCCGAGGATCTGAAGTCGCGTCCGCCGGTGGTCACCATCATGGGCCACGTCGACCACGGCAAGACCTCGCTTCTCGATGCGTTCCGCAACGCCAATGTCGCGTCCGGCGAGGCGGGTGGCATCACCCAGCACATCGGCGCGTATCAGGTCGAGCAGAACGGTCAGAAGATCACCTTCCTCGACACCCCGGGCCACGCGGCGTTCACCGCGATGCGTGCCCGTGGCGCGCAGGCCACCGATATCGCGATCCTCGTGGTTGCGGCCGATGACAGCGTGATGCCGCAGACGATCGAATCCATCAGCCACGCCAAGGCAGCTGGTGTTCCGATCATCGTGGCGATCAACAAGATCGACAAGCCGTCTGCCGATGCGCAGAAGGTGCGGACCCAACTGCTTCAGCACGACGTGTTCGTCGAGTCGCTGGGCGGTGAGATTCTCGACGTCGAAGTTTCGGCGACCAAGAAGCTCAACCTCGACAAGCTGCTCGAAGCGATCCTGCTGCAGGCCGAAATCCTCGACCTCAAGTCCAATCCGGACCGCACCGCCGAGGGCGTCGTTGTCGAAGCCAAGCTCGACAAGGGCCGTGGTCCCGTTGGTACCGTGCTCGTCCAGACCGGTACGCTCCGGATCGGTGACATCATCGTTGCCGGTAACGAGTGGGGCCGTGTTCGCGCCCTGATCGACGATCATGGCAACCAGCTCAAGGAAGCCGGTCCGTCGACACCAGTCGAAGTGCTCGGTCTTCAGGGAACACCGCAGGCAGGCGACCGTTTCGCCATCGTGGAAAACGAAGCCCGCGCCCGCGAGATTTCGGAATATCGTCAGCGCGTCACACGCGACAAGGCGGTTGCACGCCAGGCTGGCCAGCGCGGTTCGCTGGAACAGATGATGTCGCAGCTCCAGTCAAGCGGACTGAAGCAGTTCCCGCTGATCATCAAGGGCGACGTGCAGGGTTCTGTCGAGGCCATCGTGACGGCGCTGGACAAGCTCGGCACCGACGAGGTTCGTGCCCGCATCGTTCATTCCGGCGCAGGTGCGATTACCGAAAGCGATATCTCGCTCGCCGAGACGTCGGGTGCGGTGATCATCGGCTTCAACGTGCGTGCCAACAAGCAGGCGCGTGAGGCGTCGGATCATCTCGGCATCGAAATCCGCTACTACAACATCATCTACGACCTGATCGACGACATTAAGCAGGCGATGTCCGGCCTTCTGTCGCCGGAGCGCCGCGAGACCTTCCTCGGCAATGCCGAGATCCTCGAAGTGTTCAACATCACCAAGACTGGCAAGGTCGCGGGTTGCCGCGTCACCGAAGGCAGGATGGAACGTGGTGCCGGCGTGCGACTGGTTCGCGACAACGTCGTCATTCACGAAGGCACGCTCAAGACCCTCAAGCGCTTCAAGGACGAAGTGTCCGAAGTGCCGGTCGGTCAGGAGTGCGGCATGGCGTTCACCAACTACGAAGATATTCGTGCTGGCGACGTCATCGAGGCCTTCCGCGTCGAGATGATCACCCGCTCGCTCTAGCAGCGGGTCACAGCTCAGAAATCGCCGGGCGGTGGGGTCAAACCCGCCGCCGGTTTGTGCTTTGAAGCGGCTTTCGGTCCCATCCCGGCTGCCGCGAGCAAGGAAATTCAACATGTCCAGCACTGCCAATACCGCTCGATCGCAACGCCAGCTTCGCATCGGCGAACAGGTCCGTCATGCGCTTTCCGAAGTGCTTCAGCGCGGCGAGATCCAGGACGACCTGATTCAGAAAGCCGTGATCTCGATCTCCGAGGTGCGGATGTCGACGGACCTGAAGATTGCCACGACGTTCATTTCGGTGCTTGGCGTCGACGATGGTCAGGCCATCATCAAGGCCCTGGCCAGCCACGCGAAGTTTATTCGCGGTCGTGTGTCGGGCGCGTTGCGGCAGATGAAATACATGCCGGAATTTCGGTTCCGTCTCGATACCAGCTACGACAACATGGCCAAGATCGACCAGTTGCTGCGCTCGCCGGAAGTTGCGCGCGATCTGGAAGATACCGACGAAGAAGAGAATTGATGTCCCGCCATCGCAAGAAGAAAGGCCGGCCCGTTTCCGGCTGGATCGTGCTCGACAAGCCGCACGGCATGGGTTCCACCGACGCCGTCTCCAAGATCAAGTGGCTCTACGGTGCCGAGAAGGCCGGACACGCGGGAACGCTTGATCCGCTGGCCTCCGGCATGCTGCCGATCGCGCTGGGCGAGGCGACCAAGACGGTGCCTTACGTTCAGGACGGCGCCAAGGTCTATCGTTTCACCGTCACCTGGGGCGAAGAGCGCAACACCGACGACCTCGAAGGCACAGCCACCAAGACGTCCGAGCTGCGTCCCGATGAAGACGCGATCCGCGCTGTACTGCCGAATTATACCGGCCTGATCATGCAGACGCCGCCGCAGTTTTCGGCGGTCAAGATCGCCGGCGAACGCGCCTACGATCTGGCGCGCGGTGGCGAAGCGGTTGAAATCCCGGCCCGCGAAGTCGAGATTGCCCGGTTCGACCTGATCGAAACGCCGGATGCCAACAGCACGGTGTTCGAGATTGAATGCGGCAAGGGCACCTATGTGCGCTCGCTGGCGCGCGATATCGGGCGTGATCTCGGCTGTTTCGGCCATATCTCCTATCTGCGCCGCACCGAGGTCTATCCGTTTAACGCTGACGATCTCGTCACCATGGAAGAGATCGAGCAGGCGCTGGCGTCCGTGCCGATGGTGGCTCCGGAGCCGCGCGAAGGCGACGCCGAAGACAGGCCGCGCTCGCCGCGTCCTGGGCCGGACCAGTGGAAGGCAATGGACGCGCTGATCCTGGAGACGGGCGCCGCCCTCGAGAGTCTGCCGCAAGTGGTGATCAACGATGACGCCGCCGGCCGTCTGCGCCTCGGCAATCCGGTGATCGTGCGCGGGCGTGACGCGCCGATCGAAGCCGAAGAAGCCTGCGCCTTTGCGCGTGGCCGCCTGGTCGCCATTGGTGCGATCGAGGCCGGCATGTTCAAGCCGAAGCGCGTGTTCACCGACTGACGCCGCACGGCCGTCCTGGTCGCGCGCAACGGGCTTAGGCTCGGTTCGGTGTTTTTTGCAAAGAAGGGCTTTCACGAGAGCCCTCTTGGGGGCATTCTCTGACATCGCAAGGGGGGGCCTGTGCCGAAAAGCAAGAAAGCGTTCGCGGAACCGGCCGGTTCGCCTGCCGCTGAAGCTGGGCAAGCCCCGCTTCGCGTCGGACGCATTTCGGTGGTTGCGGTGCTGTCGCTGCTGATGGCGGCGATCATCGTCCCCGCGCTGATCTTTGCGTTGGTGCTGTTGCAGCGCAACAATCAGGTGCAGCAGGGGATGCTGACGTCGCTGGCGGAAGTGACGGCAAGCTCGATCTCGGAAACGGTCGATCGTCAGTTGACCGGGATGCTGACCACCCTGCGGGTGCTGTCGACGTCGCAGCAGCTGCATCGCGGCGAATATGCCGATTTCTATACGCGGGCCAGCGAGGCGCTGGACGGAAGCGGTGCCTATCTCATCGCCACCGATGGAAATCTGGAACAGCTGATCAATACAAGAGTGCCTTATGGCACGCCGCTCGGTCGCATCGCCGATGTCGAGACGGCGACGAAGGCTCTCGACACCAAGCTGGCCGCCGTTTCAAATGCCTTCTTCGGTGAAACGGCGAGCAAGTGGGTGTTCAACGTCGTCCTGCCGACACCTCATGATCGGGGCGCGGCACGCCTGCTGATCCTTACCCATGACGCCGATCATCTGTCGGCAGCCCTTGCCAGCCGCAACCTGCGCGGTGGCTGGAATGCCGTCGTTACCGACAGTCAGGGCATCGTGCTGTCGTCGTCATCGTCCATTACCGACATTGGCAAGCCGTTCTTCCTGAACGGCGAGGTCGAACCGACTGTCGGAACCAGACGCCAGCAGGTGAGGGTGGATGGCGTGGAATACGAGAAGATCCAGACCAGTTCGGACGTCAGCGGCTGGCAGACCATCGTCTGGGCGCCGTCGTCAGCCATGCACGCGCCGTTGCTGCATTCCCTGCGCATGCTGGCGCTTGGCGGGATCGCGCTCATCGCTGTCGGGATCGTGCTGGCCTGGCTGCTGGGACGCCAGATCGCATCACCCATCCGGCGTCTGGCGCGCGACGCCCGCAGCCTGGGGGCAGGTGAAAAGGTCGAGCCGGTGAATTATCCGGTCACCGAGATCGCCACAGTGTCCCACGCGCTGGCGCAAGCCTCGAATGATCGGCTGGCGGCGGAAAACGAAATCCGCTTCCTGATGCGCGAAGTCGCGCATCGCTCGAAAAACCAGCTGACGGTGGTGTCGTCGATCGCCAAGCAGACGGCGCGGCACGCGCGCACATTGGCCGGCTTTCATGACAGTTTCCAGAAGCGCATTCATGGGCTGGCGCGCTCCACCGACCTGCTGATCGCCGGCGGCGTCGCCGGTGTCGAGTTGCGCGAACTCATCGATGCGCAGCTCGAGCCGTTCCATCCCAGCGAGGCGGATCGGGTGGAGATGAAGGGTCCTTCGGTGCGGCTTTCCAACCAGGCGGCGCAGACGCTCGGCCTGGCGCTGCACGAAATGGCGACCAACGCGGCGAAATACGGCGCGTTTTCAATGCAGGAAGGCAAGCTTTCCGTCAGCTGGAAGATTTCCGACACCCAGCTCGACCTGATCTGGCGCGAATACGTGCCGCGGATGCGCCGGCGCAGCCGCGCCACCGGATTTGGCACCGAGGTCATCGAGCGCATGCTGGGCGGTGCCTTGGGCGCTGGCATCGAGCGCATCTTCCATCGCAACGGGCTGGAATGCCGCTTCTCGATTCCGATGGAGCGCCTGCTGCCGGAGCAGGAGCCGCCGGCGGATCTGGCCTGATCCTTCGATTTCACTGGCAATGTGGGTCTTTTTGCCCTATATGCCGCGCAACATACGCTGAAGTTGCGCATGTTCAACGGCCCCTGCTGGACGACATCCTGGCTGTGGGCGACCTGTTTCCACTCACATATAAGGAAAAACGCGATGTCGATTACCGCACAGCGTAAATCGGAACTGATGACAGAATTCGCGACCGTCAAGGGCGACACCGGTTCTCCGGAAGTCCAGGTTGCAATCCTTTCGGAACGCATCCGCAATCTGACCGAGCACTTCAAGGACCACAAGAAGGATAACCATTCCCGCCGTGGTCTGCTCGCTCTCGTCTCCCTGCGCCGCAGCCTGCTTGATTATCTCAAGCGCAAGGATGAAGCGCGCTACCAGACGCTGATCGAGAAGCTCGGCCTGCGCCGCTAAGCAATTTGACCGGCGGACTGCTTTGCGGTCCGCCGGTCGATTAATATCAGGGCGGCTACACGCCACCCTTTCAAGGCTCCGTATTTTAAAGGCAGTATCGCGGAGCCGCCTCAGGACAGGGTCATGGGGCAGGATTGCAGGGCGCTTTCGGCGGTTGACCGTCGCCCAGGCATCGTACCGAAGAGCGAAACCGGCCTTCGGACCAGAATGGTGCCTCAACTGAAGCGTCCCGTTGTCTTGCCCGTGGCTCGTCCTCAACGAAGCTAGAAAATGGCTGTGCTGCACAGGGTAGCCGGTGCATTTCACCGCATTGAAGGACAAATCATGTTCAATCACCACAAAGTGGAAATCGAGTGGGGCGGTCGTCCGCTGATCCTCGAAACCGGAAAGATCGCGCGTCAGGCAGACGGCGCGGTTCTCGCCACCTACGGCGAAACCGTCGTGCTCGCCACCGTCGTCTCGGCCAAGGAGCCGAAGCCAGGTCTCGACTTCTTCCCGCTGACCGTCAATTACCAGGAAAAGACCTTCGCAGCCGGCAAGATCCCCGGTGGCTACTTCAAGCGCGAAGGCCGTCCGTCGGAGAAGGAAACCCTGGTTTCCCGCCTCATCGACCGTCCGATCCGTCCGCTGTTTGCTGCCGGCTACAAGCACGACACCCAGATCGTCATCACCGTCGTCCAGCACGACCTTGAGAACGATCCGGACATCCTGGCAATCGTCGCCACCTCGGCTGCGCTGACGCTGTCGGGTGTTCCGTTCATGGGTCCGATCGGCGGCGCGCGCGTTGGCTACATCAACGGCGAATACGTCCTCAACCCGCACCTCGACGAGATGCCGGAATCGAAGCTCGATCTCGTTGTCGCCGGCACCGGCGATGCGGTTCTCATGGTCGAGTCCGAAGCACAGGAACTGCCGGAAGACGTGATGCTCGGCGCCGTGATGTTCGGTCACAAGGCGTTCCAGCCAGTCATCGACGCCATCATCAAGCTGGCTGAAGTTGCTGCCAAGGACCCGCGCGATTTCACCTCGCCAAGCTACGACGCTCTTGAAGCCGAAATGCTCAAGCTGGTCGAAGGCGAGCTGCGCGATGCCTACAAGAACACCGTCAAGCAGGACCGCACCGCTGCCGTTGACGTGGTCAAGGCCAAGGTGAAGGCACACTTCGCTCCTGCCGAAGGCGAGACCGCCACCTGGACGTCCGAGCAGGTTTCGACCGTGTTCAAGGAACTCCAGGGCAAGATCGTGCGCTGGAACATTCTCGACACCAAGAGCCGCATCGACGGCCGTGACCTGTCCACGGTTCGCCAGATCGTCTCCGAAGTCGGCCTCCTGCCACGCACCCACGGTTCGGCGCTGTTCACCCGCGGCGAGACGCAGGCGATCGTTGTCGCTACGCTCGGCACCGGCGAAGACGAGCAGTACATCGACTCGCTGACCGGCACCTACAAGGAGACCTTCCTCCTTCACTACAACTTCCCGCCCTATTCGGTCGGTGAGACCGGTCGCATGGGTTCGCCAGGCCGTCGCGAAATCGGTCACGGCAAGCTCGCATGGCGCGCTATCCGTCCGATGCTGCCGGCAACCGAGCAGTTCCCTTACAC
>JBEBXE010000106.1:0-9739 GCA_040391705.1 Aerobium aerolatum
GCGCGCGAACCGCTGATCCGTCGCGTCGCGGAGATGGGCGGCACGCCGTCGATCGGTACCGATTCCGAAGCCAACACGCCTGCCGACATGATGGAGGCGATGCGCTGGTCGCTGGTCCTGCAGCGTCTTTTCAACAATCTGGAGAAGGCCAAGCTGCAGACGACCGAAGCGCCCGCCGCCACCAACGCTGTCAGCCGCGACAAGCCGCTGCCGCCGCGCATTGCGCCGAGCACCGCCGATGCGCTCTACTGGGCGACGATGGGCAATGCCAAGGCGTTTGGTCTGGACGGCAGGATCGGTTCGCTGACCGTCGGCAAACGTGCCGACGTCACGCTGATCCGCGGTGACAGCCTGAATCTCGCGCCGGCGATCAATCCGGTCGACGCTGTCGTGTCGTTCGCCAACTCGTCGAACGTGGATACGGTGCTGGTCGATGGCGAGGTGATGAAGCGTAACGGCATTCTGACCCAGCAGGCCCATGTCGCTACAGCTGCCGCAGATTTGCGCCGCCGCGCCGAGCGCGTGCTGGCTGAAACCGACAATCAGGGGCTGTATCGCCCCTGATTGGTTTGCTGATCGCCTGTTCAGGCGACCTTGCGCTTTTCGTTGAAGGCGATGTCGCCGACGACGCGGACGCGGACACGGCGGGCGTCGCCGGGCAGGTAGGCGATCGGGATGTCCTCGGTGTCGAGCGTGGTGATCGTGCCCGGCTGCGCGCCGGCCTCGATCGCGCGCTCATGTGCCAGCTTCTCGGCCGCAGCAAGTGCTGCTTCGCGGGAAAGCCCGGAGAACACCTGGTCGACTTCGCCCGAGACCTGCGCCATCGCGGCGCCGATCGCGTTGGCGACGCCGGCATGCTCGACGCGCAGTACTTCGTTGACGCCTGCGAGCTTCTCGGGGATCAGGAACGAGCCACCGCCGACTGCGATGAGTTGAACACCGTCGGCTGACGTCTTCATCCGGTCGACGCTGTCCTCGACCATCTTTTCAATGCGCTTCAACAGCGTCGACACCGTCGATGCGTCGAGATGCTTGACGCGGTCGCGATCGCCGATCTCGATCAACCCGGCGGCCACGGCAACGTCGGTGGTCGTCAGTGTCGAGCCGCCGAAGACCAGCGCTTCGCTGGTGAGCCGGTAGCCGACGCTGCGCGGTCCGATCGTGCCACGCTCGAGATCGATGATGGTGCCGCCGCCGAGTGCCATCGGCAGAAGGTCGGGCATGCGGAACAGGGTGCGCACGCCGCCGACTTCGACGACATTGTTGGCTTCACGCGGGAAACCGCCGACAAGGCAGCCGACGTCGCTGGTGGTGCCGCCGACGTCGATGACCATCGCTTCCTTGAGGCCGGTCAGGAAAGCTGCGCCGCGCATCGAGTTGGTCGGGCCGGAGGCGAAGCTGTAGACCGGGTTCGCCGCCGCCACTTCCGCCAGCACGACGGTGCCATCGTTCTGCGTCAGGTAGAACGGGGCATGGACGCCCGATTCCTTCAGCGCCTGACCGAACGCGCCGATGGTGCGCTGGCCGAGCCCTTGCAGTGCGGCGTTGAGGAGCGTGACATTCTCGCGCTCGAGAAGCCCGATCCGGCCGAGCGTGTGCGACAGCGTGATGCGCGCGTCGGGGATGACCGAGCGGACGATCTCCGCCGCCTCGATCTCGCATTCAGTGGTCAGCGGTGAAAACAGCGCGGTAATGCCGACCGACGAGATGCCGGCGTCGCGGATCTTCATCGCGGCCTCGCGCACCGCGTTGCGGTCGAGCGGGACGAGCGGACGACCGTCATATTCGTGGCCGCCCTCGACCATGAAGCTCAGCGGATCAACGGCGTCGCGCAGGTCGTCCGGCCAGTCGATCATCGGTGGCAGCGAGGCGCCCGCCGGCATGGCGACGCGAATCGCAGCGACGCGCTCGAGCCGCGCGCGCTCGACAACGGCATTGGTGAAATGCGTCGTTCCGATCATCACCGCGTCGATCGGCGCGGCATGGGCAGGCTGGCTTGAGGTGACGTGGCGGATTGCGTCGACCACGCCCTTCATCACGTCCGATGCAGTGGGAAACTTGATGGCGCTGAGGACTGTCTCGCCGTCGATCAGGACGGCATCCGTATTGGTGCCGCCAACGTCAATGCCGATACGCTTCATGATGCAAACACCGATTTGAATTCGAGGTCGTAGCCAAAGGCGCGTGGGCCGACATGTTCCAATCCTTTCGGGGTCTGGAGCACGGCGGGTGCGGGCAGGGCGACAGCGGTGACGCGCTGGCCGTAGCGCACCGTCTCGGTACCGATTGCCTCGCCCGACACGGTGTCGAGCAGACAGATCAGGTCCGGCGTCATGGCTATCGGTGCGCCGTCGCGGAAGGCGACTGCCCACTCATTCTGGAACGCCAGTTCGAGCTGCGACCCGCGATCTCCGTCGAGACCTTCGATCTTGGCTGCGCCGCGCAGGAAGCCACCGGTGGTGGTGCGGTCAACATCGGCGACCTTGCCGCGGAACAGCTCAATGCCGCCTTCATGCTCGAGAACGGCGGCGACGGGATCCGTATGGCGCGCGCGCGCATCGAGCACTGCCCGGCCGAGGCTCGTCGCCTTGGTGACGGTGTGCAGCACGCCCCATTCCTTGACTTCCTTGCCCGTGCGCGGTGCCTTGCAGGTGGCCGAGGTCGAGCCGACTTCGGTGCAGATCTTGCGCGAGATGCGCTCCATCCAGTTCCAGCTTGCGGCTTTGGCGACGATGGCCTCGTTGTCGCGGCAGTCGACCAGCGTCAGCGGATACATCTGCAGGTCGCCGATGGCAAACGAGGTCATCTGCGCTTCGGGATAGGCGCGTCCCATAGCGTCGGCATCGACGACCGGAATGTCCAGCATCGCGCCGGCCAGGAACGGCGACAAGGCGTTACCGCCGCCGATTTCGACGCTCATCACGGCGCGGAATCGCTTGCCGGTATATTGTTCCATCAGCGTCATGGCGCGGGCGAGATGCGCCGGATCGACCAGCCGCTCCTGTCCGACGAGCGGTGCGCCCATCTTGGAAACGACCGCGACGGCGTCGCCATCGTCGAGCGCCAACGGGTCGATGAGCCGGCATTTGCGGCCGTCGCGATAGAGCTTTTTCAGGTTGAGCTGCGCGAGATAGGGGCTGCCACCGCCGCCCGTTCCCAATATCCAGGCACCCACGGCGAGCGGATCAATCTCTTCCGCCTCGAAGTCACGGATCATGTCTTACCTCCGAAATGTGGCCCTGAAGCTATCTTCGGCGACGCGCCGACAATATAAGGAACTGCCCCTAGATTGCGTTTGCTCATGAATCGAGCCGCTGGCGGGCGGCGGAGGGAGCCACGCGTCACGTGAACACACAGGATAAGAGCTCGGGAAAAATGTCGCCGAAGAAGGTGATGTTCGTCAGCGTCGGGCAGACGCCGCGCGCCGACCTGATTGGAGAAATGCTCGCCAATCTCGACGTGCCGATCACCGCGATCGAACTGGGGGCGTTGGATGGGCTTTCGCTGCGCGAGATCGATGATCTGCGCGTGCGGCCGGGCGAAACCAGCATCATCACGCGGTTGGCCGACAATGGCGAGATCGTCGTCTCCAAGCCGCGCATCGAGGAGCGCATGGCGCGGCTTGTCGCCGGCTTCAAGCCGCACGAATTCGATCTCGTGGTCATTCTGTCGACGGGCCTGTTTCGTGATTTCGAAAGCACCTGTCCGACCGTCAACGCCCAGCGTGCGCTGGAATCGGCGGTGATGTCGCTTGCAGTGCAAGGCGCGTCAGTGGGGCTGATCCAGCCACTCCAGCAGCAGATTGACGAGCTCGATATTCCGGCGCTGCAGCCCTACCGGATCACCGCCAGCCATGCTGTCGACGGCGATCCTGGATCGCTGGCGCGGGCACTGTTCGACCTCGCCGAATGCGAGTTCATCGTGCTGAATTCAGTGAGTTTTTCGGAAGCTGACCGCGAAATGGCGGCGAAGGTGACCGGCAAGCCGGTGGTTCTGGCGCGGCGAATCATCTCGAGCGCGATCCGGCTGCTGCTCTATCGGCCGCAACCGATCAGCCTGGCCGGCATGTCCGGGGCGTTCGCCGAGCGCGTCAACCGGTTGACGCCGCGCGAACGGCAGGTGATGTCGCTGGCCGCCGAAGGCCTGTCCAACAAGGCGATTGCGCGTCAGCTCGGCATCAGCCCGAAGACCGTCGAAATCCATCGCTCGCATGTCATGGCAAAGATGGAAGTGACGTCGTCGGCGGCGCTTATCCGCATGGTGGTCCAGGCTGGACACCCCTGAATATTTCCCGGCTAATCGACGGTGTCGCCGCGGATTTTTCATCATTTCTTTGTGTAATCAATTGGTTGCATGATGATTCGTGCGTCCAATTGGGCGTTCGGCCATCTAGGGGGAGTTCCCTATAGTGCGGCAGAGTTTTTGACGGCTACGATCTGGCACTCAACTCTCTGAGGGGCTGGACCGCATGTCGCGCATTTCACGTATCGCCTTCGTTACCATCGGTCAGACGCCGCGCTCCGACATCGTGCCGGAGATGATGGCCGAGATCGCCGCCGGCCTTGACGCGCAGCCTTCCTACGAGGAGTTCGGTGTGCTCGACGGGTTGGAAGGCGCTGACCTCGATGCGTATCGCGCCAGAGATGGCGAACACTCGTTTGCCACCCGCCTTGCCTCGGGTGAGGAAATCATCTCGTCGAAAGAGCGTACCGAAGAACGTCTCAACCAGTTGCTAGCCGCGATTGACGGCAAGGGTTTTGACATTGTCGTGCTGCTTTGCACCGGCACCCGCATCGATCCGCTCAACAACACGCTTGTCGTCGAGGCGCAGCGCATCGTCGATTCGACCGTCGAGGCACTGGCCGCTTCCTGTCGCAATCTCGGCGTCATCCTTCCACTCGAACGGCAGGTGGCCGAATTTGCACAGCGCCATGTTTTTGCCGGCGATCCGACGGTGGTGTCGGCCTCGCCCTATTCGGGTGGCGGTATGGCGGCTGGGGCAAAGGGTGTCGCCGATTGCGACCTCGTGGTGATGCATTGCATGGGCTACACGGCCGCCATGCTCGATGAAGTCCGCACGACGGTGAACGCGCCGGTGCTGCTGTCGCGCCGCGTCGTTGCGGGCGTCGTGCGCCAGATGATCTGAAGCTTGAATAATTTTCACAAGACAAAGGGGAACTGTCGAAGATGAGAAATTTGATTCTGTCCGCCATGGCCGGAGCACTGCTTGCAGGCTCCTTCCTGGTTTCGCCTGCATCTGCCTTCGAACGCACCGAGGACGGCAAGATCATCGTCTTCGCCGGCCGCCAGGAGATTCCAGTGCTCGACCCGCATGTGCGCTACGACTGGTCGACGCGCATGGTGCAGCAGGCCGTCTATGACGCGCTGGTGAAGTACGAAGGCGACCCGGCCGAACTGAAGCCGTGGATCGCGCAGAGCTGGGAGACCAGCGAGGACGGCAAGACCTGGACCTTCAAGCTGGCCGAGAACGCCAAGTTCCACAATGGCGACCCGGTCAACGCCGAGGCAGTGCGTTATTCCTTCGAGCGCGGCCTGAAGCTTAACAAGGGCGTCGCCTGGATGCTCAAAGACTTCCTGGCGCCCGAGGGTGTCTCGGTGGTCGACGAGCACACGGTCAAGTTCGAGCTGAAGGCGCCGTATGCGCCGTTCCTGTCGTTCCTGCCGTGGTGGTTCATCGTCAACCCGGCCGAAGTGCAGGCCCATGAAGTCGATGGCGACTATGGCCAGGCCTGGCTGGCCGAGAACGCTGCTGGTTCCGGCCCGTACAAGCTCGGTCGCTGGGAGCCCAGCGTGCTGTATGAAATGCGGTCCGTCGCCGATTACTGGAAGGGCTGGCCGCAGGGCGAGAACCGTCCGGCAGGTGTGATCTATCGTATCGTCCGCGAGCCTTCCGCCCAGCGCGCCTCGCTCCAGCGTGGTGAAGTCGATATCGCCGAGGGCCTGACGTCGGATGACTATGTGCAGATTGCCAACGTGCCTGGGATCGAAATCCAGGACCATAAGGGCATGACCACCTTCGGCATCAAGTTCAACACCCAGAAGGGGCCGACCGCCGACATCAACCTGCGCAAGGCGATCGCCTATGCGTTCGACTATGACGCCCTGGTGCAGATCTACAACGGCGCAGCGTCGCTGGAGACGAGCCCGATTCCGGACGCGATGCGCGGCCATATCGATGTTCCCGGCATTCCGCGCCAGGATCTGGCCAAGGCGAAGGAATATCTCGCCAAGTCCGAACATCCTGAAGGCGGCATTACGCTGGAATATGTCCATGTCGCCGGGCTTGAAGAAGCACGCCGCATCGGTCTGGTGCTGCTCGACAATCTGAAGGCACTTAACATCAATGTTGAGGTCAAGGCGGAGCAGTGGCCGAACATGGTGGCCAGTGGTTCGCGCGTCGAGACGTCGCCAGCCATGACCTCGGTATATGTGACGCCGATTTCCACCGACCCGGACGCGGTGGCGTATCAGTACCACAAGAGCAGCTGGGGCCAGTATTACGCCATGGCGTTCTACGATAACCCCGAGGTGTCGCAGATGATCGACCAGGCCCGTGCCAGCACCACCTGGGACGAGCGCGCCGATCTCTACGCCAAGATCCAGACGCAGATCGTTGCCGACCAGCCGGAAATGTTTGGCATGCTGCAGAACCGTCGTTGGGCGCATCGCGACTATCTGAAGGGCTTCCAGTTCAGCCCGGTCCGGTTCACCGGCGAGGTCGATCTCTACCCGCTCTGGGTCGACGCCAAGTAAGTCGGACCGACGCAACACAGCGGGGAGCGCGACAGCGCTTCCCGCATCAAGGAACCACGGGACGATGCTGAGTTTCACATTGCGCAAGCTGGCGGCGTTGGTGGGGACCATGCTCGGCATTGCCGCGCTGACCTTCCTCATTACCAATGTCGCACCGGGCGATCCGGCACGGCTCGTCGCTGGCCCGAATGCCACCGAAGACATGGTCGAGACCATCCGAGTCGAGAACGGCCTCGACAAGCCGATCACCGAGCAGTTCGTCATCTATATGAGCGATCTGGTGCGTGGCGACCTTGGCACGTCGATCGTGTCGACGCGCCCTGTACTCGACGAATTGTTGCGCTATGCGCCGGCAACGATCGAACTGGTGCTGGTGGCGATGGCGCTCGGCATCCTCGTCGGCGTGCCGATGGGTATGCTGTCGGCCGTCTACCGCAACAGCTGGTTCGACCATTTGACGCGCATCTTCTCTATCTCGGGTGTCGCGATCCCGGCGTTCTGGTTCGGCATCCTGTTGCAACTGTTCTTCGCCGTGAAGCTCGGACTCTTGCCGGTGTCGGGGCGTCTGCCAATAGTGGCGTTGCCGCCCGAACCGATCACGCATCTGCTTCTTGTCGACAGCCTGCTGCGCGGGCAGTTCGACACGTTCTGGACCGCGTTCAAGCACATAATCCAGCCGGCCGTGGTGCTCTCCTTTCCCTGTCTTGCCTCTATTTTGCGCGTCAACCGCGCCGAGATGGTTGAAGTGCTGCAATCCGACCACATCGTTGCGGCGCGGGCGCACGGCCTGTCGTCTTCACGCATCGTTGGGCTCTACGCGCTGAAGAATGCCATGCTGCCGACGCTTGCCATGATCGGCCTGCGGTTCGGCTGGATGCTGGGCTCGACCGTGCTGGTCGAGACCGTGTTCGACTGGCCCGGCATCGGCCTCTACGCGGTGTCGTCGGCGCTCGCCTCCGACTTCAAGCCGGTGATCGGCGTGACGCTGCTGATCGGTTTCCTCTTCATTGTCGCCAATACGGTCGTTGATCTCGCCTATGCCTGGATCGACCCCCGCCTGAGGAATGCGTGATGACGTCAAGCGACCTGACCACGCCCGTTCGCCTGAGCTTTCGCGAGCGTCATGAAAGCCGCATCCGCCAGTTGCGGCTGTATGCCTACACATTTGCCGGCGATTTTTCGTCGATGCTGGGCCTGGTGCTCGTCATCCTGTTCCTGGTGCTTGCGGCCTTCGGGCCGTGGCTTGCGCCTTACCCCGAGCACACCACCGGCGGCTTCAATCTGGCCGCGCGCCTGCAGCCGCCGAGCGCGCAGCATTGGTTCGGCACCGACGAGATGGGCTCCGATATTCTCTCCCGCGTCATCGTCGGCGCACGCACCTCGCTGTGGATCGGCATCCTGATCACCGGCATCGGTGCAGGCATCGGCATCCCGCTCGGCATCATCGCCGGTTATACCGGTGGCTGGACGCGCGCTGTCATCATGCGCTTTACCGAACTGTTCCTCGCCGTGCCGGGGCTGGCGCTGGCGCTGGCGATCGTCGCTGCGCTCGGGCCGGGGATCACCAATTGCGTCATCGCGCTCGCCATCGTCTGGTGGCCCGGTTATGTGCGTCTCGTCGAGGCCAAGACGCTGCAGGTCCGCGAAGAACTGTTTGTCGAATCGGCGCGTTCGCTGGGCGCACGCACACCCTGGATCATGTGGCACCATATCCTGCCCAATTGCTGGTCGCCGATCATCGTCAAGATGAGCATGGACATGGGCATGGCAATCCTTTCCGCCGCCAGCCTCGGCTTCATCGGTCTTGGCGCCCGTCCGCCGGCACCTGAATGGGGCGCGATGATCTCGATTGCGCGCAGCTACATGCCCGACTGGTGGTGGTATTCGTTCTTCCCCGGTGCCGCCATCTTCCTCACCGTGCTCGGCTTCAACCTTCTTGGTGATGGCCTGCGTGACATTCTCGATCCCCGGAGCCGTGAGCAATGAGCGATCTGCTGGAGATCAGGAACCTTACGCTCGACATCGACACGTTCGACGGGCCGGTCCATGTGCTGAAGGACATCAACCTGACAGTGCGGCGCGGCGAAACGCTCGGCATCGTCGGCGAGTCCGGTTCGGGCAAGACAGTGCTCGTGCGCTCGATCCTCGGGCTTGCGCCGAAGCGGGCGCGGATCACAGGCGGCTCGATCAGCTTCGACGGCATCGACCTGTCGACGATGACCGACAAGGGCTGGAAGAAGATCCGCGGCGTGCGGATCTCGATGATCTTCCAGGACCCGATGACCTATCTGAATCCGCTGTTTACAATCGGGCAGCAAATTGGCGACGTCATCGCTGCGCACAATCGCGCGTCCGGCATTTCGATGGTGGCTGCCGCGCGGCGGGCCCGCAGCGAGGAACTGCTCGACCAGGTCGGCATTGCCGACCCCAAGCGCGTCTGCGACCAGTATCCGCACCAGCTGTCCGGTGGCATGCGCCAGCGCGTGCTGATCGCCATGGCGCTGTCGGGCAAGCCCGACCTTCTGATCGCCGACGAACCGACCACCGCGCTCGACGTCACGGTGCAGGCGCAGGTGCTCGACCTCATCAACGAACTGGTGCAGCGGCTCAACCTGACCGTCATCATGATCAGCCACGATGTCGGCGCCATCGCCACGGTGGCGAAGCGCTGCGCGGTGATGTTCCGGGGCGAGATCGTCGAGGAAGGTGCCACGCAGGACATTTTGCGCGCGCCGCAGCATGACTATACCAAGCGGCTGCTAGCAGCTGTGCCCGAGATCGACGCGCCCATGGCCAAGCGCGAGGTGCCGGCAGCGGCGCGTCCGTTCCTCGAGGTGAAGGGGCTTGCCAAGACCTATTCGACCCGCGGCGGTGGCGAAGTGCATGCGGTCGACAAGGTAGATTTTTCCGTCGCGCAGGGCGAGGTGCTCGGCATCGTCGGTGAATCCGGCTCCGGCAAGTCGAC
>JBEBXE010000107.1:0-9710 GCA_040391705.1 Aerobium aerolatum
CCGGTGCAGCCATGCGTTGCCCGTCCCGTTTCGGTGACCGACGTCGCCTCCATGATCACCAGACCCGCACCCGACGTCATCATCGCGCCGAGATGCACGAGGTGCCACGCCTGCACGATGCCGTCGACGGCGCTGTACTGGCACATCGGCGATATGACGAGGCGGTTCGCCACCGTCAATCCACCAATCCGCGCTTCCTCGAACAGTCTGCTCATCCAGTGTCTCCTCCACTTCGCACAACGTTAGACAGCGTTGTTGGCGAACTCCAAGAGGCTGGCCAGCGCCGGGCTCAGTTTCACGGATGTGAATGATGCCTTCTCATTTGCACAGCGATTGACTTGGCTGGCCCGGCCCGGAACAGTTTGGCCCATACGTGGCGCCGCACCTTTCGTGGACGTTGCGCCGTCCTGGAGGAGACATTGGACATGCTTGGCCTGATGCAGGATCGCCCCCTGCTGATCTCGACATTGATCGAGCACGCGGCGCGTTATCACCCCGAAGTCGAGATCGTCAGCCGCACCTGTGAAGGCCAGACCGTTCGCACCAATTACCGCGCATTGCACAAGCGCGTTGCACAGCTTGCCCATGCGCTGAAGCGTCTTGGCATCAAGCCCGGCGACCGCGTCGCCACGTTGGCCTGGAACACGCATCGCCATCTCGAGCTCTATTTCGCCGTGTCGGGCATCGGTGCGGTTCTCCACACCGTCAACCCGCGCCTGTTCCCGGAACAGATCGACTACATCCTCAACCACGCCGAGAGCCGGCTGCTGTTTGTCGACATTACTTTCAGCGGTCTCGTTGCCGGTCTGGGCGACAAGCTGAAGTCGGTCGAGAATGTCATTGTCATGACCGACGCGACCCACAAACCGGCCGACCTGCCGGACGCCCTCGTCTATGAAGACATGCTCGCGGACGAAGACGACACCATCGCGTGGCCGACCTTCGACGAACAATCAGCGTCGTCGCTGTGCTACACCTCCGGCACCACCGGCAACCCGAAGGGTGTGCTCTACTCGCACCGCTCGACAGTGCTTCACTCATTCATTGCCTGCTCGGCCGACGGGCTGCGCCTGTCCAGCGCCGACAGCGTGCTGCTGGCTGTGCCGCTGTTCCACGTCAACGCCTGGGGCATCCCCTACGCATCGGCGATGTGCGGCGCCAAGCTGGTGCTGCCCGGCCCGCAACTCGACGGCAAAAGCCTGTTCGATCTGGCCGTCGACGAGCGCTGCAATTTCTCGCTCGGCGTCCCGACTGTCTGGCTCGGCTTCTTCCGCTACATCGACGAAACGCCGGGACTGGACCTATCGGCGCTGAAGCTCGAACGCGTCGTCATCGGCGGCTCGGCTGCGCCCCGCGCCATCATCGACCGCTTCCGCCGCGACCTCAACGTCTTCGTCATCCAGGCCTGGGGCATGAGCGAGACCAGCCCGCTGGCGTCGATCGGCAACCTTCTGCCCAAGCACGCCGATCTGTCGCTCGACGATCAGGTGTCGATCCAGACCAAGCAAGGCCGCGCCATCTATGGCGTCGAACTACGCATCCGTGACGAAAACGGCACCACTGTCGCGCATGACGGCAAGACCTCCGGCGATCTCCTGGTGCGTGGCCCCTGGGTGGCGTCGGCCTACTTCAAAAGTGAAGGCGGCGACGTGCTTGATGAAGACGGCTGGTTTGCCACCGGCGACGTCGCCAACATCGACAGCGATGGCTACGTCCAGATCACCGACCGTTCCAAGGACGTCATCAAGTCCGGCGGCGAATGGATTTCGTCGATCGACCTCGAAAACGCCGCCGTCGCCCACCCGCAGGTGCAGGAAGCAGCCGTCATCGGCCTGCCGCACCCCAAGTGGCAGGAGCGCCCGCTTCTCATCGTCGTGCCCAAGCCCGGCACCTCGCCTGAGCCAAAAGAGCTGATCGCGTTCCTCGCCGACCGCGTCGCCAAATGGTGGCTTCCCGACGACGTCGTCTTCGTCGAGGAACTGCCGCACACCGCCACCGGCAAACTACAAAAAATGAAACTGCGGGAAGACTTCAGGCACCACCAATTGCCTGACTAACAGAGATCAGGGCGTCCGGTCGCAACGCGCCCGCCCCCACAGGAATGAACAGGCGGACGGAACAACGCGCTCGGTCCGCACCATGGAGGAACGATGCTACACATCAATCTCGACGATCCGGACGGCACGCTGTCGATGCTGCGCGACAGCGTCGCAGCCCTTGCTGCACGTACGTCCGGCGCAGAGTCGGTGCGCACCAAACGTGCTTGCGGCACCGATGTCGACACCGGTCTGTGGAAGTCGATGGCAGAAGCTGGCTGGACGTCGCTGCTGCTTCCCGAAGAGCTTGGCGGTGCAGGCCTCGGCCTTGCTGAGCAAGCCGTACTGAGCGAAGCGCTCGGCCGTCATCTCATCTGCGAGCCGCTGTCGGCCGGCGCTGTGCTGGTCTCGGCGCTGCTCGGCCAGGCCCCGGCAACGCCGGAGCGCCAGCGGCTGGCGGATGTGCTGGTTTCGGGCGATATCGTCACCGTCGCCTCGATCGATCCCGCATCGCACAGCAAGGGCAAGCCGCTCCACGGCATTGCCACCGCCGACGGCATCGTCCTGTCCGGCGAAAAGCGCTTGGTCGAAGCTGCGGCCAGCGCCAGCGATTTCCTCGTCGCTACCGCCACGGACAATGGTGCGGCGCTGGTTTCGGTGCCGGCCAACGCTCCCGGTTTGGCTCTCGAAGCCCATCGCGGCGTCGACGGCGCAACGCTGCACACGGTCCGGTTTGACCAAGTCACGGTCCCGACCGCCAACATTCTCGCGCGCGCCGACACGCTCGACGCCCTGATGGCGCAGCCAACACGGATGGCGCGCGTCGCGCTTGCCGCCGAACTCGCGGGCCTCGCCAGCCGCGTTGTCGAAACCACCATCGCCTTCACCAAGGACCGGGTCCAGTTCGGCAAACCGATCGGCAGTTTCCAGGTTCTGCAGCATCGCATGGTCGAGATGTGGTCGGACGCCGAATTCGCCTGCGCCTCGGTCGTCAACGCGATCAACCGGCAGTCGGATACGGATCGTCACGGCGCGCATCTGTCGGTGCTGGCCGCCAAGGCCCGCGCCGGCGACGCAGCCACCTCGATCTGCCGCCGCGCGGTGCATCTGCATGGCGCCATGGGCTTCACCGACGAATGCCAGATCGGTCTCTACCTGAAGCGCGCCATCGCCCTCAACGCCACACTTGGCCAGCCGGAGCAATTGCGGCTGGAGTTCGTCGACCTGGAGCTGGCTGCCTAGCCCTCGCGCCCCGATTCATCGATTTGGAGTAAGCAACATGCAGAACAACCTCATCAAGACCGAAATCAAGGATCACATCGCGCTCGTCACCATGGACGCGCCGCCGGTCAACGCGCAGTCGCGCGCCTTCGTCGAAGAGCTGATCGACGTGTTTGACGAACTGAACGAAACCCCGGAAGTTCGCGTCATTGTCCTGACCGGACAGGGAAAGATCTTCTCGGCCGGAGCCGACATCAAGTCGCGCGCCAGCGTAGGCAGCGGCGTCGCCGGAGACACCTACCGCCACCTTCGCCGCACGCGCGAAGTCTCGAACTGCATCATGGAATGCAACAAGACCGTGATCGCCGCCGTCAACGGCCCGGCGCTCGGTGCAGGCCTCGGGCTGGTCATCGCCTGTGACATCATCCTTGCATCCGACAACGCGTTCTTCAGCCTGCCGGAAATCGACATCGGCCTGATGGGTGGCGCGCGCCATGCGATGCGTCTGTTCCCGCATTCGCTGGCACGTCGCATGATCCTGACCGGCTACCGCGTCTCGGCTGAGGAAGCTTATCGCCGCGGTATCATCGAAGCCTGCGTGCCGCAGCCTGACCTGCTTGAAGAAGCGATGAACATTGCCCGCAACGTCGCGTCCAAGAGCCCGAAGGCGCTCAGCCTCGCCAAGCGCGCGATCAACACGGTCGAGCACATGCCGCTCCGCGACGGTTACCGTTTCGAACAGAACCTGACCGTGGAGATGACCCGCCACGAAGACTCCAAGGAAGCCATGAGCGCGTTCCTCGAAAAGCGCCCTGCCGTGTTCAAGGATCAGAAGTAATGGTCACCGACTGGAACGCCCTTTCCGACGAGGATTTTCGCGCGGCTTTCGTGCGTCTCGTCGAGGAGCGCTGCCCCAGCGAGTTGCGCTTCATGCGCAACCAGCGCCCCGTCTTCGACGAGGTGGCGGCGTGGTACCATGGGTTGAGCGAAGCAGGCTGGCTCGCGCCGACCTGGCCGGTCGAGCATGGCGGCATGGGCCTGAGCCCGGCCAAGCACATGATTTATGTCGAGGAATGGGGCCGCCTCGGCTGCCCCCGCATTCCCGACCACGGCATCGGCCTGATCGGGCCGCTGCTGATTGAGCACGGGACCGAAGATCAGAAGGCCCATTACCTGCCGCGCATCCTCTCCGGCGACGATGTCTGGTGCCAGGGCTATTCGGAGCCAAATGCCGGTTCCGACCTTGCCAGCCTGCGCACCACAGCGGTGCGCGACGGCGACAGCTTCGTCGTCAACGGCCAGAAGATCTGGACGACGCTCGCGCATTGCGCCAACTGGATCTTTGCGCTGGTGCGCACCAGCCGCGACGAGAAGGTTCGCCAGAAGGGCATCACCGTCCTGTTGATCGACATGCAAACACCGGGCGTCAAAGTCCGCCCGATCGCCAATTTGCGTGTTGAAACCGACTTCTGCGAAGTCTTTTTCGACGATGTCCGGGTTCCCGTCACCAATGTGGTCGGCGAAATCGACCAGGGCTGGAACGTGGCGAAGTCGGTGCTGGGCCATGAACGCATCTTCCTGGGTGCGCCGACCCGACCCGAAATCGCCATCGACCGGCTCGAGAAGCTGGCGCATGCACGCGGTGGCTTCGCCGATCCGGCATTCCGGTCGCGCTATGCAAAACTGCGTCTCGACCTCTACGACCTCGGCTCGACCTTCGAGCGCTATGCCAAGGTGTTGCGCGACGGCGGGCAACTTGGTGCCGACGTGTCGATCCTGAAAATCTTCACCACCGAACTGTACCAGCGGATCACTGAAGAGACCCTGGCCCTTTCCGGCGACGATGCACGTCTGTTTGACGACATCGAAGCGGGCGAAGGCGAAGTGGATGCGATGAATCTGTTCCTGGATTCGCGCGCGCCGGCGATCTTTGGCGGTTCGAATGAGATACAAAAGAACATCCTGGCGAAGGCCGTTCTCGGCCTGCCGAGCTAGATCGGATTCAGGCATCGACGCTACGGCGCAACGCTAAACCCCGTCGCCCTCGATCTGGGCGCGGAAGGGAGGAAACATGACAACGAGTGCACCTTCAGGTGTCGGAAGTCAGCCGCCTGCAGACAACGTCCTGGTGGCCGAAGGGCTGACCAAGGTGTTTGGCGGCTTTGCTGCAGTGAAGAACGTGAACCTCGCGGTCCGGCGAAATTCCGTCCATGCGCTGATCGGTCCAAATGGCGCGGGCAAGACGACGTTTTTCAATCTGCTGACCAAGACGCTGGCGCCCACCGCAGGGCGCATCATCTATGACGGGCAGGACATTTCGGCGCTGCGCACCGCCGAGGTGGCCCGGCGCGGCCTCGTCAGGTCGTTCCAGATTTCGGCAACGTTTCCGAATCTGACCGTTCTGGAGAACGTCCGCGTTGCGCTGCAGTCGCATTACGGCACCGCCTATCGTTTCTGGCGGTCGCTGGCCGCCGTCGCTCCGCTCAACGGCAAAGCCGAGGAGCTGCTGGAGCAGGTCGGGCTTGCCGACAGCCGCAACATCACCGCCGCCGAACTCTCCTACGGCAAGAAACGCGCGCTCGAGATCGCCACCACGCTGGCGCTCGATCCGCGCGTCATGCTGCTGGACGAACCGACCGCTGGCATGGGTCACGAGGATATCGAGCCGATCACCGCGCTGATCAAGCGCGTTGCCGAAGGCCGCACGGTTCTGCTGGTCGAGCACAATCTGTCGGTCGTCTCCACGCTGTGCGACCGCATCACCGTGCTTCAGCATGGCGAAATCCTCGCCGAGGGCACCTATGCCGAGGTGTCCGGCAATGAACAGGTCATCGCTGCATATATGGGAGGCGTTGATGAATAGCGCTGCGGCTTCCGCGGGAGCGACGATGCTCGACGTCCGCGATCTCCACGCCTGGTACGCCGAATCCCATGTCCTGCACGGCATGAATTTCGATGTCCGCGAAGGCGAACTCCTGACGCTGATCGGTCGCAACGGCGCGGGCAAGACCACGACGTTGCGCTCGATCATGGGCCTGCTCAAGAAGCGTACCGGCTCGATCAAGCTGCGCGACCAGCAACTGATCGGCAAGCGCACCTTCGAAATAGCCCGCATGGGCATCGGCTACTGCCCCGAAGATCGCGCCATCTTCTCGTCGCTCTCGGTGCGCGAGAACATGTTCCTGCCGCCGGTTCTCCAGTCGGGCGGTATGTCCGACGACGACCTGTTTACGGCGTTTCCCAACCTGAAGGCACGCGCCGGCAGCCAGGGCACCAAGCTTTCAGGCGGCGAGCAGCAGATGCTCGCCATCGCCCGCATCCTGCGCACCGGATCACGCCTGCTGCTGCTCGATGAGCCCAGCGAAGGCTTGGCCCCGGTAGTGGTCAAGGAGATCGGGGAACTGATCAAGCGGCTGAAGCAGCAGGGGTTCACCATCATTCTGGTTGAACAGAACCTGCGCTTCGCCAGACAAGTCGCCGACCGGCATGTGGTGGTGGAGAACGGCAAGGTGGTCGACATCGTCACCAACGCCGAACTCGAAGCCGACATGGATCGGCTCAAGACTTACCTCGGAGTATGATGGCATGTTCGAGAACCTGAGCACACAATTGCTGTTCGGCCAGCTCCTTCTGGGGCTGATCAACGGATCGTTCTACGCCATGCTGTCCATGGGTCTGGCGATCATCTTCGGCCTGATGAACGTGGTCAATTTCGCCCATGGCGCGCAGTACATGCTCGGCGCATTCGTGGCGTGGCTGTTGCTGAACTATCTCGGTATCGGCTATTGGCCGGCGCTGGTCATTGCCCCGTTGGTCGTCGCTGTCTTCGGCATGGGCATCGAACGGCTTCTGCTGCGGCGGCTGCAAAATCTCGACCATCTCTACGGCCTTCTCGCGACCTATGCGCTGGCGCTGGTGATCGAGGGCCTGATCCGCAACCAGTACGGGTCGACCGGCATGCCGTATGAGAACCCGCTGCCTGGCGGGATGAATCTCGGCTTCATGTTCGTGCCCTACTACCGGCTGTGGGTGGTGGCGTTCTCTCTGGTGGTCTGCATTGGCACGTGGCTCGTCATCGAGCACACCAAGCTCGGCGCGTATCTGCGCGCCGCCAACGAGAAGCCGCAGATCGTCGAAACCTTCGGCATCAATGTGCCCCGGATGATCACGCTGACCTACGGTTTCGGCGTCGGCCTCGCAGCCCTGTCGGGCGTGCTGGCCGCCCCGATCTATCAGGTGTCGCCGTCGATGGGATCGAACCTCATCATCGTCGTCTTCGCCGTGGTCGTCATCGGCGGCATGGGGTCGATCGCCGGCGCGGCGATTGCCGGTTACCTGCTCGGCGCCATCGAGGGGCTGACCAAGGTCATCTATCCCGAAGGGTCGAGCCTGGTGATCTTCCTGTTCATGATCGTTGCGCTCTATCTGCGCCCCGGTGGCCTCATCTCCGCAAAGGAGTCCAACTGATGAACCGCACACTCGTTCTGGTGCTGGGTGTTGTCGTGGCGGCGCTGGCGCTGATCGCGCCATTCTACCTCTACCCGGTGATGCTGATGACGATCATGTGCTTCGTCATCTTCGCCTGCTCGTTCAACCTGCTGCTTGGCTACACCGGCCTGCTCTGCTTCGGCCACGCGATGTTCTTCGGCGGCTCGGCCTACTTCACCGGCTATCTGCTGAAGACCACCTGGCTATCGACCGAGCTTGCAATCCTCGCCGGCGCGGCCGCGTCCGGAGTGCTCGGGTTGTTCATCGGCTCGCTGTCGATCAAGCGAACCGGCATCCAGTTTGCGATGATCACGCTGGCGTTCTCGCAGTTCGTCTTCTTCATCCTTCTCCAATCCGCGTTCACCGGCGGCGAAGACGGCATGCAGGGGATACCCCGCAATCCGCTGCTGGGGTTCATCGAGGTCCGCGACAACACCACCTACTATTTTTTCATTCTGACGCTGACCGTGCTGCTCGTCCTCCTCTACTACCGCGTGATTCATTCGCCCTTCGGCGAAGTGCTGCGCGCCGTGCGCGACAACGAGCAACGGGTGGAATCGCTCGGGTTCCGGCCTGAGCGCGTCAAGCTCATCGCCTTCGTCATCTCGGCCAGCATGGCAGGCATGGCGGGTGGCATGAAGGCGACAGTCTACCAGTTCGCTACGCTGACCGATGCGTCGTGGGCCGTGTCCGGCGAGGTCATCGTCATGACCTTGCTTGGCGGACTTGGAACGCTGACCGGCCCGATCTTTGGCGCGGGGATCATCATCTGGCTCAACGAGCAACTCGCCGGCTTCGGCGAATGGGCGCTGATCACGCAGGGCATCATCCTGCTGGTGGTGCTGGTGTTCTTCCGCCGTGGCTTTGTCGGGGAACTCGGCGCGCTGTGGCGGTTTGTTGCCCGTCGCTCCGGCAAGACGGCCTGAGATCAGGGATGCGCGGCCTCAAAACCGCGCATCTTTGCCGTTCAGAAACCGATATCGATCGGCTGGTCGAACGGATCGGCCGGTTGCACGGATTTCGCGGCGCGCTTGAGGATGGAGAGATAGCGATCATGGTTTTGGCGAATACGCTCGGCGGCCCCACCCAGACCCAGCACCGCCGTCTGGCCGTGAATTGTGCCCGGCAGCACGATACAGATCGTTCCGCCGCCAAGAAACGGAACATTTTCGACCGAACAATAGCCTTTTTCGCGAATTTCCTGAACTTTCTCCATCATATCGCTGATTTTCACGCGCTTCGACTTCTCCGTCGCCAGATTGGCGCGGCGTACGATGTTGTCGACCTTCTCGTCGCTCAGCGTCGACATCAGCGTCCAACCGACACCGCTTTGCGTCAGCGGACGGATCGCGCCCTCCTCGACATGGAAGCGCAGCGCGTGGACAGATTGCAGGATCTGGACGTACTGGATGTAGACGTCGTTCTTGATGTTGATGGAAACGCTCTCGCCGGTCGAGGCGTGAACGTCGCGCATCGCGTCGAGCATGCGGGTGTTGCCGAACAGCGCCCGCGGCACCCAATCGCCCAAGGCAGCGACCTTCGGTGTCGGAAAATACAGCCGTTCGCGGCGATCGAAATTCAGGTAGCCAAGCGTCACCAGCGTCTTGAGCAGCACGGTCGTGCTCGACTGCGGATAGCCGAGCGCCTGCGCGATTTCAGACATGGCGCGCGGCTGGCGGACGCGTTTGAACAGCTCGAGTATCTCGATGGCGCGCGTCGCCGACTTGACCTGAGATGTTTGCATGCCTCTCTCCCTTCGCCCGCAGCATATTCAAGAGTGTGAAACTGCGCCACACGTATGAAACGTATATGGCCGTCCATGACTGCGCATGAGACTGTACCGTTCGTCAAGTCTGTCGGCAAAACACCGGCACGCACGGACCATCGGGACGAACACAAGTCCGTGTTTATGCGCAGGGAGGAGCGCAGGACATGAGAGAACCCGCATTCACCCAATCCTGGCCG